>DATKVD010000197.1:0-4038 GCA_035530235.1 Planctomycetota bacterium | reverse complement strand
GACGTCGCCGCCGGCAAGGTCCCCCGACCCCCCGAGCCCGAGCCCGAAGACCCCGACGCCAAGCCCGAACCCCCCGAATTCCGCTAAGCCGACGAAAAAAGACACCTGGTGTCTTTTCCTAGGCGAAAAACGGCCCTGGCGACCCTGTTAACGCGAACGGAAAAGACACCAGGTGTCATTTATCAGGCAGGCGGCCGAAGGCGTCCCAGTGACGGTCGGTGACCCTCGTCACCTCGATGTCGTCGAGGCCGGCTTCGCTTAGCTGCGCTCTCACCTCGTCGACCGTGTAAGCCGCCAGGAGGGAGTTGTAGTAGTCGCGTCGCATCAGTTCCGGGCCCACGCCGCCGTAGGTCTCGACAATCCGGTGGGCGTCCTCCGGCGTGGCCGGGCGTGCGAGGTCCCTGAAGAAGACGAGCGCCCCGCGCTTGCCCACCCGTTTCACCTCTTCCCACACAAGCTCCGTCTCCGAGATGTGGTGCAGGATGGTGTTGGAGAAGACGACGTCGAAGGTGCGGCCGGGCAGTCCCGAGCCCTTGGCGTCGGCCTGGAACCAGTGGATGCCGGTGGTCACACCCGCCTCGCGGGCGGCTTTCTTGGCGAAGTCGAGCATCGGGGGCGACGCCTCGAGCGCGACGATGCGCCACCCGGGCCGCACCCGGAGGATGCGCAGCGGGATGTCGCCCGGACCCGTGCCCAGGTCGATGACATGCAGGACTTCGGCCGGTCCCGTCAGCTCGAAGAGCCGGTCCACGAACGCCTGGTTCACCTCGGAGAAATCGGACGTCGCGTAGGCCTCGACCGACCGCGGCTCGTCCATGTACTCCCGTCGAGGCTGTCTCGGCATGTGCTTTCCCATGACTCACCACTCCACAATCGTGTAGATGGCATCCGGGGGCAGTCTGATCCCGGGGGCCTCACCGTCGTGCTCAGGTTTGATCGCCCTCCGCATGTACCCGTGCTCGTCGAGGAGGGTCACGGTCCTCACGAACCGTCGGCTCTTGAGGGTGACCCGCGCGTCGACGCTGCGCACGTTCATCGGGTAGCCGCCGAGGTCGACGATTTTGCCTCCCTCCACCTTCCAGCCGAGGGGCTTCTCCTCGGTCATCGCCTGGATCAGGACCCGCTTCGAGCCATTGAGCGGCTCGTCGTCGAGTGACGTGACGATGACCGTGCCGAACTCGTTCTTCGATTCGATGCGGACGTCCTCCAGTTCGATGCGCCCGTGTCGGCCCATGAACCCCGCGGCCCCCTGGGTCCGTGCGGTGTTCACGGTCACGAGTCCCTTTTCGAAATCCCATTCCAGTTGGCCGCTGAGGCTCCGGACGTGCTTCCTGTCGCGGTCGATGGATTTCGACAAGTCACGCACGGCGGTCTTGGACGTATCGCCGTCGAAGCTGCGCATCACCCGGCCGACGTAGAAGGCAAGCGGGTCGATGGCGGCGAGGCGCTTTCCGCGCAGCGTGCCGCCCGGCGGGACATCCGCCCTTCTGAGTTCGTCCAGGGCCTGTGCGGTGACGGCGGCCGATCCCTTGAACGCATAGAGGTCGTCGAGCTTCAGCGCGTCGTAAGCTACGGTTGCGCCTTCACTTACGTCGCCCCGACGGTACATCAGCGCCGCCGCCGGAAACTGCCCCAGCACCGTCGGCACGCTCACCGGAAACTTCCGCGCCGAGCCGTCCCAGTCCGCCCCGCCCACCGCGAAGAAGAAGACCCCGTCGATCCCCTGGAGCGCCCCATAGCACGCCGCGATGAACGGGAACTCCGCCTTGAACCGGTTCGGGTTCGGCCAGCCGATCTCACTGATGATGTGCGGGAAGCCGTCCACCTGGTTCACCTGGATGGGAAGGGCGTCCGGCTCGAGCACCCCGGCACGGTCGGCATACGTGTCGCCCACCGAGACGCTGTAGCCGGCCCGCGGGCCCTTGTGAGGCCCGCCGAAATACCCGTGACGGTCGATCACGTCGCCCGCGGTGTAGGTGTAGCGCTCGAGCCCGTCCAGCGTCACCGCGTCCGCCGTGTGCCAGTTGCTGCATGAGATGAGACACTTGACGCCGAGGTCGCGACGGAGGAACCGGACCGTGTCCTCATAGAAGCGCTTCTGGTGCTCGACGAGGAACCGGAGCTGGTCGCTCATGCGTTCTTTCGAGACCGCCTTGCCGACACCCGCGGCGGTGAAGTGCCACGCATCGAGGAGCCCCACGCACCCGGCGGCGAGGTCGTCGTTCTTGTGGGACGCACGGTTCCCCCACGACGCCACGGCCTTCGCGAGCGAGCCGTGCTTCCTCTCCAACCAGCCGCCGAACTCCCGCTCCAGCACCCGCATCTGCGCGCGCGGGATGTTCTTCTCGCTGAACGTCCAGAAGAGATAGCTGTCCTCGTTGATGATCTCGACGATGGCGACGGCGGGGTCGTCGGCGAACGGAAGACCCGTGTAGGGGTTCTTCGTGGTCAGAAGCGCCCGGGCCCACGCCCCGTAGATCTTCTGCATCCGTGCGTCGAAGAAGAGCAGGGCGAACGGCTTCCTGTTCTCGATCGTGTCGTAGCCGGGAAAGCCATAGGCGGGCCTCACGTCAAACCAGAGCGGGAAGTAGAACGAGAGTTCGGTGTAGATGCCCTCCTTCCTGAGCGCGGCGACGAAGTGGTGGAGTCCGTCGAGGTACGCGCGGTCGATGGTCGTCGGGTCGGGGGCCTCCTTGTCAAAGGCAGGGGCGTGGACGCGGACCATGTTGACGCCGACCTTGGCCAGCCGCCGGGCGAGGTACTGTTGAGGCTCACGTCCCATGCGGATGACGCCGTCGCCCACGTTCACCGCCCAGAACTTCACCGGCTCGCCGCTCGCAAGGACGAAATCCAACCCCTTGCGCGTGACGAACCCATGCTCGCCCGCGACCTTCTCGTTCAGGTGACGCAGGTCGAGCATCGCCTCACCGAACGCATCGGGGGAGGGCTCGAACGCCCACCAGCCCGGCTCGGCCTTGCCGGACTTCTCACCGGGCTTCAGCTTTCCGCGCGGCGTAAAGGGACGTCTCGTGAGGAGGAAGCAGTCGAAGCAGGCGGTCAGCTCCTCGCCGGGCTTCGCCAGGAGACGGAGTTCGAACGTGTGTGTCCCGGGCGAGAGCTTCACCTTGCCCAGGTAGACCCAGTTGACGCAGAGGAACTTTCGGATCTCGGTGGTGTCGGCGAGACCGACCTCGCGCGGACAGGTCCGCCAGGGCTCCTTGTCGAAGCGCCAGCGGAACGGCCCGTGCTTCCAGAACTTGCGGGTCCAGAAGGCATAGTCGCCCGCATCGCCGACGCGCACCTCGTAGCGTGCGAAGGCCTCGTCGCCGGTCCGCTTGCCGGCGTTCGTCAGCCAGTCGCCTCCGGAGAGCACCTCGTGCCGCTTCGCCTCGAAGGTGGACGCCGAAAACCACGTTTTCGCCGGGAAATTCGTCGCGGAGGGGGTTTCGCCCTCCCACCAGACCTCGTCGGCGACCGCCCCCCAGGGCCCCAGGGCCAGAAAAAGACCCGCCGCCAGACCCACAGACACCCGGCACATCGGCAGCCCTTTCCCCAAGTCGATGTATAATGGTTAGTTAGTGCGGATATCGCGCCCTGTGAAATTTGTCACGCTGTCGGCCGCCGGGTGCAGGCATGAGGCATACCCCCTTAAGTCTAGCATCATAATGTCACAGATTCCAGCATCTTCCTGCCCCGGAATGCTTCATGCGGTCCGGAATCCGGCCGTATTGGACCCGTTGTCGGAACGTGGAGGCTTTTTTGTGGAAAGGATTGAGGATCATGGTTATTCAGGGATTTAAATCCCGGAGGCTGGGGTATCGGATTTCCGTACGAGGGGCGCCAGGACGTCGGTCCGCCGTGGAGCCCGAGCGGGTCCCGACGAGCCGATCCACGTGATGGCGTGGGAGCCGTCCGCGCCGGAGCAAGTCGTCATGAGCGATGAACCGGCGGAAGGGAGCCGGGCCATACGTCCCGGAGAGCATCGGGGGCCGACGCTCCCGCCGGATGGACGTCGGTCGGAGCCGTCCCGGCAGGAGG
>DATKVD010000196.1:0-8125 GCA_035530235.1 Planctomycetota bacterium | reverse complement strand
TGGGACAAGTGAATGACCTCGACGCGCGCGCCGACATCTGGTCGCTGGGGGTGATGCTGTATGAACTCTGCACGCTGAAACGTCCCTTTGAAGGCAAGGACCTCGCCGAACTCACCGCGCAGATCACGACGACGGACCCGTCCGACCCGATCACCGTCAACCCGCAGCGCCGCGTGCCGCCGGAACTGCGCGACATCATCCTGAGCTGCCTGAAGCGGGAGAAGACCGAACGCTACGACTCCGTTGCCGATCTGCTCACGGACATCGAGCACTGGCTGGAGGGGGTTGCCCCGTGGCGGCTGATAGCCGACGTGGATTTCAGCCGGCTGCCGGACGGCGAGCCCGAGGGGTGGACCTGCATCAAGGGACGCTGGCGGGTCAGCAACGGCACACTCGCGAGCATAGGGGACTTGAGTAACAATTTGTTCTTGGATGAAGACGTGACCGGCGACGTGCGGGTGGAGGTGGAGGCGCGGGTCATTGAGGCCCCCAAAGGCGAGATCACCGTCATGCTCTGCGCTCCTGATTCGGGAGCCGCCATGACCACCTTTTACAGTGCCTATTTCCTGCAGTTCGGTGCCGAATCGAACACCGCGGCTGCGGTCCAGAGGACCAACGTTCACGTCGCCACGACGCAGGCGAGTTACGTGCCGGGTCAATGGCACACGGTTGTCGCTGAAAAGACGGCGGATCTCCTCCGACTCACTGTGGACGGTCGGGAAATCCTTCACTGGCCGGACCCCGAGCCGCTGTCGGGTCCGCGGACCGGATTGTATGGCTATGGCAGCGGATTGCGTGTGCGGCGGTTCCGCCTATTCAGTCGCGGGCTTCCCCTCATGATCTCCTGTCTTGCCGTACCGGATGCCTTCTATGAAGAGGGCCTGATGGAGAAGGCGAGAGCCCTTTACCTCGGAGTGGGCGCAAACCATCCCGTCCGGGAGGAAGGTCTCCAAGCCCTCTTCCGGGCCGGCAAGTGCAGCCTCGCCCTCGCTGGCGCGGAGACGGAACCGGTGAAACGTCAGCATCTTCTCGACGAGGCCTGGGGACTCTTCGGCCGCATCGAGGGAAGTCCCCTGGGCCCCTTGGCCTGTCTCGGCAAGTCTCTCGTCCACGCGTTCCGAGGCGAGGTCGAGAAGGAGGCCGACGAACTGGAACGGGCGTATCGGGACTACCGGGGCTGGGAAGGCCTTGCGTTTGTCGGCGAGCGGCTCTGGGAACGCACCGGCTTCTTTCGCCCCGACCGCATACGCTCGGCGCTATTTGGGATGCCCGCCTTGCGCTTTCACCCGGTCGGGATGAGCACGGCCGTCCCGTTCTCTTACGTCGATAGACTGCCCGATGTCACGCTTGTCACGGAACGGCTCATCGAATACATGAGGAACTCGTCGTCCGCTCTTCACAGAGAGCTTGCGAGAGATCAACTGGTTAGGAACTGGTTGTTTAACGGGCTCTGGGATCGAGCGGAGACGGAGATCCAAGAGCGGCTAGGCGACTCGGAGGGTCTTGCGCTCTTCCATGCCCTTGCGGAACTGGCGATCTTGCGCGGGAGGCAGCGACGCTGCGAGGAAGAACTGACCGTCTACCGGAGAATCGAGCGCGACTGGCCGGCCGACCGGCAACGCTTGTTTCATGCGCTCTCGCAGGTCGTCTCTGTGTGCGGCACTTGGCTGGGCCGTTACGACGAGGCGGAAGAGACGGCGAGGCGCATCTTTGCGGAATGGCCGGCTTCTGACGCGGTGCTGGCCGTCGTGCATCTGCACTTCGGCTGGGCCCTGTTCCTTCAGGGAAGGTACGAGGAAGCCGAGAGGGAGTGGCGACACATTATCCGTGAATGGCCGACGACAGCCGTTACGAGCGGCCTCCAGGCGCGGGTCGGGCTCTGCTGGCTCGCCATGCTTCGAGGCGCACGGGATGAGGCGATCGGTCGGCTCGAAGAGGCCTATGAGACGTGGAGGGACCGGGGCTCCGTGTTGGACGCCTTGCGCGCCCAGGCAATCGTCCACGCCCTCACCGGACGTGGGGACGAGGTCCTGAAGGCGCTGGAACGCTCGGCTGAGGTCTATCCCGACTACGCCGCCCGCGCCGCCCTTCACCCGGACGATGCCGACGCGGTGGCTGCCTGGAGACTCTGGTCGCCCCAGTTCAAGGCGGACGGTCAACTGGTGGAGGGGCTCCTCGCCTACGCACGCGGCGAGGATGCCCCCGCGGTCAAGCTGCTGACGGAGTCTCTTGAGGACCCGCATACCTACCTGTCGTCATTTTTTGACTGGCCCGTCAGAAGACTCATCGAGAAGCTGGAAACGCAAGACTGAGGACTGCGCGCTGCGGAGGATGTGAAGTGGGAGAGGACCATCGCGAAGACGAGCTTCCGGAGACGGTGACGGGCGGGGGCGAGCGGGCGGAAAGCCCCGAAGCCCCCCTGCCCCAGGTCGAAGGGTATGAGGTCACGGGACGCCTCGGCGTCGGGGGGATGGGCGTCGTCTGGCAGGCGGTGCAGCTCTCGACCCGCCGGGACGTGGCGCTCAAGCTCTTAGGCACCGGGAGCTTCGCGACCGACAAGCAGCGTCACCGCTTCGAGCGCGAGGTCGAACTCGCTGCGTCCCTCGAACACCCCAACATCGCCCGGGTCTACGAGTCGGGTCTCCACAAGGGCGTCTACTACTACGCGATGCAGCTCATCAAGGGCGTGCCGCTGGACCAGTACGTGGAGACGGCGCGGCCGACCCGCCGGGGCATCCTCGAACTGATGCGGACGGTCTCTCAGGCGGTGCAGCATGCCCACCTGCGCGGGGTGATCCACCGCGACCTGAAGCCCTCGAACATCCTCGTCACCCAAGACGGCCAGCCGTACGTCCTCGATTTCGGTCTCGCGAAGGCGTTTCTCATGGAAGGCGAAGAGCGGACGATCTCGACGGAGAGCGGGATCACGGGGACGCCCGCGTATATGAGTCCGGAGCAGGCGGCGGGACGTCATAGCGAGATCGACACCCGCTCGGACGTCTACAGCCTGGGCGTGATCCTGTATCGGCTGCTGGTGGGTCGGCCGCCGCACCACCTGTCGGGGACGCGGTATGAGGTGTTGAGGCGGATTGCAGAGGAGGAGGTGAAGCGTCCGCGTGAGGTAACGCGGCTGGTGGACCGTGACGTGGAGGCGCTGCTGCTGAAGGCCCTGGCCCGCAACCCGGAGGCGCGCTATGCGACGGCAGGCGACCTTGCCGAGGACATCGACAATTACCTGAACCGTGAGCCGTTGGCCGCGAGGAAGGCCACACTGCGCTATCTGGTCGTCAGCCGGATCCGGAAGTTCAAGGCGTGGGTGGCTGTCGCAGCGGTCGCTCTCGCTTGCCTGGTGGGCCTTGCCGTCTATTTCACGGCGCGTCTGGCAACCGAGCGGAACCGTGCGGTGCAGGCCGAGAAAGTGGCCACGTCTGCAGCCCGCCAAGCGGCTGCGGACCGCAAGGTGGCGCTAAACAAGGTGGAGGAGGCCCGCCGGGCGCTCTACTTCAACCGGATTGCCCTGGCCGGCGCCGAATATGAAAAGGCGAATATTGCCGCTGTAAAGCAGCTGCTGGCGCTCTGTCACAAGGATATGAGAGGATGGGAGTGGTATTACCTGAGGCGCATCCATGATCAGAGCATCCTGACGCTTCATGGGCACCAGAACTTGGTGAGGTCCGTGGGGTTCAGCCCGGACGGCAAGCGGATCGTCTCCGGCAGCGACGACAGCACCGTCAAGATCTGGGAGGCGGAGACGGGCAGGGAAATCCGGACGCTGGTCGGTCACCAGGGCGATGTGTTTTCGGTGGTATTCACCCCGGACGGTAAGCGGGTCGTTTCGGGCAGCAGGGACAAGACCGTGCGCGCGTGGGATGCGAACACCGGCGAGCCGGTGATGGTGCTGAAGGGGCACACCGACCAGGTCTACGCCGTGGCGGTGAGCCCCGACGGGAAGTGGATCGTCTCCGCCGGCAACGACGAGACGCTGAAGCTCTGGGATGCGACGACGGGCCAACCGCTCCGGACGCTGCGGGGTCACAAAGGCCCCGTGTACTCGGTCTGCTTCGGTGCAGGTGGACGTACGATCGCGTCCGGCGGGGTCTACGAGGTGAAGCTGTGGAACGCCGGCAGCGGCGAGCAGATTGCGGACCTGAAGGGCCATGATTCCAACGTCTATGCGGTGGCGTTCGCCGAGGGGGGGGGCATGCTGGCATCGGGGGACTCGCACCTCAAACTCTGGCTCACCGGAGAGCGGCGGCAGTACCTCAGTGCACATGCCCGTCAGGAGGGCATCCATGGGCTGGCATTCCTGCCAGGCAAGGTCGTTACCGCCGGCGGGGACGGCACCGTGAAACTCTGGAGCATCTACAGCGACAAAGAACTCATGACCCTTCGGGGCCACGACGGCTGGGTCTTATCCCTCGCTGTGAGCCCGGACGGGACGCGGCTCGTCACGGGGGGCCGCGACCAGACCGTGAAGGTCTGGCGTGCGGACCCCGGCGGGGAAGCACAGTGGATCCATGGTCGATGGGCATACTCGGTCGCGTTCAGCCCGGACGGCAAGCGGCTCACTTCGAGCGGTGGCCGCGGCGGCCACCTCGAGTCGACAATCTACGACGCCGTCTCCGGCGAGGAAGTTGCGGTCCTTCGTGGGCACGGGGACCGCGTGTTGTCGGTGGCCTACAGCCCTGACGGCACGCGCATCGTCACCGGAGGCTGGGACAAGACGCTGAAGGTTTGGGACGCCGCCACGGGTACTCCACTCTTGACCCTTGGCGGACACAAGGATCAGGTGGTCTCGGTTGCCTTCAGCCCGGACGGCAAGCGCGTCCTTTCAGGGAGTTACGACAAGACGGTGAAGATCTGGGACGCGCTCACCGGCGCCGAGATCAGGACCCTCGTGGGCCACGAACATTACGTCTTGGCCGTGGCGTTCAGTCGCGACGGCAGGCACATTGTGTCCGGGGGCTACGACAAAACGGTGAAACTCTGGGATGCGACCACGGGGGAGGAGATCAGGACGCTTCGCGGCCATGAATTGGGGGTGCTGTCGGTGGGCTTCAGTCCGGATGACCGGCGTGTCGTCTCCGCCGGGTCGGATAAGACCGTGCGGCTGTGGGAGGCGGCCACGGGAAAGGAGCTGATGGTGCTCCGTGGCCACCAGGGCGTCGTCAGGTGCGTCGCCTATAGTCCGAACGGGGAGCGCATCGTCTCGGCGGCGGACGACGTTGGCGCGGTCAAGATCTGGGACGCGGTGGCGGGTGCGGAAGCTATGACGCTCCGCGGGCAGGGCGGCTTCCTCTCCGCGACCTTCAGCCCGGATGGCAAGCGGATTGTGGCAGCGGGAACGTCGGGAGTGATGCTGTGGGACTCCGGGTCGTGGGACGACGAGCCGCCGACATCGGAGGCCGGGGGGAAGCCGGAGGCGTCGGAAAAGCCGTAGTTGACAGCGGCCGCATGGACCTGATATAGTTTTACCGATAATTCGAAGCTGCACGTTGAGTGGCGATGTGTTGGGGGTCTCATCATGTCCACGGAATCGGAGAGCCGCGGGTCAGCTCAGGCGGTGTCGGCGGGTCCGGCGTCTCTCGAGGTTCGGGGCCCGGGGGGCGTGCTCAAGCAGGTCGAGCTGGCCCCGCCCCGGCTGGTCGTCGGCCGGGGCGCGGATTGCCGGGTGAGGCTTCGGAACGAGGCGGTCTCCCGGCATCACGCCGAGCTCTTCTCCGACCCGTTCGGCCGGTGGTGGGTCCACGACCTGGGCAGTCGGAACGGCACGAAGCTCAACGGCGTCCCCGTCGTCGAGCGGGTGCTGGGGCTGACCGACGCCGTCGAGATCGGACCGTTTGCATTGAGGCTCCTGTCGCCGGGCGCTTCGCTGGAGCCGGGCGCACTACCGGCCGAGAAACCCGTGACCGTCTCGGTGGGCGATTTCGAGCGGATCAGCACCCGCACGGAACTCGAGGTCGCACGCGTCGCCGCCTCGCTCATCTCTCGGGTCGTCGCGGGCGGCCGTCGCCTGCTCGAGATCGAGGACGTCGGGGAGCGTCTGCGCGTCCTGTGTGAGTTCATGGTCGGCCCGGAGCTGCGCGGGAAAATGGCCCTGGCGGTGCGACTCCTCAAGGACCGCCCCGACGAGCCCCCGCGGATGCTCTGCGAGCCGGCGGTCTCTGCGGGTTCCCCCCGCGGGGCGCCCTACGTCTCGAGGGGGATGCTGCGGGCCCTGCGCGAACGGGGCGAGCCCGTGCTCGGGAGCAACGTCGCCCGGAGTGCCGACGTGGAACTCACCGTGACGAGGGACGAGCTGGCCATGTCGGCGGTGGCGTGTCCGCTGCGGTCGGACGAGCACTCGATGGACTGTCTTTACGTGCTTTTGCCGCCGGAGCTGGGCACGAACGAGTGGCTGGCGCTCACCTCGCTGGCGGCGGAAGAGTTTCAGAAGGCGGAGCTGGTGTGGGCGTCGCGTCGTCAGGCGGAGAGCAACGCCGCCATCGAGCACGAGCTCGAACAGGCGACCGAGATCCAGATGCGGCTCATCCCGCGCGATGTGAAGATCCCCGGACTGGACGTCGCGATCGGCTTCGAGCCGTGCCGGTGGGTGGGCGGCGACTACGTGGACGTGGTGCCGACTCCGGACGGACGCGTGCTGCTGACGGTGGCGGACGTCTGCGGCAAGGGACTCCAGGCGGCCCTGGTGGCCGCCAGCCTTCACAGCATGGTCCACGTGTGCGTCGGCGCGGGCGTCGGCCTCCAAGACCTCATGCAGCACCTCAACGGACACCTGTGCGGATACCTGCCCGGGCACTCATTCGTGACGATGCTTGCAGCCCTGCTCGACCCCAAGACGGGAGAGATGGAAGCGGCCAACAGCGGACATCCGCCGGCGATCGTTCTCGACCGTGAAGGCGGGATGCGGTGGCTTCAGGCGGGGGCCAACATGCCGCTCGGCATCGGTCCGGGCGACATCGCGTGTCACGGGTCCCGCGTCGAGCCGGACGAGATGCTCGCCATGTTCACCGACGGACTGACGGAGTCCCAGACCCTCGCGCACGACAGCACGGGTCTGGAGCCGCTGGCCCGCCAGCTGTGTGCCCTCTACACGTCCCGGGGTGTGCCGGAGGCTGCGGCGGTTGCCGAGGGGCTGAGCGTCTACGCCAACAAACTCCACGGCGGCGGGATGGCCTCGGACGACCGTACGTTCCTCCTGGCCCGCCGCGTCGAGATGCCGACGTGACCCCCCCCTGCCCCTCCTCGATCGACTATGGTGCGGTGTTCTGCCGGTTCGCGAGTGCCCGGGCGACGTCCGCGGCGGCGGTGTAGAGCTGCTTCGAGCGGGCCTGCCAGTCGGAGCCGACGTACCAGTAGTGACCCATCACGCCCGGGATCTGCCACCAACTGTTGTCGATGTAGGCGAAGGAAGTCCATACGCTGGTTATCCCGAGCGTGCTGACGCCCCTGCGGATGGCGGGGATGCGCTCGTCGAGCACTGCCTGCGCGCGTTCGGCCGACTCGCCGTCGATCTTCTTCTCGAGGATCGCCTTCTCGATGAAGATGCGTGCCTCGCACTCCTGGAGGCCCTCACGGAGCATCTCGAAGCGGTGGGTGGCGACGGCGCCGCTCTTGCCGGGCGACAGGAGTCTCGTCTGGATGTCGAGGTTGCGCCAGGAGGTCTCGGGGTAGCGGGCGGCGAGCGAGCGGGTCCGGCCGCGACGGTCCTCGAGCACCGCCCAGAAGTCTCCGCCCAGCCGGGCGAACCCGCGCTGCTGACCCGCAATGTTCATCTCGCCGATCAGGCGAAGCGACGTCAGCGGAAAGACCTGCCACAGGTTGCGCGGATGGTGCGCCAGAACCGCCCCCGACGGCGAGGAGAATTCGTTCGACCGGAAGCCGGAAAACGTCCGCTTCCACCCGTACGTGCGTCCCTCCGACGGGTCCGCCGGAAACTTGCCCCCCGCCCACACCCCCGACAGATACTTCACCGGGACGCCGTGGAGATCCTCGGGCATGGCGTGACCGTGACTCATCCACGGCACGTCCGGACAGACCTCCTTGAAGAAGTCGACGACCTCCCTGGTCGGCTGGTTGTCCGTCGAGATGCCGAGCATCGCCGTCTTCTCCAGGCCGCGTCGAC
>DATKVD010000195.1:0-3463 GCA_035530235.1 Planctomycetota bacterium | reverse complement strand
GGGGTGTTCGTCGCCGGCGTCGTGCTGGTGCCGGCGGGCGGGGGAACGGCCGACTCGCTCTTTTCGAACCGTGTCGCGGCCACGCTTCGTGCACAGATCGTCCGTGCAGCCGTGAAGGATGACGTGCTGACCATCGCGGGGGCCTACACCGACGGAAAGATCAGCGTCCCCTTCACCCGCATCATCGACATGACCGTCGAGGGCCGCATCCAGGTCCGAGAGCTAGCCGACTTCACGCGACTGCCGGTGAACCTCGCGGTGGCCTCTCATCAGCTCGGACTCCCGCTCAAGCTCGGCAGCGACGAGCACCACCGGATGTTCGCCTTTGCCGGGGCGAGGCGCGTCGAGATGTTCCGACAGGACATGAACGACGAGCCCATGCGAAGTCTGAGCATCTCGGACAGCCGGGCGTTCCGGCCCTACTGGGACATCGGGGGCGTCGTGCAGCTTCCGGGAAGTTACCGGATCTGGCGGTCGAACCACGCCGACACGCCGGCCTACACGGTCGAGGAGGGGGAGGGCGCCCCCGGCTGGGCGGACTATTCGGAGATCGACGCCGGTCTCACCCTCCGCGTGATCGACCCGGCGAAGAGCGCGCCCTGGTCGATGATGATCGACGCGCGCACCGGCGTCTTCGCCGTCTGTCCACGTCCGCCGGACCAGCCGCCCGTCTCCGGGAAGGACTACGGCCGACGTGACTTCCGCTTCGAGATCCTCATGCACGAGGGGAGCTGGCCGGCGCTCCACCCGTGCGAACTCCCACCCGCCGCCTACCGACGGCTCCTCCTCCGCCTGGACGAGGGAAAGGGCTATAACCACCTGAGCTACGCGTGCGGGGCGCTCGGCATCGACCGCGGCACCGACAAGGAGGCCCTCTATCAGAAGATCCTCTTCAAGGAACGGGTGCAGCCGTCGGTGATGCTGCGGCTCTTCTACCGCGGCGACGCCTGGCGGATGGCGGGCATCGCCGGTGACCTCCTCGGAAAAACCGTCCCGCGCAGCCAGCCGCTGGAGACCTGGGAAGCCGTCAGCCGCGAGATCCTCGAGAAGCTCCGGACCGAAGACGTGCCGAACCCGAAGGAGTAACTCGCCATGACCCAGAAGAAGGCGCGCGTGCTCGTGTTCCTGACCGCGACGGTGCTGACGGCGACGGTCATCTGCTGGCCGATCCCCGCGGAGACGGGCCCGCCTCTCACGCCGGCCTTCAAGGTCAGGATACACCGGAACGTCCCCTATTACACGGGCGAGGACGCTAGCCGCTCGAAGCACCGGCTCGACGTCTACCAGCCCGTCGGAAAGAAGGACGCGACGGTGCTCTTCTTCGTGCACGGGGGGGCGTGGCAGTTCGGCAGCAAGACCTTCCGCACCAACATCGGCAGGACCTTCGCCGGACAGGGCATCCTCACGGTGTCGATCAACTACCGTCTGAGTCCGGGCGTGAAACACCCGGCACACATCCGGGACGTGGTGCGTGCGTTCGACTGGGTCAAGCGGAACGTCCACGAGTACGGTGGCAACCCGGACGATCTGTTCGCGTGCGGGCACTCGGCGGGCGGACACCTCGTGGCACTCCTGGCCCTCAACGAGCGGTACCTGGCGGAGGTCGGCCGGACCTCCCAGGAGATCCTCGGCGTCATCCCCATCAGCGGGGTCTACCGGGTGGGGGGGACGAGCCTGGTCTTCAAGAACGTCTTCGACGACGACCCCGAGGTCCTGAAGGACGCCTCGCCCGCGATGCACGTCGACGACCGGCAGCCGCCGTTCCTCATCCTCTACGCCGACAACGACCTCCCGGGCCTCGACATCCTCGCCATCGGCCTGGAGGAGCAGCTCAAGCAGCACCACTCCCCGGTGAGACTGCTGCGGGTGGACGACCGGACCCACCTCAGCATCACGCGCCGGATTGGCGCGCAGGACGACCCGGCCACACAGGCGATCCTCGAATTCATCGACGAGCACGCACGGGCGACAAAACGGTGAAGAGGAAACGGAATGTCATGAAAAGGGACCGGCCGGTCATCCCCTTTCTCCTGGCGGCCGCGGCCATTGCCGGCGGGGCACTCGGCTGCGCCGGACCCCCTCAAACCGCCCACGCGAAGGACACGACCCTCCAAGACCGCATCACGAACACGGCGACCTTCAAGGTCGAAGTGCACAAGGACATCCCGTACGTCACCGGCCCCGACGTCTCCTCGAGGCAGCGTCTGGACGTCTATCGTCCCGTGGGACGCACCAACGCCCCCGTGCTCATGTACATTCACGGCGGGGGATGGCAGGTGGGGAGCAAGTTCTTCATCCGTCACATCGGCAACGCCTTCGCGAAGCACGGGATTGTGACCGCCTGCGTGAACTATCGACTGAGCCCGAGCGTGAAACATCCCGCACACATCCGGGACGTGGCGCGCGCCTTTGACTGGGTCAGGAAGAACGTCCGCCGCTACGGTGGAAATCCGGACGATGTTTTTGTGGGCGGACACTCCGCAGGGGGACACCTTGCAGCGCTCCTGGCACTGAACGAGCGATACCTCGCTGAGGTGGGACGGAGCTCGGACGAGATTGCCGGCGTCATCGCCATCAGCGGGCTCTATCGGGTGGGCGCCACCAGTCTCATCTTCCGAGGGTTCGAACCGGACGCGAATGCACTCGTCGACGCTTCGCCCGAATTCCACGTGGACGAGAGCCAGCCCCCCTTCATCGTCATCTACGCCCAGAACGACCTGCCCCTCCTTGACATCCAGGCGATCGCATTGGCGATGCAGATCGAGCGCCATGGGACACCGGTGAGACTCCTCCGGGCCGAGAACCGCGGACACGCTACGCTCGTCATGGGCATCGGCAAGAAGGACGACCCGACCACCGCTGCGATCCTCGACTTCGTCCGTGAGTACTCGGGCTCGGCCGGCCGGCGGCCGAGGGCCCGCTGGGACGAACTCCCGCAGCCGCTTTTCCCTTGAAACCACGTCCCCACTCTGGTAGAGAACATCCCGTACACGGCACGTCCGCGTGTTGACACGTCCCTGCACCGGTTTTCGGGAGACCCGAGATGACCCACGTCGTGCTGAAGACGGAGATCGCCGAGTTCCCGGTCCGACGCGGGAAGGTCCGCGACATCTACGACATGGGCAGCGACCTGCTGATCGTCGCCACCGACCGTCTCTCCGCATTCGACTGCATCCTCCCGACCGGCATCCCCCACAAGGGTCGGGTACTGACGCAGCTCTCGGCGTTCTGGTTCGGTTTCCTCGAAGACATCACCCCGAGTCACGTGGTGAGCGCCCCGACGGCCGCCAGCGAGATCGCCCGCATCGACCCCGCACTCGGTCGACACGCGGCGATGCTCGCCGGTCGCACCATGCTGGTCCGCAAGGCCCGCGTGCTGCCGGTGGAATGCGTGGTGCGCGGCTACCTCGCCGGGTCGGGGTGGAAATCGTACCAGGCCTCACGCGAGGTCTGCGGCATCAAG
>DATKVD010000194.1:0-2691 GCA_035530235.1 Planctomycetota bacterium | reverse complement strand
TGGGAACACTCGACGACGGGCTGGAACTGCTCGACCTGTATCAAGGGGCCAGTTGGCACCTCTACCAGCAGTTCGACTGTCCCGGAAACAGCCAGTCCCGGAGCGGCTCCGGACGCTTCGACTACGGATACAACCTCAAGTGCCTGCATGACGACGGGACGGGACGGAACGCGAACACCGTCAGGTCTGACATGATCGTGGTGCACTGCGCCAACCACTATGCACCCAACGACCCGACGTACGGTGTGAGCGGCCGCACGTGCAACCCGGGCATTCACTCCGGATTCGACAACTATCTCTTCGCGGACGGTCACGTCGAGAACAGCAACGCCTTCTACAAGAAGGTTGCGGACAAGCCCCCCTGGCTGAGCCTCTATTGAGAAATCGCCGGCGGATGGGCGTCCGGATACGGATGGGAAGGAGGGCACGGTCTTCCGTGCCCTTTGCTTTTCCAGTCGGGCAGCGTGCTCAGACGCCCCTCGGCACCGACTGCTCCACGGCTGCGGCGCAGGCTCCGACCCTCACGTAGCAGTTCATCGGACACTTCTCGATGGCCTTGTCGAAGGTCTCACCTTGGACGTCGTAGTGTACGGTGGGGAGGGCGTCGCCCTTTACCATCGTCACGGCGCCGGAGACGGTCACCTTGGCGCAGATCATGCAGGAGATGCACCCGACCGAGCAGATCTTCTTGACGGCGGCCCCGCGGTCACGGTTGGAGCACGCCAGGATCACATCGGTGCCGAGTGGGAGCAGTTCGATGATGCCCACGGGACACGCCCGCACACACACCCCGCAGCCGGTGCACTTGACACGGTCAATGACGGGGAGACCGTTGTCACTCATGGTGATGGCATCGAACGGACAGACCTTCGGGCACGTCCCGAACCCCAGGCAGCCGTACTTGCACGCCTTGGGACCCCCGTGGACGAGTGCCGCAGCGCGACAGTCGGCGATCCCGTCGTAATCGAACGCCTGCCTCGCTTCGGTGGTTCCCCCGTGACAGTGGACGTAGGCCTGGACGGGGAGGGTCTCCGCGAAGGCCACCCCCACGATACGCGCGACGGCCCGGGCGGTCTCCGTGCCGCCGGGGACGCACAGATTCGTCGCGGCGCCTTCCCTGACCAGGGCTTCGGCATAGGGCAGGCATCCGGAATAGCCGCACGCACCGCAATTCACCTGCGGGAGGGCCGCGTCCACCTGCTCAATCCGCGGGTCGGTTTCCACCGTGAACACACGATTGGCAATGGCAAGCCCCAGGCCGAGCAGGAGGCCCAGGGTCGAGAGTACGATGACGGCGAGAAGGACAGACATCGCTCACCCCTGAGAATCGACCACGCGTTGTTGACGAAAGCCTCGCAGTATTCTAACCTGTGTGTCCGGGTTTTCAATCCTGTTCGGAAGAAATGACGCCCCTCCGGTATGTCTTTGACATGAGCACGGTCCTGCAGTAGCATGCTCCTGAACGGCGGCTGACTGCCGGTTCGGCATCGAGAGGCGGACGGGTCATGGGGAAGGCGAAACAAGCGATACGGTTGACCGCCAAGTTTGACGGGGGCAACCCCAGACGGGCCTCACGCATCCGGGAGGACCGACACGGGGTCTTCACCGTCAGGCCGACCTGGGACAGCGACCCTGACCGGTCGTACGGTCTGGCGTTCGCGGTCATGGTCGAGAACGCCGGCCTCGACGCCGCGACGCTCACGGTTAACGTGGACTGGGGCACGCCGCGTCATATGGAATACAAGCACGTCTATTACGTGAACTGCGAAGGCGAGGAGGACTGGACGGAGATCGCCGCGGCGGTTGACGGGCAGGTGGCGTCGGTCACGTTCGACGCCGCACCGGGGGTGTCCTATCTGAGTCTCAGTCCGATGTACAACTACTCCCGGTATCTGGCGTTCATGGACGCCCTGGCCCAGCGTCCGGAGGCGGACGTCGTCCTGGCCGGGAAGTCGCGGGAGGGGAGGGAAATCTGGCACGTTCAGATTCCCCCGGGGGCGACACCGGACGCCGAGCCGGTGATGTTCATCTGCCGAAACAACGCGTGTGAGAGCGCCGGGAACTTCATGATCGAGGGAATGGTGCGGTTTCTGTTCTCGGGGGAGCCGGAGGCCACCGAACTCATGCGGCGTTTCACCTTTCACTTCCTTCCGATGACGAACCCCGACGGGGCCTTCAACGGTCTCGAACGGGACACGGCACGGGAAAACGGTGCGAACCTCGGCAGGATGAACACGGCCCCCGACAGTGCACACGACGCCATCCGACACACCCTGGAGGCCGTCAGACCCGGGGTGTTCGTCAACATGCACAACTGGATGATACCGGACGTCGACGGGCTCCTGTGCAACGATGAGCTGTACGCCAGACGACTCTCGGAGCTCCTGCCCCCCGTCGGGAGCATCCCGCGGCGCTACCACCGGGAGTGGTATTCCGACGCCATCACCGAAGTCGAAGACCGGGGCGACGTGACGCTGTATCCGATCGCGAAGCTCCCCGAGCTGCACAGGGAGAGCGGCGGGACGTGGAAGGATTTCTGTCGTGAGCGGTTCGACGCCCGGGCGATGGCGGTGGAATTTCCGTGGCAGGGACGCACGGTCGACGATATGAGACAGCTGGGCATCGCTCTGCTCAAGGCGGTGTGTCTGGTGCGCGTCAGTGAGCGGGGGATAGAGTAGGGGCAGGTGGTTG
>DATKVD010000193.1:0-5715 GCA_035530235.1 Planctomycetota bacterium | reverse complement strand
ATGGGCTCGCACGAGGGGGTCGCACGACTCTTCGGCAAGCTCGCATCGCCCGTCGTCCCCCGGCATCACCTGCTCCGGCTGACGGCCGGGCTCGTCCTCATCCTCGGCGCACTGGTTCTTGCCGGTCTTCGCACACGGGGGGCCGTCGTGACGGTGGTCGTCGCGGGCCTCCTGGCGGCGGCCGGCGTCGAGTGGGGTGCGTCACGGGAATCGGCGGCGGTCAGTCTCGTGCCGAAGGGCGACATCGCCTACGTCGACAGCTCCCACGTTCCGAATTTCTCCCGGGAATCGTGGCGGGAGGACGGTCTGGCGGGACTCTATCTCAACCTGATGCGCAATGACGTGCAGCCCCTGCGGCTGGAGGTGTTGAAGGCCGACCGTCTGCTCCGGGCGCGCATGCTCTTCATCATCGCCCCCACACGCCGGTATGGGTCCGACGAGGTGGACCTGATCGAGCGGTTCGTCCGTGGGGGCGGCTACGTGGTGGTTTGTGCCGGGGCCGATTCGGCCGACGTCGTCGCACCCCTGCTGCTGCGGTTCGGTCTGCGCGTGCGCAACCGTCCGCTCGGGCCCTTCATGACACACTGTGCGGCCGCCGGCGGCATGGTCCGCTTCCACGTCGGCTACGCCGTCGAGGACTCCGGCGGCACACCCAACGGGGTGCTCGCGTGGTACGCCCCCGGGGAAGTCGCCGTGATGATGGAACGACTCCAGCCTTCGGGCGCCTCACCCACCCGCGGCGGACTGCTGCTCATCGGTGACGGACATTTCCTGACCAACAAGAACCTCGAACCCGAGAAGACCCCGCCCATCATGGAGAACGTGAATTTCCTGAAGTGGCTCGTGGGTCACGTGCGGTCGCTCGAAGCCACGGGAGGTGGGTCTTGAGGACGCGCTCGTCGGCTGCGGGCTTCCTGGCGGTGGTGCTGGCGGCGTCGGCGTGGCCCCTGCTGACCACGGTGTTCGCCGCGGCGTTCGTGCCGGGGGCGCTGTGTCTGGTGGGGGCGGCCGCGGCGCTGTCGGTGCTCGCCGTGTGGGGACGCGCCGAACGACTCCGCTTTGAGCTTCGGTACGTCATCGCGGTGCCGCCGCTCGCACTGGCGGCATGGCTGGTGCCGTGGCCGCTTTCCGTGGGGGCGATGGTTCTGGGTTCGGCACTAATTCTCGGCGCGCTGCTGAGACCGCGTCCGCGTCTCGGGGACGTCCCGGCCGGACTGGCACTGGTGGGTGTCGTGCTCACGTTCCAGGCGCTCTTCCTCGGACCGACGCTGAACGCGATGAGCCGCCTTCACACGGTGCCCTTCGTCTCGCACGTGCTGGCGTGGGTCCTCAACTTCCTGGGGGCCGAGGCCGCGGCCGGACCCGCCTCCGTCACCCTCGCCACCGTCCGTGAGTGTCACCGCTTCCCGGTGGGGCCGGAACTCCTGGGGTTTCCCGTGGCACTGGCGGCACTTGCGGGTGCCGTGGTCACGGTGATGTGCCTGAGTGAGCCGCGAAAACGTCTCCGCAGTGTGCTCGTCGTGCTCTCCGTCTGGGTGGTCTACCTTCCGGTGCGTGCGGTGTTGTTGCTCCTCGTCTTCGAGCAGCTGCAGCTCTACGTCGGGTACGAGGCCGATACGGTCCGTGTGGACATCCTGTGGAACGGGTGGTGGCAGCTGGCGAGTTTCGTTCCGCTGGCGGTGTTGTGGGCGGCGGCCTGCCGGACGCGCGCGACGCCGGACCCGGTGACCGGTCCGGCGCTCGGACGCTACCGTCCCGTGCACCATACCGCGGCTCTCGCGGCGGCACTGGCGGGTGCGGCACTCGTGGGTTTCTCACTGTTCCACCACGAGGTCGGAACGCCGAAGGCGGCTCGCGTCATCATCCAGGAGCGCAACTCCGACTGGGAGAAGACCACGCGTGCCCCGGGCACACAGTGGTACGGCACCCTCTCCATGTACAACATGTTCAGCATCAGTGACTACCTGTCCTGTCACTACGACCTCGTCCGGAACGAGACGGTGCTGACGGGGGAGCTGCTGAAGCCGGGTGACGTGCTGATCCTGAAGACCCCGACGAAGGCGTACGCCCCCGAGGAGGTCGAGGCGGTGGTGGATTTCGTCCGTGGCGGTGGCGGACTTCTCATGGTGGGCGAGCACACCAACTGGGTGGGAAGCTCGGTGTACCTGAACGTCCTGGCCCGTCGGTTCGGTCTGCGGCTGCGGGAGGACTGTCTGTTCGATCTGGCGGGGACGGACCCGTTCGTTCAGGTGTGGCGTCGTCCGGCGGACGTGTACCACCCCATCACCGCGCACGTTCCGTTCCTGCGCTTCGAGGTATCGTGTTCGGTGACTCCGGAGGTCCTGCGGGCGGAGCCGGTGATGCTCTCGACGGGACTGTTCCGGCTGACGTCCGACTATTTCATGGAGAACTACTACCCGTATCCCCGACGGTCGAGCCGGGTGTCGTTCGGTCCGTTCGCACAGTTCGCCGCGTGCGACTTCGGTCGGGGACGTGTCGCCGTCTTCACCGATTCGACCACCCTCAGCAATTTCAGTGCGTTCTACCCGGGACGTGCGGAACTGGTGCTGGGGGCCGTGGACTGGCTGGGACGCACGCACTCGTCGGGGGTGTGGCGGTGGGTGACGGGGATGCTGGGCGTGGTGCTTCTGGCGGGCGGCACGGCGGCGCTGGTGTGGCTGCCGGACCGACTGGGGGGGATGACGCTCCTGGCGGCGGGGGTGGTCTTCGGGTGTGCCGCGGCGATGGCGGCGGCACGCGGGTCGGTCGCGCGCAACTTCGACCCCCCCCTGCCCCACACGCCCCCCACGCACGTCGCCTTCCTCCGCGAGCACTGCGACTACGAACTGCCCGTCGAGGACTTCACTCGCAACAGTGAAAAGAGCTACGACCTTTTCAGCCAGTGGGTCCTGCGTCTGAGGTACTTCCCGCGCGTCCGTGAGACGCTCGACGACGCCCTTGACGATGACCTGGTGGTCCTCATCAACCCGGGCACGATCCCGGCCCGGGACGTCCGACTTCTGCGTCGGCACGTTGAAACCGGGGGAAAGGTGCTCGTGCTCCTGTCCGGGATGCAGGACGCCGACGCCCTGAAAGGACTCCTGGACGCCTTCGGACTGGAGCTTCACCCGGCACCTCCCCTCCTTCAGAAACCCGTGCTGAACGCGGACGGCACGCCGACCGGCGTGGTGACGGACGCCGTGGTCATCCGGGGCGGGACGATGCTCTACCGGACGGACGGTCTGCCGGTGGCATCGGCGTCGTCGGTGGGTGACGGGAGGTTCGTGGTGGTGGGTTTCGGCGAGTGCTTCAGGGACAGCGAGATGGGCTACACCAACGCGATGCTTCCCGACGCACAGCTCAAGGCCCGGTTCCGGCTGCTCTTCAGACTGGTCCAGGACCTGCTGCCGCCGGAGAAGCACCTGCACGGTAAGGTCCTGGAGGAAGTCGAGCGCGACACGGCGTGGCTCAAGTGAGGGTGCGACGCATCGGCTGATGAGCCAAAGGAATCGAAGACGTGCCACGGCTGGCTTGTCCAGCCGTGTTGTCTTTCATGGAGCACGGCGCCGACCTATCGGGGCCGTGGCACCTCTCAGCGTCACGCTGGTTCTCGGCAGGGCCTGACGGCCCAAGGCCCGGCATGGCCTGTTGTCATGTAGTCACGCCCCCTTGTGGGGCGTCACACGGCCTTTGCCGGGCCACAAGGGACCGGACTACATCACAGGCGCTTTTTCAGCAGGCCGTCAACGTGCTTTGGGGGCGGTGCTGATGGCGGCCTGGGCGGCGCGGATCCTGTCCTTGAGTCCGGGCTCGTCGGGACGGAGCTCGGCGATGCGGAGGTAGGCTTTGAGCGCCCCGGCGTGGTCGGCTTCCTTCTCACAGCAGGCGGCGATGCCGTAGAGGGCACGCACCGAGGCCGGTGACAGCTCGAGTGCCCGCTCGAAACTCTTCCGGGCGTTCCGCACGCCGCCGGATTTCAGCAGGAACTCCCCCAACTGCAGGTGTGCGGGCGCGTAGTCGGGGCGCCGCTGCGTTTCGAGAATCAGCGCCGTCATCTGCTTCGTCGCCGCAGGCGTGACGGGACTCCCGGCGACGGGGATCTGTCGGGGGGGCGACGTGGTGGCGGACAGTCGCACGACGAAGAACGCGGCCGCCGCCAGGGCCACCGCGGCGGTCGTCACGACAGCGTATCTCATCGCCGAATCTCCGGGGGTACGGGGTGTGCTGTCTCGGGCTAGCGTCTCGGCGGTCGGGGACGCACGGGTCTGTCCGGTTTCTCGACGTACGGGATCGGCTTCAGGCCGTTCTCGACCAGGAGTGCCGCCAGGTCTTCGTTTCCCGCATAGCCGCCCAGCACCAGCATCTGGCTGCCGAGAAGGTCGGTGGCGTAGTTCTCCTTGGCGGCCAGTGGACGGTACGTCTTCAGCCACTCGTTGCAGACCGCCAGGAGGTCCCGCTTCTCATCCCTCGAGAGGGGCTGCTTCCGCTTGATCTGTTTTTCGGCAATTGCGGAGGCGAAGGCGAAGTCGGCGGCGTACCGTTTGGGCGGGGTGGTTGCGACGAAGACGGTCGCGTTTCGAAAGGCGACCGGGTCGCCCGGGAGGACGGTGTCGGCGTGCTCGGCGAACTGGCGCAGACGCGCCGGGGCATGGAAGAGACGTGACATGGAGAGGTCGCCCAGGAAGAGGTCGAGGAGCAGCTGTCCGCGCTTCTTGCCGTCGGCGTCGTCCTCGGGCTTCACCTCGCGGAGACGTCTGGCGGCCACGGCACCCAGTGCACGACCCCGGGCATATTCCTTGGTGAGCGGACTCCTGGCGAGGGCCTCGAGCCATGCAAACACGATGTTGGAGCCGGCGTGTTTTTCGCACAGGGAGACCATGGCCAACTGGAGGGCCTGGAGGGGAGACTGACGGAACTTCTGCGCCCCCAGGGCCTCGATGCGCTTGAGGTACTCGTCCACGACCTGTGCGATCACCCGGGCGGATTCGATCGTCGGACGTTTCTCGAGGTCCCCCAGGATCCGGATCTGCTGTTCCTGGAAGGGGTACAGCTTGCCGCCGGCAAACGACTTCCCGAGGTTCTCGGGGGTGTTCAGCTTCTCGTACTGCTCGTAAAGCGTCTCCGAGGCGCTCGCCGCTTCGGCACACGTCGAGCCGAAGAGGAAACACAACCCCACGCAGCCTGCCCATATTCCGGGTCGTCGCACCGTCCTTCTCCTTGGACCCCGACATCCGCCTCTCAGCCACCGGGGGAGACCGCTACCAGGGCCAAGGGTTAGGCTGAGCGAACGGGTTGTATGGCGGGGTCGAATTCGTTCCAGGCATGCACCAGTCCCAGTTGTCGTAGACGACCCTCTGGCCTGCGGCAAGGCCCGGGACGATCTGGGCTATGTCCAGCTCGAGTGCGCGGCAGAGGATCTCCTGATCGCCGTAACTCCCGTAACCGGACATTGGCCCGAAGTACCCTGCGAGGTCATACGTGTCCGGGTCGTCGGGGCTCGTGTAGATGATGTCCGCTCCGGGTGAACCGTGCAGAAGACAATCACGGTCCCTGAGCCCGAGTGCACCCGGTATCTCGTACCGGTTGGGCACGCCGTCGTCGTCCGGGTCGTCATAGGGGTCGCCGTCGTCCTCGCCGTCGGACTCGGCCAGGGTGATCAGCGGCTGCCACGTCTCCCAGATGGCCTTGTGGAGTCCCTCGTGGGCGACGACTTCG
>DATKVD010000192.1:0-10422 GCA_035530235.1 Planctomycetota bacterium | reverse complement strand
CCTCCGTGCGGGTGCAGTACCTGCTGGACGCCGCCGCGCTGGGGGACGCGTTGACGGCCGGTCAGCCCGCCGATGACCTCTGGAAGAGCACCTGGCACCGGAACCTCCGCGGGTGGACCGACCTCCTCGACGACCTCGGTGTCGAGGTGGAAGCCCTGAGCTATCGCAAGGTGGGTGAGCGCGGGTGGTCGCGCGACGTCAAGGTCCTCATCCTCCCGAAGACCGTGTCCCTGTCCGACGAAGAGACCCAGGCACTGCGCGAGTTCGTCCAGGAGGGCGGGACCCTGATCGCCGACAGTCAGCCGGCACGCTTCGACGAGCACGGGATCGAGCGGGACACCCCGGCACTCGACGTGCTTTTCAGCGTCAAGCGGGACAACCGTCACACCGGCGAGGTCGCGGGTCGCGTGCTCGAGGTGGTCCAGCAGCCGTTCAGACGTCACGCCGAGAAGGGACGGTTCAAGGCCCTGTCGGCCGGGGTCGCCGTCGACGGTCTCCGGCCCGTCGAGCCCAGACTGGGACCGCTCCATGCCGACCACCACCTGCGGTCGGGCAGGACGCACGCGGTGCTGACGCGCGCCGTCGGCCGCGGCAACGCCGTCTACCTCAACCTCTCCGTCATGAACTACACCTGGGAACGCACCGATCCCGCCAAGGTGGCCGGACTGCGGGAACTGATGAGACGCATCCTCGCCGCGGTGAACGTCACGTCCGATGCCGTGCCCGTGAAGGCGGGAGAGGCGGACCTCCCGGACCTTGCGGTCCGACAGTTCCGGCACCGCGACAGCGGCTTCCTCTTCGTGCTTCGCCGCGGTCTGCCGCCCGAGGCCCCCCCGCCCCCGCCCGTCCAGGTGGAGCCCATCGAGGTGGAGCCCCTGGAGCCCGAGATGCCCGAGGACGAGGAGCCGCCCCCGCCGCCGGTCATTCCCGAAGAGCCCGTCGTGCCGCCCGCCGACGGGCCGCCGCCCGTGCAGTTCCTCCAGGCCGACGTGGCGCCCCCCGACGTGGCGCCCGCCGATGCTCCCCCGGTCGCCGCCGACGCCCCCGACGAGAAAAAACCCGAGCCCGCCGCTCCCGCACCCCTCCTCAAGGCCGCCCCCGCCGACCACCGTGTGAAACCCGGTGACGTCATCGGCGTCGAGGTCCGCGGCCAGCCCGACCTCACCCGTGCCGCCGTCGTCCGTGAGGACGGAAAGGTCTCCCTTGCACTGCTCGAGGACATCGAGGTCGTCGGACTCACCGCCGCCGAAATCGACGACAAGTTGACCAAGGCCTACCGTGAGTACATCGTCGGCGCGGACGTCACGGTGCACGTGGCCGTCCCGGCACCGGCCGACGAGGAGAAAAAGGAGCCGCCGGCTCTCAAGGGCGACTTCTTCAAGATCAAGCTCGACCGTGAGCGGTACGTCTACGACGTGCTCCTCGGCCGGCTTCTGGGCCACACGGCGGAACCGATCGTCCTCCTGGGGGCGGACGAATGCACCGTGCTCTCACTGCTCGACTACGAGGTGAAATCGGTGGACGTGCAGATCACGCCGCGACCGGAGGAGCTGACCTACCGCGTCCGGCTGACGACCACCGGACGGACGGGACTGCACGCCTTTCGTGTGGAGTTCATCAACCCCAAGGGTGTGCCCATCGGACCCTACGGGACCACGCTCGCGGCGCCGGGTGGATACGCCGGGGGCGTGTTTCACCTGGGCGTGGGCGAGACGAGCGGAGAGTGGAAAGTCCGCGTCACCGACGTCCTCACCGGCACCACCGGCGAGGCCGCGTTTACACTGAAGTAGCCCGCCCCCGGCGAAAGGGCGGGCACGGGAACCCCTCATCGGCCCCGAAACCATGGATCCAACCCGGATCGTGACCGTCGTGATTTCGGCCGTGGCGCTGTGTGCGTCGGTGCTGATGACCTGGCGCGCACTCCGGCGCTACCGTGAGGGTCTGCGTCTGGGCGTCAAGCGGTCGGTGCTCCTCCGCTTCGCCCGACGACGCGTCACCATGGGCGTCATGCTGGGTGTCGTCGCCGTGATGCTCTTCCTGGGGATGCACGTCCTCGACGGCTACTTCCGCACCTCCCCGGCGGCGTTCACCTGGTTCTGGCTGGCCGTGCTGGCGCTCCTGGTGTGGCTCATCTTCCTGGCGATCTTCGACCTGGTGGCGGTGCTGCACTCCCGACTGGAGCAGTGGCAGCGTCGGCCGCCGTTCGGGGGAGATTGAGGTCATGTCCGACTGGTGCGGATGCGCGTTTCTGCCGATAGTAGTGATGGGCCTGTGCATCGTGACGGGGTGTGACTCACACGGCCGCGAGTGGCCCTACACGGTGGAGACGTCGGGTGCCCGGCTCAAGGTCGAGGTGGCGACGACGCCCGAGCAGCTCGAGCGCGGTCTCATGTTCCGTGACCGGCTCGACGAAGACTGGGGAATGCTGTTCGTCTACGACGCCGAGCAGACGCTTTCGTTCTGGATGAAGAATACGACGATCCCGCTCTCGATCGCTTTTCTCGACCGCGGCCTCGTCGTGCGCGACATCCGGGACATGCAGCCCCTGAGCGAGGAGACACTCACCTCGAAGGTCCCGGCGATGTACGCACTCGAGACGAACCGCGGCTGGTTCGAAAGGCACAACGTCACCCCCGGAACGGCGGTGACCTTTTCACCGGAACTCGAGGCGCTCATCAAGGCCACGCCGTAACCGCGGCCCTGTCGTGCGGGTCCTTGCTTGCCCGAGCCCAGCGAGAGGTGGCCCGCCAGCGTCGGGGCGTCCCACAAGGGGGGCGCACCACCTATCCATCAGGGAGTGGTTCATGGAGTTTTCCGAGAAGCTGGCACGTGTGGCGGAGCTGAGCCGACAGGCGGCGTCGGTGCCCGAGGCCGAGACACTCCGAGACCTCGTCGTCAAGACCGCCCGGCAGGTGTTCTCCTGCCGCAGTGCGGCACTGGTCCTCGTCTCCGAGGACTCCGAGCAGCTGTCGGTGGGTGCGGCGAGTGGACTCTCCGAGACGTTCGTCCGTGACTTCCGTCGTCCCGTGGGCACCGGGACCCTCGCCGAGGTCATGTGGGCCGGCACCAACCTGCTCTACGACCGTCTCGACCCCGACGGCGCCGAATTCCTCGAACTCCGGCTCGAACACCACCCCGTCAGTCTCATGGGCGTCCGGCTCGAAGTCGACAGTCGGCCCGTCGGACTGCTCCTCTGCGAGAGTGACGCCGCCGCCGTCTTCACCGAGGACGACCTCCAGCTCCTCAAGGTGATCGCCGCGGTCACGGCGGTCGCACTCGACCGCGCCGCCCTCCGCAACGTCAGTCGCAAACTCATCATGATGGACCCGCTGACGCAGGTCTACTCCTACGCCTACTTCCACCGTCGACTCACCGAGGAGGTGGCGCGGGCACAGCGACTCAACGAATGTCTCGCCGTGCTCCTCATCGAGATCGACAACCTGAAGGATTTCCGGGAAGCCAACGGCTGGCAGGCCACCGAGCAGACCCTGCGCGACCTCGTCAAGCGGGTGGCCGGCGGTGTGAGAAACATCGACGTCGTCGGACGCTACGGGATGGACGAGATCATCCTCTACCTGCCGGAGACCCCGCGCGACAAGGCGACCCTGGCGGCCGAGCGCATCCGCACACTCATCGAGACGGCCTCGAAGGAGACCGCCTCGTCCGGACACACCGTGAGTATCGGACTGGCCAGTCTGCCCGAGAACGGTGACACGGTGAACCGTCTCCTGGAGGCGGTGACGACGGCACTGCTGACGGCACAGCGTGCAGGACGCAACCGTGTGGAAGCCGCCGCCCCCGGCACCGCCCGCTGAACCGTCGCACCTGAGTTCTTTGAAGTACGGCAGTCGGCCATGCGACCGCTCAGGGCCGACGTTTCGCCCCCTCATCCACCCGGTTCACGTCCTCCAACAGCGGCGCGCGAAGCCGCTCCGCCAGTGATCGACGCCGACCCGTCCCGCCACACGATAGACAGCTCACCTGCTTCGTCCCCTTGCAGCTCGAACACTCACTGTCCACCGTGACCTTCCCCTTGTCCCTGCACCGTGGGCACACGAGAAACCCGTCCTGACAGAACTTGGGACACCGCTTCTCACCCGCGCCGCCACAGCGCTGACACACTCCGCTCGTCCGGAACGGGCCGATGGTTCGGCTGGCCCTGCGTCCCGTCCCGTTGCAGGCCGTACACCGGACGGTCCCCGGGATGCCCCGATAGCGGTACCCGGGCGGAGGCCCGGTCCGGATGGGAGGCTGGTTCTCCCGTGGGGGGCCCGGCGCAACCATCTCGAAGGGATGCGGTGTGGGACAGGAGGGACAGTCCTCCTTCTTGCCGTTGCATCGTGGGCAGACACTCTCGAGACTCACGGTGCCTCCACCCTCACACTCGGGACAGCAGACCGTCTGTCGGCCCAGGCACTCCGGACACGCACAGCACGCCCAGGACACCGCCTCCTTCAGAAAGCCCCCGACGGTATCGTTGATCTTCCCGCGGTCCTCCTCTCCCAGCACACCCGCGATGACCGTCGCCGGGTCCTCGTCGGGAAACTCACAGCAGAGCTTCCCCCACGCCGACAGTACTTCAGGATGCTTCTTCGCCCGACCCACGGTCACCACCTCCTGAGCCAGCATCGCGAGACGACGCTGGTTGACCGTCTCGGGCGGGATGTGCGCCTTGCCGACGTGCCTGATCTCTTCGTGTTTGAGTGCCTTCTGGCTCTGGTCCCCGTCCGAGGACTCCCACACGTCGATCAGAACGGCTGTCGACGAACGTCCGACGATGCGCCCGACGACCTCACCCCCGTGGGTGGTCACGATACGGTCCATGGAAACCGGTGCCGAGACCACCAGCGCCGGATACCTGGTCCTCGCCTTCTGCAACTCATAGGTGGCGGCGGCCATCGTCTCCTTCGCGCAACTGACCAGCTCCGGCTCCTTCACCTGCCCGTAGTAGTGCTGTCCGAGGGCGTAGACGCTGTACGGATCGTCCATCCTGTTGAGGACTTCCAGGGCCTGTCGCATTTCGACGAGCGTCGCGCTGACGGTCACGACCTCTTCCGGCGGCCCCTCGATCACCTGCCGTTCGGGGACCTCTTCCACGCGGCGCGCGACTTCGGCCTCCCCGCGCTGCTTCTTCAGACGTGCCGCCTGCTCGGCCCTGATTTTCTCCAGAAGCTCCCGCTGCTTGCGCGCCTCTTCCGCTGCCTTGCGTCGCTGTTCCGCAGTCTCCCTCAGAAGTGCCCTGCGCTCCTCACGTTCCAGACGCTTCTCGGCCCTCTCCGCCGCCGCTGCTGCCTCGGCCTCCTCGGCCGCTCGCTCCTCCCTGCGACGCCTCTCCCTGTGCGACTGCCACAGAGAGCCCCCCACAATCAGAAGCACCACTGCGCCAACGATGCCGACCATCCTGGCCCAGTCGAAATCCTTCGGAGGCGGAGGCCGGGAGGGGTCGTCCTGCGGGTGGGCCTCCGCCCAGACCTCCAGCGTCCGGTTGGTCTGTCCCTCGACATCGGAATGATATCTTCGCGCCATGGTATGTTTACCCCCCCAAGACACGGATACATAGAATCCAGTGCTATATAATACCACCGTCTCATAACCTAAGCAAGCGAGATTTCAAAGATTAAGGCACCGGCCTGGAATGTTCCTAAGGGGTTTTCAAATCGAGGGATACGTCGATCCCCGCCACGGCGTGCGGCGGGAACCTGAACGTCTTCACCCGCCCGTCGGGGCGCATCGCCCAAGCCATTCCCGTCGCAGCCTGCCCCTTGCAAACCCCGCGCGACCCACGTACAATGGGGACCACCTGAACCACGCCGTCCCGGAGAGACATCGTGAGATCCGAAGACCTGAAGGTGCTGCTGGTGGGTGAGGCCGGACCGGATGCCGGGTCGCTTCTGGCGCAGCTCGATTCCCTGGGCTACCGCTTTCAGCTCGCCACGACGCCCCAGGAGGCCGTCCTCGCCGTCGAGACCGACCGTCCCGACCTGGTAATCATCGACGCGACGGCGGGCGACGTCGACCCCTATCGGCTCGCCGCGCACGTCAAGCAGCTCACCTTCGAGCAGGCACTGCCCGTGATGTTCGCGTGTCTGGCGAAGGACCTGCGGGCCGAGATCGACGGCCGTGACCTCGGCATCGACGACTGCTTCGTCAGACCCATTCCCACCGACGTCCTCGCCGCCCGCATCCGACTCGTGCTGCGCAACCGTGACCTCGAACGCTCGCTCCGACGGCAGAACGTCGAATACAACCAGCTCAACCGGGAACTCCTCCAGGCCCGCGAGATCCTCAACCGTGAACTCGACCTCGCCAGTCGCATCCAGAAGAGCCTGCTGCCCCGCGAGATGCCCCGGCTCGAACGCTTCCAGTTCGCCGCCACACTCCGGTCGTCCGGCACGGTCTCCGGCGATTCCTACGACATCTACCGACTCGACGAGACCCACTACGGGTTCTACATCGCCGACGCGATCGGTCACGGGGTGCCGGCGGCACTGTTGACCATCTTCGTGAAGAAGGGCCTCGAGACGCGCGACATCACCCCCGACGGCTACCGCCTGCTCCCGCCCGGCGAGGTGCTCACACGACTCAACCGTGACATCATCGCCGAGAAGCTCTCCGCCAATCCCTTCGTCACGCTCTTCTACGCCATCCTCGACGTGGACGCCGCCACCCTCATCTACGCCTCGGGCGGGCACCCGCCCGCCGTGCTTCTGGGTGCCGAGGGCTACGTGCGACCGCTGCTTTCCGAGGGCGCGCTGCTGGGCATTTTCGAAAGCGACTTCACGACGGGCCAGGTGACGCTCTCCCCGGGCGACCAGGTTGTGCTCTACACCGACGGCATCGAGCAGCTCGGCGCGGCGTCCGGCAGGGCCGGGCTCGACCGCCTCATCGAGTACCTCAGCGCGCCCCCGACCGACGCGCCCCGCGACGCCTTCACCCGACACATCGAAGACCTGCTCGGCACCCTCGCCCCGGTCGACGTCCCCGTCGACCGCCGGGACGACGTCGCCGTCCTCGTGCTGCGCATGCTCGCATGATATTGGTGTACGTAGATATTCCGCTGCGAGCTTTCGCGCCCGCACCGCCCGGCCCCATCGGCCCCGTCGGCAGGTGCGCCCCGGACCGTCCCCGCACCCCGCCGCGGGCCCCCGCGGGCGTCCCAAACGGGCCCCGCCATGCCCGGATTTCCGTCGCATCGTGTCGCTTTACCGCCCTTTTCGCGTCCGGAAATGTCGTTTTCATGTCCGGTTCTGTCCCCCGAGCGGCATCCCGTGTCGCCCCAACGTCACCTGCTGTCGCCTCGAGGGCACCCGGAGTCGCCCGGCGCGGGAGGCGTCGCCCGTACCGCCCCCGGCCCCGCCCGGAGCCCCCGCCGCGCGCGCGCCGGAGACGGTCACATGTCAATACCTGAATGCCCGACGCCCGCCGGGGGGCCCCCGAGACACATCGCATGGGGATGTCTCCATGGAAAGCCGGGCGGCGGCACGCGCGGCGGCGACGCCGAAGGGGTACCGCGGTCGGGGTGCGCGGGGGAGTCACGCGGCCGGCGGAAAGCGCCCGAAGCGGTCGGCCCTCAGTCGCCCGACTCGTCCTCGGCGGAGGCGGCGTCCGGTTCGGGCGGCGCCTCCTCGTCCCGGTGGGTCTCGTAGTACTTCAGGACATCGATGAGCTGGTCGGTGCTGATCATCCCCATCTCGAGCATGATCATGCCGAGGAGCCGGCGCTCCTTGCGCGTCTTCTCCATCGACGCCTGGATCTCGAGCGCCGCCTGCACCTGGGATTCCGTCACGAATCCCATCTGAATGGCGACCTGTCCGAAGGGCTTCGGCTGCGTCATGGGGCACCTGCGTCTGAGGTTGGCGGGTATTATACCAAAATCGCCGGAAAATGCAAGCGTTTTCCGACGGCCCGCGCCGGACGCGAGCACGACGTGCACGGAAACGGGATTGACAACGCGTCCCCCGTCGGGCACGATGGGGGCACGTCGTCGGCGACGCACGACAGCCCGTCGACGCAGGAGGTGTACGATGATTTACCATCCGGTGCTCCTGGGCGTGAAGCTCATTCTGCTGGTGGTGTTCGTGCTGGTGCTGGTGGCGCTGCACCGGGTGCTGGGGCCCGGGCAATTCCTGGCGGCGGTGATCATCGCGTCGGCGGTGTTCGTCGTTCTCGTCGTCGTCCTGTGGGTGGTGACGTTCAAGCTGCTGGGGCGGCCCGGGTCGAAGCTGGGCCGGCAGGTGATCCTCAGCGCCGAGTCGCGCGCCGAGGACGGCTACGTCGCGTCGTCCGGGGAGTTCGCCTCGATGGTGGGCGAGCGCGGTGTCGCGCTCTCGGCGCTTCGTCCCTCGGGGACGGCGCTCTTCGGCCAGAAGCGCGCCGCCGTCGTCACCGAGGGCGACTTCCTGCCGAAAGGCTCCGAGGTCGAGATCGTCTCCGTCTCCGGCTCGCGCGTGGTCGTCCGCGGCACCCGGCCGCCCGGCGATTCGACCTGATCTCATGCCCGGGCCCGCCTGTCACCAGCGCGTCACCCTCACGGAGAAAACCATGACGCACGTCGAGCGGATGAAAGCGATGTTCGAGGGCGGGCGGTTCGACCGGCTGGTGAGACAGCCGTTCGGATTTTTTCCGCAGACCCATGAGCGCTGGCAGAAGGAGGGGATGCCCGAGGCGGTCACCCACGGGGGAAAGGGATTCCGCGAGTACTTCGGTTTCGACCCGTCGGTCTGGCTGGGTCAGGGGGTGGACCTCGGGTGGTGCGAGGCGCCCCTGGTGCCGCGATACGAGGAGAAGATCCTCCGCACCGTGGGCGGTCACGAGATCGTCCAGGATTTCATCGGCCGACACAAGGCCTATCCCGTCGGTCAGCGTGAACAGGTGATGCCGACGTATCTGAAGCACACGGTCGCCTCGCGCGCCGACTGGGAGGAAGAGGTGCGCCCGCGGCTCGACGCCGACACGCCCGAGCGCTGGGAAGGCTTCGACGAGAAGATGGCCGAGCAGACCGAAGCCGTTGCTCGAGGCGAGGGGCTGCGCAACGCCGGCGTCATCGGCGGATACATGTATCTCCGCAGTCTCATCGGCCCGGTGGACCTTCTCTACCGGTTCTATGACGAGCCGGAACTCCTCCACGACATGATGAGGCACTGGCGCGATCTCATGCTCACGTGCCTGCGCCGCTCGCAGGACGCGGGCGGACCGTTCTACCGCTTCATGCTCGCCGAGGACATCTGCTACAAGTCGGGGCCGCTGATCTCGCCCGACATGATGCGCGAGTTCCTCAGCCCCTACTACCGCGACGTCTACGACGAGCTGCAGTCGCATCAGTCGGAGAAGCTCCACTTCGAGATCGACACCGACGGCGACTGCCGGCCGGTGATCGATGTCTATCAGGAGTGCGGCGTCGACGCGATGAGCCCGTTCGAGGTGGCGTCGGGTTGCGACGTCGTCAAGATCGGCCGTCAGTACCCGGCGCTCCACATGCGCGGCGGCATCGACAAGCGCGTGCTCGCCAGGGGCCCCGACGCCATCGACGAGATGCTGGCCTACATCATGCCCGCGATGACGAAGCGCGGTCGCTACATCCCGTCCTCGGACCACGCCGTCCCGGATGACGTCTCCCTCGACAACTACCGGCACTACCGCAAGCGCGTGATGGAGATGGACGCGTTCAGGAAGGCCCGCGACGCCTGCTGCCCGTGACCGCAAAAAAGGGTCCAGGACCCTTTTTGGCGACGTACCGGCGCCATAAGGCGTTGGTACAAAAGAAGATAGGGAAGAAAAAAGGGTCCTGGACCCTTTTTTTCGGCGTGTGGAGCGCCGGTGCGGGATACACGTCGGGAGCCGGAAAGGAGAGAGACCGGTGAAGCCGTGGACGTTCGTTCACGTGGCCGACTCGCAGCCCGGGTCCCCACGCTCCTACCGCTATAACCCGGCGTGGGCCGAGAACTGGGAGACCGCGCAGAAGCAGATCCGCGAGATCCGTCCCGATCTGCTGCTCTTCGGCGGCGACCACACCCGCGACGGAGACCTCCACGACTACGAACTCGAGAAGGCAAAGGCCGATCTCGACGCGTTTGAGTTCCCCTGCCACGCGGTCCCGGGCAACATGGAGGCGGGCAACAAGCCGGCGCCCTGCCGGAGCGCCCGCGACGACCGCGACGACCTCGCCATCAGCGTCACCTCGGAGAAGATCAAACGCTACAAGGGAACCTTCGGCGAGTTCCCGTGGTCGTTCGTGCACAAGGGGGTGCGGTTCAGCGGCTTCTACGCGGCGCTCGCCGGGTCGGGGCTCCCCGCCGAGAAGGAGATGTGGGACTGGCTCGGCAAACTCCCCGACCTCCCGCGCGCCGACCATCACGTCATCATCACCCACTATCCGCTCTTTCTCGACACCCCCGACGACGCCACGTTCGACCTCACGGTGCT
>DATKVD010000191.1:0-3178 GCA_035530235.1 Planctomycetota bacterium | reverse complement strand
GGACATCACGGGCCACACGAGTCCGTCCCAGCAGACGGCGAAGCGCTGCGTCTCGCCAACGGGCGCCGGCAGCACCCAGCCGTGGGTCTTCACAGCCGTCGTATATCCCCAGCAGCTCCCGGCAAGGACGGTGACCTCGCGGTAGTCGCAGCCGCGCGGGTCCGCCAGGCCCTGACGGAAAAGCGTCCGGGTCGCATCCACGAACGCATCCGGGAGCTTCGTCTTCGGGGGCGACCACCGGCGGTGCTGCCGCGGCGGGACGGGGAGATATCCGGCGGCATATCGGACGCCCGGCGGGGGCCCGGTCTCCCGTGAGCAGGAAGCAAGCACGACGGCGAACGTCAGGCCTATGAGGACGCCGGGTCTCATCGCTTTGCCCCTGAACTCAGGCCTTCGAACCCACGCTTGACCGTCTGTTCCATTCTAGGGGCGACACCGGAATTCTCAACCGCCAAAAACCCCCGGCCCGTCCGCCCGCCGCCCGAAGGACCGCCGCCGGGCGTCGGCGTCCCGTTTCATCATCCGTTGCCGTTCTGCACCAGCAGCGACACCGTGAACAGTACGGCGTTGTAGACCCAGTGACTCACGATGCTCGGCACCAGCGACCTCGACAGGTGTCTCTGAAGCGTCCACACCAGACCCATCACCACGACGATGGCCAGGCCGATCGGGTCCTTCGCCAGCTGGAAGGCGTGTGCCACGCCGAACCAGACGGTCACCAGGAGGATCCCGCCGACCACCCCGAGCTTTTGGGTGAGGATCGGGAAGATGAACCCCCGGTAGTAGATCTCCTCAAACGGCGGCACGGTCAGGGCCAGGAACATCATCACCGCGAAGCCCAGGGGGGTCGAGACCAGATTCTGCATGAATGACTCCCCGGTGCTGAACAGGTAGCACAGCGCCGCCGCAATCACCGCACTCACCACGCCGATTGCCGCACTCGTCAGGAGGGCTTGCGCCGGGACGGGTCGAATGGCAAATCCCTCGACAAGCGACCTGCCGTACTTCCTGCACACGAAGCGCCAGGACACCACGAAGACGGCGGCGGTGCTCAGCAGGGTGGTGAGGAGGATCATGATGGGAGTGGTGGGGCCCTCGGCCTTCATCCCTCCGGAGAGTATGAACACGCCGGCGAGTGCGAGTTCAACCGCCCAGATGATGCCGACACCCGCGAGGAGGTCCCGTCCGCGCACCGAGCCGGGTGCGAGTTCGGCCTGGACAATCGCCGGCGGTGCGGGACCGTCTCCGGTCGTACCGACGAGGGTTGCCTCCAGTATCGGCTCGCCCGAGCCGTTTCCGACGGGTGCTGCTTCCACGGCCGGCTCGGCCCCGGGGTTCCCGGGCGGGGTCGGGGCCGGCGTGCTCCCGGGCTCTTCTTCCATCAGGCTGACCTCCTTTGCGGGTTCTCCGAAGGCTCGCAGTCGTTCGGACAGACAAGCGGCTTTTCCGGGCATTATAGGGACACAACGCCGCCCTGTGAAGACAGGAGGCCCCGGCTTGTCAGGGCCTGTCGCGCTCCGCTGCAATAGGAGGTCAGACATTTTTGTCTGACAACCCCACGACAGGCAGGAATGCCTATCCTCCTGCCGGTGGGATTCCGGCAGGGCTGGCGGACCTTGAAGCGGCTCAGACGGTGCGGCGGATGCGAATACCGCATTCTGCGAGTTCGGTGAAGATCACCTCCGGGTCGACGTCGCGTGCGGGGGAGAAGACGCCGATGACCCGGTAGCGTCTCATGGCTCGTCCTGCGGCCCGGGAGCAAGCCCGGCCTGCGCCGACGGCTCCTCGTCGATCCAGCCGCCCTGCGTTGCGATGATCTGCTCGATGAGCCGGAGGAGCTGGACCATCTGGACCTCGCTGCGGATGGGCTGCGGAAGGGCGTCGGTCAGCTCCAGAGGCAGAAACGACAGCAGCAGGATCACGAGGCCGAGCGGCCCCGAGACGAGCACCTTGAGTGTCAGCATCGGACGCGTCCCCCCGTGACGGTGAGGTCGTCTCCCGGTCAATTCTACCGCCGGTGCACGGTTCTTCAAGCGGTTCAGACGGTGCGGGTGATGCGGATGCCGAGTTTTTCGAGTTCGGCGAACATCAGTTCCGGGTCGACGTCGCGGGCCGGTGAGAGGAGGCCGCGTGCAGGAATGTCGCCCGAGACGATCTTCCGGGCGGCGACGGCCGCCGGGTAGCCCACGGTGCGGTTCATCGCCAACAGCCCGGTGTCCAGGTCACGGTAGTCGATCAGGTCGCACACCGCGTGGTGCGGCTTGCCGGCCCGGGTGCCGCGCACCTCGACCCGCAGGAACGCCACGTCCCTTTCGTCGGGACCGTACTGGAGCTGCGGCTCGAGGAGCGTGCGCACGAATTCCCCGGGCACCACCTCGCCGCCGGCCACCCGCACGGGGTCCTCGCCCAGGAAGCCGAGGACGACCATCTTCCGCCAGAACGCACAGTGCCCCGGCCAGCGCAGCGTGAAGCGGCCCATGTCGCGGAGCGCCGCGCGGTCGAGCCCGAAGAGGTCCACGTACTCCACGGCGTCGCCGTTGGCGAAGGCCTCGAGTTCGCCGAGCCCCTCGACCTCGACGTGGTGGGTGTTCGCGTCGTCGAAGACTTGGGCGGGGTCGAGCTCGACGACGTCGCCGTCGCGGATGACGCGTGCGGGACGCGTGTAGGCCCTGAGCACCCCGGCGAAGGTCCACGAGATCTTGTACCGCAGGGGATTGTGCGAGGCGGCCGCTTCCGGGATGCCGCTGCCGTAGGAATTAAACGTGTGGACCTCGTCGAACTCGCGGAGGAGCTGCGCGGCCATCAGGAGGTCGAGGCCCGGGTCGAGGCCCATCTCGGGGAGGATGGCGACGTCGTTCGCCTTTGCGGCGTCGTGAAGCTTTCGGGTGCCGGGGGTCGTGTAGAAGGTCTCGACGAGATGGACGCCCGCCCGGACGGCCTCCGGGGTGACGACGTCGGAGAGCGCCGCGGGCAGGAGACACACCGCCGCGTCGACGCCCGAAGCGAAGAGACGCCGGACGGCGTCCGTGTCGCGGGCGTCCAGCTCGACGCACCGCGTCTTCTTCCCGCCGAACGCCGCCGCGTGCGCCTCGGCACGCGAAAGCTCCACGTCCGCCGCCACGATCTCCTCGACGTCGTCCGACGACGCCAGGTGATGGAGCGCCGCCTTCCCCTGCTG
>DATKVD010000190.1:0-4556 GCA_035530235.1 Planctomycetota bacterium | reverse complement strand
ACGCGATGCGTGATCCGCTGCCGACCGAGGTGGTCGAGGCCTTCGCCGGTCCGGGGAAAGACTTCTACGGCGGTCACGGCGGATCGCACGCGTACCTCGTACACGAGTTCGTGGACGCGATCGCCCACGAGCGTACGCCCGCGATCAACGCCTGGGAAGCGGTACGCTACATGGCCGCCGGGGTCATGGCACACAAGTCGGCACTCAAGGACGGCGAGATACTCGACGTCCCGGACTGGGGCGACGCACCGGAGTGACCGGATGGACCTCCTCTACAAGGACGACTGGGAAGAAACCAAGGAGCGCTACAAGGCGTGGTGGGCGCACGAGTATTTCGGCCGCGCGGCCATCGCGGTGAGGGCGCCGCTGAAGAACCCGCCCGCCCCGGAGGAGCCCGAGCGGCCGTCGACACCCGAGGAGCGCTGGACCGACCTCGACTACATCAGCGCGCTCAGCGACTACCACGCCTCGCGCACGTTTTTCGGCGCAGAGTCTTTCCCAGACTGGGGTTACGGCTATCCGGGAAACAAGTCGCTCGGGGCGTTCCTGGGCTGTCCCATCTCGCTCGACTTCGACACCGGCTGGCTCGACCCGATCTGGACCGACGAGGATTTCGACCCGCGCTCGGTGACGCTCGACGAGGACGAGCCGCACTTCCAGTTCACGCTGCGGTGGCTGGAGCGTTGCGCGCGCGACGCGAAGGGCAAGGCGATTCCCGGGGTGGGTGCGTTCGGCGGGGGCGGCGACACGCTGGCGGCCCTCCGCGCCACCGACCGGCTGCTCTACGACGTGATGGACCGCCCGGAGACGGTGCGCGAGGCCGACCTTTACCTGATGGACCTGTGGATGCAGGCCTACGACCGTTTCTACGGGATCATCCGCGACGCGGCCGAGGGCTCGACGTGCTGGTTCCCGCTGTGGTCGCCGGGAAAGTACTACGTCGCGCAGAACGATTTCTCCTACATGATCTCGCCGGCGATGTTCCGCGATCTCTTCCTGCCGACGATCGAGATGCAGACGAACTTCCTCGACCACACGCTGTATCACGTCGACGGGGTCGGGGCGTTCGCGCACGTCGACGCGTTGTGCGAGCTGCCTCGGCTGCAGGCCATCCAGATCCTGCCCGGCGCCGGCAAGCCCAGCCCGCTTCACTACATGGACGTGCTGAAAAAGGTGCAGGCCGCGGGGAAGAACCTGCAGATCGGCCTCGAACCCGGCGAGGTGAAGACCGCGCTCGCGGAACTCTCCGCACGCGGACTCTTCATCACCACGTGGTGCGACACCGAGGACGACGCGAAGGCCCTGCTCCGCAACGTCGAGAAGTGGTCGGTGGACCGATAACCGCGAAAGGTGAACCATGACGACGAACACGTGGGCGTCGATCGACGCCGGGCAGTACCCGAAGCTCGTCACCGACGAGATCCCCGGACCGAAGTCGCGCGAGATGCACGCACGCGCCTCCGAGATCATGAAGGGATACTCCGGCCAGGTGCGACTGTTCCCGGTGTGCTTCGAGTCGGGCAAAGGCGTGGTGCTGCGCGACGTCGATGGCAACGAGTACATCGATTTCTCGAGCGGAATCTACGTGACCAGTCTCGGGCACTGTCACCCGAAGGTGTCCGAAGCCATTGCCACCGCGGCACATACGCTGATCAACTGTCACGACTTCACGCACCCGACGAAGCTGAGACTGCTCGAGAAGATGGTGGAGGTGCTGCCGGAGGGTCTGAACGGGGTGCAGCTCTATGACTCGGGGACGACGGCGGTGGAGGCGGCGCTGCGTGTGGCGCGGGCGGCCACGGGCAGGCACGAGTTCATCTCGTGCTTCCGCGATTTCCACGGGAAGTCGGGTCACTCGGTGAGTCTCGCCCGGATGAAACCGTCGAACGGTCCGGCCCGTGCGACCGGGTTCTACATGGTCCCGCGACCCGACCCGTACCGGCCGCTTTTTGTCCGCGCCCACGGCATCCTCGACACCGACCGCTATCTCGAGCTCTACGACGAGTTCATCGTCGAGGGCACCACCGGACAGGTGGCGGCGTTCGTGCTCGAACCGATCCAGGGGTGGGCGGGGTCGATCTTTCCGCCCGACGATTTCCTGAAGAAGCTCGTGGAGTTCTGTCACGCCCGGGGCATCCTCTTCATCGCCGACGAGGTGCTCACCGGCGTCGGCCGCACGGGCACGTGGCTGGCATGCGAACACTACGACTGCGTCCCCGACATCGTCACGCTCGGCAAGGGCTTCGGCAACGGGTTCCCCGTCACGGCGATGGTGGTGAACGGGAAGTACAAGGACGCGGTGGAGAAGATCAGCGCGTCGACCTCGTACGGGGGCAACCCGATGGCGTGCGCGGCGGCGCTCGCCTCCATCGAGGTCATCGAGGAGGAAGGCATCCTCGAACACGTCCGCGAGCTCGAGCGTTTCTTCGTGAAACGTCTCCAACGGATGAAGAGCGAGCACCCGATCATCGGCGACGTCCGCTGCAAGGGATGTCTCATGGGCGTCGAGCTGGTGAAGGACCGCGCGACGAAGGAGCCGTTCGTCGAGGCGGGCGAACGGGTCTACCAGAAAGCGTTCCGAAAAGGCTTGGCATGGATACCCGCGGGACATATCCTGAGAATGAGCCCGCCGCTGATCATGGAAGAACCGGTGGCCGCGAAGGCGATGGACCTCATCGACGAAGCCATCGGCGAGACCGAGAAGGAGCTGCTCGGATGACCGATGACGCTCGCAACCCGAACTTCGTCTACGACGCCGACGACGAGCGCGTCTGGCGCGAGGAGCTCGACGGGTTCCTCCCGCGGCGTCTCTTCGATTTTCACGGTCACGTCTACCTGAAGGAGCATTGTCCGTCGCGGGGGAAGCCCGGACATCCACCCGACGCCCCGCTGGTGGTCGAGGAATATCCGCACGAGGTGTTCGCGTCGGTGGAGGCGCGGCTCTTTCCGGGTCGCGCCGTGCAGGCGCTGGTCTTCGGCTCGGTGGACGCGGAGGTGGCGCCGGACGCGACGAACGCCTACGTGAGCGCCGCGGCGCAAGCCCATGGCTGGCAAGCACTTATGGTGCCATCGCTCACCGACGACACCGAAACGCTGCTGCGGAAGGTGCGTGCCGGGGGCTTCCTCGGCTTCAAGCCCTACTGGACGTTCGCCTCGGCGCACCACGACGTCGCGCAGAACGACGTGACGCTCGAGATGATGGTGACGGACGCGATGCGCGAGGCGGCCGACCACGCCGGACTCATCATCACCACGCATATTCCCCGTGCCGGAAGGCTCGCGGACCCCGTCAACATCGCGGGACTGCGCAAGTTGTGCAGCGATGCACCGAATGCCAAGATCGTGCTGGCGCATTTCGGACGGTGCTACTTCCCGGAAGCCGTGGGCGGCGGCCTGTCCCTGGCGGACGTCGATAACCTTTATCCTGAACTCAGTTTCGTGCAGGACTGGGAGGTCATCGAGCAGGTCTTTCGCACGTTCGACCGGAAGAAGGTGCTGTTCGGACTCGACCTTCCCGTCGCACAGGAGAAGGGCAAGATGATCGGCATCAACGCCCAGCGCCACTTCTTCACGAAGCGTCCGCACAAGTGGTCGGCGCACGTCGACGCCGACGCCTACGAGGTGCACTGCACGCTGTTCGCCTACGAGATCGTGCGGGCGATCCGCAAGGCGTCGGAGAAAGTCGGGCTCAGTCGCGGCGAGGTCGAGGACGTGTTCGCCGGAAACGCCGAACGGCTGGTGGCCTCCGTGAAGACACGCTCGGAAGGAGACGCGTGATGAGCCGAAAACCGAAGGCCGGACTGTTGCCCTTCTACCTGAAGCTGTATGACGACGTCGTGCCGGAGCGTCGGCCGGAGGTGGAGAAGTTCCGCAAGCGGGTGAAGGCCGCCCTCCAGGCCGAAGGGGTGGAGGTGAGTTCTGCGCCCGTCTGCCGGGTGAAGCGCGAGTTCGACGCCGCGGTGTCGCAGCTCGAGGCCGACGACGTCGACATCCTCGTGACGCTGCACCTCGCCTACTCGCCGTCACTCGAGAGCATCGACGCGCTCTCGGCCGCGAAGGTGCCGATCCTGAGTCTCGACACGACGCCCGATTTCGCGTTCGACCAGGAGGTGGACCCCGACCGGATCATGCACAACCACGGGATCCACGGGGTGCAGGACATGACGTCGATGCTGCGTCGCCGGGGTCGGTCGTATGAGATCGTGGCGGGACACGTGAGCGAGTCGAACGTGGTGTCGCGAGCGGCCGGGGTGGTGCGTGCGGCGTACGCGGCGAGACGGCTCAGGGGGACGAAGGCCCTCCGGATCGGGGAATCGTTCGCAGGGATGGGCGATTTCGCGGTCGACGAGGAGGTGATGGAGCGCGTGCTGGGCGTGAGCGTGAGCGAGGTGACGCCCGCGGCGCTGGGGCCGCTGGTCGCGTCGGTCACCGACGACGCGGTCGACGCCGAGCTGGCACTCGACCGCAAGCAGTTCGACTGCGACCTGCCCGACGACGTGCACCGACGCTCGGTGAAGCTCGGCCTCGCCCTGCGGCGGATGCTCGACGAGCGCGGC
>DATKVD010000189.1:0-3428 GCA_035530235.1 Planctomycetota bacterium | reverse complement strand
GCGTGCCTTCCGGTCGGGTCCGAGTCCCCACTTCTCGGCGCGGCTGGTGCCCTGCGTGCCGGCCTTCGCGAGACTCATGGCCGGGACGTGGGGCGGGAAGAAATAGACCGTGAACGCCCCCTGCTCCCCGTCGAAGATGACCTCCTTGGGGGCGTTGCGGGGCATGTCGGGCATGTAGACCAGGACGCCCGACTTCGTCAGGAGCGAATAGGCGTCCACCCACCCGGCGGCCGTCACCTCCTGGACCATCGGCATGGGGGACGAATCGTAGTTCGACGACTTCCACACCCACGCCGTGGTGGGACTCATCTGAAGGATGCCGCCGAAGCGCCAGACCGGCAGCCGGTCCGCACTGTCCGAAAGGGCCCAGTAAGGGATCGCTTTGTGGTACTCCTGGCCCCCTGTGCCCCTGGCCTGATCGACCAGCCACTGCTCGTCGCGCCCGCCGCCCGTCCCCACCGTCACGCGAAGCTGCTTCTGATAGCGCTGCTGAAGACGGTGTGCGTCCACCTCCACCTCGCTCACGTCCGTCCCCAGACGAACCGGGAAACACATCCCGTACGATTGAAGCAGCATCCCCTTCGGGAGCTTCGAAAAATCGGTCTCGTGGACTATCCTGAACGCCTCTTTCACCGGCTCGATCGCCGTCTTCCAGGGCAGCGAGACGGTACCAAGCTCGTAGCTTCCGGACGAGCCGCTCGCGTCGCTTCGCTGGACGACCACCTTCGCACGGACGAGCTGTCCCGTAATGGAGAGTCCCTTCCCGAACCCGTCATCACCCGGCTGGAGGAGCGTCAGGAACGCACCGGTCGCGTTCGACAGGAACGCACGATAGCGGAAGGACCCGATCCGTTCGCCGCCCGTGCTCACCTCCACGTCGAGGTCGACCGGCCCCGGCTCGGTCGGTGCGGGGACCGTCGCGTCCGGCGTGACGAAGCTCACCGCCCGTGGCTCGGCCACGAGCAGCGCGGCCGGAATCGTGACGGGTGTCCCTCTCATGAGGACCTTCCCGTCCCGCGAGAATCCCGGGGTCAGCGTCACTTCCTCTGGACCGGTCGTGCGAAGTCGCGCCGCCCCCACGAGCGCCTTGATCTCCTCGCCCGGCGCGAAGTGCACCTTCTCGGGGACGAACTCCACCGCGACGTCCTGATTCGCAAACGTCACCGCGTCGAAGTTCAGCACCGGCGCATAGTGATGGTCGACCTCGATCGTGTCGCCGTCGATGACGTGCTCGCGCAGTGTCGAGGTGTTCTCGAAGGTGTACCAGTGCTCCTTGCCCTCGCCGGCGTTCCCGAAGACGTCCATGCGTCCGCCGATCTCCCCGCCCGGGAGCACCACCACGCCCTCACGCTCGGCACGGTCGACGATGCCCTGCCACGTGTCGATCTTCTCCTCCACCCGGACGGTGGTGTAGCAGTCGCTCTTGAAGTCCCTGGGGAACCGTCTGACGTATCCCGTGCTGGAGACCCAGACCTCGTCGCCCGACGGCTCGGTCCCCAGGGCGTGCTTCACCATGGGCTTGAAGCACATCTCGCGCTCGGTCCTGCCGCTGTGGTTGGTGAGTTTGACGTGAAGCTTCACGAGGCCTGAGCCCTTCGTGAGGCCGATGGTCCGCTCGACCGTGACGGTCCCGTCCACGCCCCAGGTGCTGTTCTTCACCTCCCCGCGCGTGCGGACGACCACCTCATCCGCGGCCGCCTTGACCGTCTCGACCGTGTGCGGGGTGTTCCAGTAGTCCTGGTTGCCGTCGTCGACGCTCTCAACCCATCCGCCCAGGAGCGCCGGGACCGACTTCCGGCCCCGTCTGTCCACCTCCCAGGTCGGGGCCTCCGCCGCATCCTGGTAGTTGTCGATGAAGATGTTCGCGCCGGTCGCCTTGTTGGAGATCTCGATGATGCGGCCGCCGTACTTCGGAACGATCACCACCTTGGCCAGTCCGTTCTCGAGCGTAATGGTCTCGTCGCCCAACCGGCTGCGTCCCTTCGCGAGGGTGCAGGGGGCGTCCACGTTCAGGGCCTTCACCTTCGCCTGCATCTGTGCCGCCCGGGAACCGGAGAGGTCGAGGGCCCTGCCCGTTTCCGGACAGGCGAAATCGGAAAAGACGACGTCACCGACGCCGGCGCGCTCCCACAGTGCCCTCGAGGCCCCGGTGGTGAGTTTCGCGTCGCCCGCGGTGATCTCCGCCGCCGCGCCCTCCGCCGCCGACACGAGCACGCCCAGCATCAGGACCATCACAGCCCGCTTCATCTCGCTCTCCTCAGTTCTCTGCGCGAAGGTTGAAGGCTTCGATCTGGAAGGGAATGTAGTCGATGACGTTGAACCCCATGCCCTTGGTTTTCTGGAGCTCGACCATGTCCTCAGCGAGTTTCTTGAGTTCGGGACTGCCCTTGAGACGGTAGGCGGCGGCCACGAGCTGGTGATGCGTGCCGGGCCAGCTCCAGGCACGCTGGGCGTCGATCTGCTGCTCGGCCGAGGCGATGATGATGCTCCGGGCCTGTGGGTCGTTCGAGAGGTCGTAATACTCGGTGATGGCCTGGCAGCCGCCGAAGGGGATGAAGTACCCGGAGGCCCAGCGTCCGCCCGAGTACATCCGGGCGTAGACGTCGTTTCCCGGTCGGACGGCCTTGGCGAGCATCGCCTGATACTTGGCCTCGCCGGTGCGTTCCCACTTGATGAGCACTCCCTGGAGACACGCCGCGGCCATCCCGTCGCCGCCGCCTGAGCTCCCCAGCCGCTGGAGCACCACCTTGTGTCCGTCCCACCCCCCGCGCACCATGCCCGCTTCCGCGATGATGTCCAGGATGTCCGCGGTTCGGCCGTTGCCGGTCAGATAGTAATAGATGCGCTGTCCAAGGGGGTTCCCGCCGCGCGCCCCCACGTAGGCCCCCGACCAGTGCTGGACGCCATGACGCGAGACGCAGCCCCGCAGGTCCCACCACGGCCCCTCCGTCCGGTCCGAGGGCAATTTTCTGAGGGGACTGAAGCTCCATGGGAATTCCCGCGTCTCGCGGATGTCCGAGTCGCTTCGGTGACGGACGTGGGCCTCCCCCTGCTCGAAATGCGTCCGGTTCCCGGTCCGCAGAAACGTCATGAAGAGTGCACGGTCCACGCGTCCGTGACCGTCACCCCCTCCCCAGCCCCATCGGCCCCAGTCGTTCTCCCACCGCCCGTAGCGGTGCGTGCTGATGTTGCCCGGATTGCCGAAGCGCTGCTGGTAATCGCCGTAGTCCCACATCCCGTACCATCGGGCCTTCTCCTGGCCCTCCCGGTGTTCGGCGAACGTGTCCTCGGTCATCTGCTCGTACCAGTCGAATGTTCCCTTCACGCGCGGGGCGAAATATCCCAGCACGCGCGTGCCGCTGTAGTGTTCGGGCGGGGCCTTCGCGATGGCCCGACGGTTGAACACCTGGAAATCCTGCGCGGTCCGT
>DATKVD010000188.1:0-2512 GCA_035530235.1 Planctomycetota bacterium | reverse complement strand
TTCCCCGAGACGTTCTCCGAGCAGTACTACCGTGAGTTCACGCAGTTCATGACGGCGTATGCGGCGTTCCTGCGGAAGAAGGGCTGGCTCGCCGACGCGGTGGTCTACAACATCGACGAGGCCCCCCAGAAGCATTGGGAGATGTGCAAGGAGAACTACCGTCGGACCAAGGCGGTGAGCCCGGACCTCTCCGTCTTTCAGTGTCTCAACGCCCCGAAGGGGGTCAAGGCGCTGGAGGGGTTTTTCGACGTGGTGGACGTGAACATCGGTCAGTTCCACCAGGGGGCGGCGCCCGAGCGGCTGAAGGCCGGCGGCCGGGTATGGTGGTGCGTCTGCTGCTGGCCCTCCTCACATCCCAACCTGTTCGTCGACTACCCGGCGATGGACGCGCGCGTCATCGGCTGGCTCTCGTGGAAGCTGGGCGTCGAGGGGTTCGAGTACTGGAGCGTCAGCTCGTGGAGCAACTGTCTCAAGACGATGGACGGGAAGAAACACGTCGACCAGGTCGAAAGCAGGTGGAGTGCGAACTCGTTCGGCAAGTACAACGGCGACGGGTATCTCGTGTATCCGGGTCCGAACAACACGCTCTTGAGTTCGATCCGCTTCGAGGCGCTCCGTGACGGGTTCGAAGACCACGAGTATCTGGCGGTGCTCGAGCGTCGGCTCAAGGACAGAACGGACGCACGGGCGGCCGAGGCCCGGAAGCTCCTCACCATCGACGACCGTGTCTGCAAAGAGGACCTCGGCTGCACCCGTGACCCGAAGGTGCTGCTGGAGGCCCGCCGGCGGATCGCCGAGGCCATCGAAGGCCTCGCACCGCAGGGCGGCCGATAACTCGAGGACGCGTGCATGACGACGGGGATGTTTGCGGACAGGACGGACGCCGGACGGCGGCTGGCGGAGGCCCTCAGGGCGAAGAAGATCGAGCGCCCGGTGGTCGTGGCGATCCTCCGGGGCGGGGTGCCGGTGGGGGTGGAGATCGCCCGTGGACTCTCCTGTCCCCTGAAACTGATCGTGCTTCGGAAGCTCTTCATCCCGATGAATCCCGAGGCGGGCTTCGGGGCCATGGCCCCCGACGGGAGCGTCTCGGTGGACGAGGAGTTCGTGACCCACCTGGGCATGGGTCACGGCGACGTGGCGGAGGTCATCCGGCAGGTGCGTGAGGAACTCAAGCACCGGCACCAGATCTACGAGAGCGTCTCCGTCGACGACGTCCGTGCACGGGACGCCATCCTCGTGGACGACGGCATCGCCGCCGGATACTCGATGACCGCCGCCGCACGGTTCGTCCGCACACTCCAGCCCCGCTCCACCCGCATCGCCGTCCCCTGCGCCCCCACCGACTCCATCCTCCGTGTCGGACAACTCGTCGACGACCTCCTCTGTCTCAGACATTCCTCACTTTTCCCGTTTGCGGTGGCGAGCTTCTACCAGCACTGGCACGACCTGACCGACGACGAGGTGCGTGTTCACCTGGCACGGCTCGGCGGCGCGTGAGGCCGCCGGTCACATCGTCCGCCCGACCCGCTTGTGTTCCCGCAGGCGTCTCGTGTATACTTACCGTAGAAGCGTCGTCAGGTCGAAACCGCGTTGTCCGGCGGAGGAGGGAGACGGATGAGAGTGCTCATGGTCTATTACTCGCGCACCGGCGTCACGAGGAAAGCCACCGGGAAGATCGCGGAATTCCTGCGCGCCGCGGGCGTCGAGGTGACGGTCGAGGAGATCGTGGAGACGAAGGACCGCAGCGGCGTTCTGGGCTGGCTGCGCTCGGGCGGAGATGCGATGCGCAAACGCACGGTGCCCATCCAGCCGGTCAAGGCCGACGTCGCCCAGTTCGACCTCGTCGCCGTCGGCACGCCGGTGTGGGCCTGGACGGCGGCCGCACCCGTGCGCACCTTCTGCCAGACGCACGGGAAGAACGCAAAGCAGGTCGCCTTCTACTGCACCATGGGCGGCACCGGCGACAAGGGCACCTTCAAGGCCCTGACCGACCTCTGCGCCAGGGAGCCGATCGCCACGGCGGCCCTCATCGACCGTCACGTGAAGAAGGACCACGACGAGAAATTCCTCGCGAAGGCGAAGGCCTTTGCCGAAGAGATCGCATCAACCGGCTGCTGAGGACGTCAAATTGACCACCAAAGCGATGAGCTGCATCATCGCCATGACGTTCGTGGGGACGGCTTCGAGCGTCTTGGCGGAGGACTGGCCTCAATGGCTCGGGCCGAACCGTGACGGGGTCTCCACGGAGACCGGCTGGCAGGTCCGGTGGCCCGAGAGCGGCCCCCGCAGGCTCTGGCGGAAGAACGTCGGACAGGGCTACGCGAGTGTCGCCGTCGTCGGCGACCACGTCTACACCATGGGCAACGACGGGGCCGGCGACGTCGTCTGGTGTCTGGACGCCGGTTCCGGTCGGGAGGTCTGGTAGCATTCGTATCCGTGTCGTGGGGGCGGCGGGGGCTGGCCCGGCACCCGCATCACACCCACCGTCGACGGAGACCGCCTCTACACGTTG
>DATKVD010000187.1:0-19305 GCA_035530235.1 Planctomycetota bacterium | reverse complement strand
CCCACGGCCTGGCAGGCGTTGATCGAGGAGCAGGCCGACGTCCTGGTGGAGATGCTGCGTGCACGGACGGAGAAGATGTGTGGACTGAAGCCGACCGCCGACCAGACACGGGCCTTCCTGAGTGCCCTCTCGGGCGTGGAACGTGTCGAGTTTGCGGTGCCGTCCACGCGAGGCAATCCCCGGAGGTCCCCCAATCCCCCACGTTCACCCGACGAGGTCGAAGGCAGGATCACCGCGATGCTCAGGACCCCTCAGGAGCGGTACGGTCCCCTCATCATCGAGGCAGTGAGAGCACACGGCGGGAGGGCCTATTTCCGGGACGTCATCAACTGGCTCTACCGCAGACTCACGGATGAGTTCCTGCCCGGTGACCTCCGGCTTCACAGGGACGGGTACCGTGTGTGGGAGAACAGTGTCTACATGGAACGTCAGAAGATGGTCCGGGCCGGCATCCTGAAGGAAGGACCGGCACGCGGCATCTGGGAACTCGCGTGACCTGAGGTCATCGGACCCCAAGGCAAGGGAGAACACATGTCCGTCGAGGCAAGACCGAACATCCTGTTCATCACCACCGATCAGCAGCGCACCGACACCCTCGGCGTCTACGGCAGTCGTCAGGTGAAGACCCCGCACGTCGACGCGCTCGCCCGGCAAGGCACGCTTTTCGAACGGGCCTACAGTCAGAACACGGTCTGCATCCCGGCCCGAACCTCAATGGCCACCGGACGTTACATCCACCAGCACACGGTCGATTACATGGAGGAGGTGATCGACGACACCCCGCCGACACCCGCGTGGGAAAGGACGATTCCGGAGCGGCTCCAGACCGCGGGTTACCACACGGCGGCCTTCGGGAAGCTTCACGTGTGGCCCGAGCGCGGCTACGACGAGAAGATCACCACGGGCGGCAAGGGTGCCCGGTGGACGAAGTCGGCCGGATTGCCCTTCGGCTTGGGGCCGCTCGGACGCGACTACGCCGCGTGGCTCGAAGCGCGTCATCCCGGCGGCTACGAACTCATCTACGAGCAGCGCCGCCGACCGGAATACCGCAAGTTCCGCTCCGCCCTCGACAACGTCCTGCCCCTGGAGGAATACGTCGACTGGTGGATCACCCAGAACACGATCGACTTTCTGAAGCGCGGCCACGACCGCCCGTTCTACGTGCAGTGCGGCTTCTGCGGCCCGCACGACCCCATGGACCCCCCCGAGCCCTACTGCAGGATGTACGACCCGGACGAGGTCGAGTTGCCGCCGAACTATCGGATCAACCTCGACGGCTCCCCACGCGATACCACCGAAGAGGAGGACGCGATCGCCCGCTACCACATCGCCCACTACTGGGGGCTGGTCACGCTCATCGACGACATGGTCGGAAAGATCGTCGCGACACTCGAAGAAACCGGACTTGTCGAGAACACGCTCGTCATCTATGTCTCGGACCACGGCGAGATGCTGTGGGAACGCGGCCGGCTGGCGAAGTCGTTCTTCTATGAGCCGATCATCCGCATGCCGATGATCGTCGTGCCGCCGAAGGGCGTCGCTTCTTGTGGCACAGGCGCCCCCGCCTGTGCGAAGACGTCCCGGCCGGGGGCGGCCGGGCCACATGTCAAGACCGTCAGCGGCATCGTCGAGACCTTCGATCTCGCCCCCACGATGCTCGACTACGCACGTGCGGGGATTCCCCCGGAGATGACCGCGGCGAGTCTGCGTCCGCTCATCGAGTCGGGCGGCTCCGGCAAAGAGGTGGCCCTGAGCGAGTTCGTCGCGTCCGACCGGTCGTTCAGAACGGTCTGCGCCGTCACCGGGCGCTTCAAGTACGTCTGGTCCTCGGGCGTCCGGCCCGAGGAGTTCTTCGACCTCGCGAACGATCCGCTCGAACGCACCAACCTCATCGACGAGGCGGAGCATCAGGGCGAGATCGCCCGTCACCGCAAACTCATGATCGACCGGCTGTCGGCGACGTAGAAACGAAGGGAATCGAATGAAGTTGATCGGTAGGATCGCTATGGTGGCCGGGCTCGCGCTGGTGACGGCCAACGTACACGCAGAGCCCGGGTATGAGGTCGACCCGAAGCCGTCGCCGGGGACACCGGTGGCCTATGCACCGGTCGCGAAGGTGCCCGTAACCGCGGGAGGCATCACACCCGATCCGCGCGCCGTCCAATCAGGTCTGTTCATCCCCGTGCGGGATCCCGTCGCGAAAGCGGCCGTCCCATTCACCGTCACCGAGCCGTCTGGTGTCGCCCGGACGCGGTGCCCCGTCCGCGGGGCCATCCCGATCTACCGCGGGGAACTCAAAGACCCGAAGAACATCCGCCTGCTCGATGAGGCTGGAAGAGAGATCCCGGTGCAGGCCCTCGCCACCTCCGTCTGGCCCGAGGGGACGGTGAAATTCCTCTGCATCGATTTTCTCACCGATCTGAAAGCCGGCGAGACGCGCGAGTATACGCTCCATTATGGCAAGGACGTCGAGGAGGCGAAGTTGGCGATGTTCGGTAAAGTGACCGACGACGGGAAGGTCACGATCGACACCGGTGTTATCAACGTGACGTTCGCACCGGGCGAACAGTTCTGCTCGAAGGTGAGCGTCAAAGGCAAAGAGATCACGCGCGGGGACCTCACCGGACGACTCCAGGTCGCCGAGGGCACGCCTCAGAGCGCCGCCAAAACCTATCCGCTCATCATCGACGAGGTGAAGCTCGTCGAAAGCGGATGCGTCCAGGCGACGGTTTACCTGAAGGGCTCCTACGGAAAAGACCTCAGCCGAACGCCGCTGCACTGGGAGCAGAAGGTCAAGCGTTACCCGGTTCACGTGTTCGTCCGGCTGTACTATGGCAGTGGCCGGATGGACGTCAGTCACTCGTTCGGCTACAACGGCGATGAGGATCGCGACTTCGTCAAAGCCTACGGTCTGACCGTCCCGATGAAGGCGGTCGGCGCGAAGTTCGTCTACGGCGGCGACAAAGGCGAAAGGTGCGACATGCCGCTGGTGGGACAGCTCCGGCTCGTGCAGCCGGGGCCCGCATCCTGGCAACTCCATGGCCCGATCCCGGAAAAAGGCAAACGCTTCGGCGGGTGGGCGTCGCTCCAGTCGCCCGACGCTTCGTGTGTCATCGGCCTGCGCGACGCCTGGCAGCAGTGGCCGGTGTCGTTAAGCGCGAATTTCAAGGGCGACCTCGCCGTCGACATCTACGGTGCCGACACCGGACAGTTTCTCGATCTTCGCTACAAGGGTCCCGGCTGGGAGCGGAAGACCGGCACCCAGGGATTCCACAAGTCGAAGAGCATGTATACCGGCGACCAGTACAGCACGCGTTACGGCGGCGACCCTTACCTCCGGGCAATGGGCATCACCAAGATCAGCGAACTGGTGCTCGACTTCACGCCCGGCGCCGACCCCGCGTCGGTCGGCAACGGTCATCACCGGATGCTGGTTCCATGGGCCGGGAGGAAGCGATATTCGGACACACGCGTCCTCGGGCTCACCGGATACTACCACGACGAGCACCCGCGGCTTTCGAAGGCGAAGGACTATTTCGCGATCCTGCTCGATTTTCCGTGGGCCACACACCAGGTCAACGGGATGTTCGGCTGGGTCGACTGGCCCGACGCCCCGGATTTCGGCCCGCCGAAGGACGGCCGGTTCGACACGAAGATCTTCGGCGGCGGCATCGGCTGGACCAACGGCGAGCGACAGGCGATGGCGTACCTCGGTCACTACCTCGCGAGCGGGTGGCGGCGGGCGCTCGACGTCGGTCATCAGAACGTCCTCCACACGATCGGCATCGACATCGAACACCCCGGCGGCGACAGTCGGCACGGGATGTGTCACCGACACAGCCAGGTGCACTGGGGCACCGAGGGCGGCCCGCGGCAGTCAGGTTGGCGCGCGTGGTACATGCACTACTGGCTCACCGGTCACAACGAGGTGCTGCGGAGCCTCAAGGAACTCCACTACGTGCCCTTGGGCATCAACAACTACGGCCCCCGGGCGAAGTGGCCCTGGCACCATTCAACCGACCCGAAGCAACTGCACGTCACCCCCGACCAGGAAACCCTTTACGTCGGCGGCAGCGGCTGCACCCCGTTTCACTACATGAACTTCAACCGCTGGGAGACGACCGGTGAGGTCGACTATGCGCGGTTCACCGATTTCGTCATGGAGCAATGGCATCGCAACAGCGACGAGGGCGGTGTCCTTGACGTCGCGAAGAATGTGCTGCAGGGCGATGCCGCCATCGGCGCAAACGACCCCGACAATCCACCCGCGCCGAAGTATCCCACTTACTACTGGGGGACCTACGGCGGGGCGAGTCTCATCTCGGAATGGGCGCAGCTGACGGGATCGAAGCGCGCGGTCGATCTCATCCTTGCTTTTGGTGATTACCACGCACTGGACGCGCGCGGCGAGCACCGCATCGACCGGGGCTGCTCCGACAAGCGCGCGCCCAAGGCCGGGCTGCAGCTCTACCGCACGTACGAGGGCATCGTCCCGGCGTATGCGCTTCTCAGAGGCAAGACGCACCCCGAGCGTGTCGAGCGGTGGAAGAAGGCGATGACGTGGCGGCTGTTCGACTACCCCTACGGCGGCTCACCCCGGAGGCTCAAAGCCGGTTCGAAGCCGCTGCCGGATCCGGAAGACTACACCGCCGACAACTGGGCCGCCACGCGCGTGTGGTGCTACAACCAGAACGGTCACAAGATATGGGCCGCACAGGCCATGGAAGCGCTGTATACGCTGTGGCTCTTGCGTCCCGAGAAGGCCGACTGACTCGTACACAAGAGAAGCCGACCCGATCACACCGGGCCGGCCTCTTTGTTCCCGTGTTCGCCTGCTTCGCTCAACTGAAATACGCCCGCAGGACGTACTGCTGCATCATCCGCTGCGTGTTGAAGAACGACCCGTTCAGTGCGATCGCGTGACGCATGATGTCGATGAACCTCGGCCGGTCGTTGTAGTAGGTGGGGATCACCACGTTTTCAAGCTTGTCGTAGAGCACCTGGGCATCCTTGGCCAGGGCGTTGGCATCGTCCTCGTTGCGGTCCGCCTCGCCGATGGCCCACCCGGTGACCCCCTCGATGCAGCCCTCGATCCACCACCCGTCCATGATGCTGAGGGAGGGCACGCCGTTGAGTGCGGCCTTCATGCCGCTGGTTCCGGAGGCTTCGAGTGGGGGCTTGGGGGTGTTGAGCCAGACGTCCACACCCGAGGTCATGACCTTGCCCAGCTCCCAGTCGTAGTTCGGGAGGTAGACGACGCGGACGCTTCCGGCGAGTCTGTCGCCGGCCTGGAAGATGCGCTGGACGACTTCCTTGCCGGCCTTGTCGTGGGGGTGGGCTTTGCCGGCATAGATGAGTTGAAAGGCCCCGGCCTCGGCAGCGATCCGTTTGAGACGGTCAATGTCGTGGAAGATGAGGTCGGCACGCTTGTAGGTGGCCGCCCGTCGTGCGAACCCCAGTGTAAGCACCTCGAGGTCCATGCCGGCGTTGGTCTCACGGTTCACCTTCTCGATGAGCCAGCGCTTGGTTTTCTGGTGGGCTTCCCAGATCTCCTCCGGTGGGATGTTGAGGGCGTTGCGGAGCATGAAGTTGTCCTCCTTCCACCCGGGAATATACTGGTAGTAGAGCTTCCGGAATGGCGAGGCCGTCCACGTCGTCGCGTTCACGCCGTTGGTGATCGAATCGATGACGTAGGGGGCGAACATGCTGCGTGAGACCTCTCCGTGCTTCTTGGCCACGCCGTTCACGTAGTGACTGAGACTGAGCGCGAGGTGCGTCATGTTCAAGGCCTCGTCGTAGCAGAAGAAGTCCTCGACGCCGAATGCCGGACGTCTGCCCAGAATCCGGTCCCGCAGCTCGACCGGGAACTTGTCGTGTCCGGCAACCACCGGCGTGTGCGTGGTGAACACGCACTTCTCCTTCACCGCGACGATGTCCTCCGGGGTGGGAACCGACCCGTTGCTGCGCTCTTCGAGGAGCGCCAGGGTCAAGAGCGCCGCGTGTCCCTCGTTCATGTGGAAGCGCTCGACATTGTCGTACCCAAGCGCACGGAGCATGCGCACGCCCCCCATCCCCAGGATCGTCTCCTGACAAAGCCGGTGGTGGGTGTCTCCCCCGTAAAGGCGATCGGTCAGATGACGGTCGCACTCCGAGTTCTCCGGCAAGTCCGTATCCAGAAGGTAGACCGTCACCGTGGCCCCGGAAACCCCCGTCACCACGTACTTCCACGAGCGAAGGTGAACCGTCCGTCCCTCCAGCTCCACCGTCACCCGCGGGTCCATCTCCTCGACGAAGTCCTCGATGACCCATTCGACGGGCTGTTCGCTTTGCCAACCGCTCGCGTCGAGTCGCTGGAAGAAGTAGCCCTTGCGGTGAAGCGGAATGACCGCCACCATCGGGACCTTGAGGTCCGCGGCGGCGCGGATGGTATCTCCCGCCAGGATGCCGAGCCCGCCGCTGTAGGTGGGCATGCCCCGCTCCAGGGCCATTTCCATCGAGAAATAGGCGACAACGCCCCCGTTGTTCATGATGCCCTCCTTGGCCTGACTGGTGTTGAAATCCCTCTCCAGGGCCGAGAAACGCCGCTTTGGGCGTCTTCGGGCCCTCCTTTGAAGGCATGCGTCCTGCAGGGAATACTTCGGCAATCTGGCCGCCGGGGACGACGTTTTTTGGGGCGTTCCATCGAGAAGCCAGCTACTCGGAGAGTCTGCCTGTGAGGTCGGCCAGCGTCGCTTTGGCCATCATCAGGAAGGGCTGGAAGCCGAGGCGGGTCCAGAACCGCTCGCCGGCGGCGTTTCTCACCATGTAGTGCAGCTGGACGTCCGAGACGCCGTGGCCGTCGAAGAAGTCGCACAGCGGCGCGAGGAGCCGACGTCCGATCCCGCCGCGGCGACATCCCTCCTTCACGAACACCCGACGGATGTGACCCGACGCCGCGGGAACACGGTCGGGCCGACGCTCGATTCTCCCGATCGCCATGGCGACGATCTGCCCGGCTTCATTCTCGGCAAGCATGACCCGGGTGTCCGCATCGTCAAGCCACTTGAGCGCCTCATCCCGATACACGTTCGCGGCGTCGTCAAGGAGTCTCGTGCACCGTGGGTCACAGGCCTCGTGGAGTCGATGAAGTGCAACCGTCATGTCGACCATCGCGTCCACGTCGGGGGGGGCTTTGGTCGCCCCGCGGATCGTCACGTCCATGCGGCGGCTCCGTTACTTGCGGTAGGCCTGTGGGACGTACTTGCTGCACTTTTTCCGGGCGAGGTTCAGCTCAATGCGTGCAAAGCGCTGGCGCCCGTCGACGAGCGGCACCTTCGGCCAGTCCTCGCCGATGAGGGGACGCGCGTAGCGGACGAAGTCGTCGGTGACGTCGATGCGGCCCTTCGCGATCCACGCCTCGGGGAAGCTGCGCTCGGAGTTGGCCACGTCCTCGAGCGGCACCTTGTCGTAGCGGACGGCGTAGACCGGCCCCGGATCCCGCAGGATCGTGCTCATCCAGCCGGAGCCCTCTTCGGCGGCAATGAGGACGGCCTTCTGACCCACACGGTAGGCCTCGTCGATATCGACGGTCGAGGCGTAGATGGCGGTGTCGCGCTGGTCGGTGCCCATGACCTGTCCACGGGCCGAGCCCCGTGCGGCGAGACCCTTGCTGTTCAGGTAGTTCACCACCACCTGCTCGACGGTCGTCTCGCTGGAGGAGAACTGCGTGTGACCGAAGGAATCCTTGCTCTCGCCGAGTTCGCCCACGTCGAAGCCCTCACTGATGACGACGATGCACCGACCGTCGGTCTTGAGCTGGGCGTTGACATTGTCGGCAAGCTCATCCAGCGTGAGACCGGACTCGCGCAGATAGATCTGGAGCGGCATCTCGCGGCCCGGGTCGGCCAGCCTCGCCGCCGCCGGGATGAACCCGATCTTCCGACCCATCGCCTGGAGCACCAGCACCGGGTCCGACGGACACGCCCCACGGTTCTCCTCGTTCGCGTTCTGGACGATGAGCGCCCAGTAGCGTGCCACCGACCCGTAGCCCGGCGTGTGGTCGATCAGCTTGAACTCACTGTCCCCCACGTCGTTGTCGATGGTCTTGGGAACGCCGGTGGCGACCAGTTCCACGCCGCGCTCCGCGGCCAGCTTCACCACCTTGTGCGCCGTGTCCATCGAGTCGTTGCCGCCGTTGTAGAAGAAATATCCGACGTCGTGGGCCTTGAAGACCTCGATGATGCGCTCGTAGTCCTCGTCGGCCCCTTTCTTGATCTTGTACCGGCAGGTGCCGATGGCCCCGGCGGCCGGGGTGGTGCTCAGAAGTGCAATCTCCTCGGCGGGCTGGCCCGACAGGTCGATCAGGTCTTCGGTGAGCACGCCCTCGATGCCGTGCCACGCCGCGTAGACGGTGCCGAATTTCTCAGGGAGTTCCTTGCACGTATCGACGACGCCCCGGAGCGAGCTGTTGATGACGGGCGACGGACCACCCGACTGCGCCACGACGACGTTTCTCGGTTTAGCCATTGTTTCTCCTGCATCGAACAGGACGCTAAGACACTGACACGCTGATTTACCACAAAGAACCTTGCGACGAATACTCACGACCCGCTTCTTGGTCCTGCTTTCTCCTCCATGATGCCTCGCATGAGGCGGAGTTCATGCCATATGAATACGATCCCGAGCGCGCCTACTCCTATTGCAGCGGTACCCCCGGACTCCTTGAATCCTGCGTCTATGATGGCAAGGACACACACGGCCCCGAGGATGAATCTTACAACCGTACCGTAACTGAACAACTGCGTATTGACCTTCGCCTTTCTGGATTCGGTCATAGCCAGCCCTCCTATCGGCACCTGAAAATCTGCGTAACGTTCGGTGTTCTTCGCGTCTTCTCCCCTCTTTGCGACCTTTGCGCCTTTGCGGTGAATCTAGACGTCTCCCGGGATGCGCGGGACGGTGCCGTCGGCGAGTCGGTAGAGGTGTTCGCCCGCGCGCGGGATGACGACGACGCCTTCGTCCTCACGGCCCTCCCAGTCGGACTTGTCGATGCCGCCGGGGTCCACGTAACCGAGGTTGATTTTCCGGCAGCGCTCCTCGGGAATCCCCGTCGCAAGGGAAACGTTCACGCGCGGGGTCTCGATCGCGTTCTCATACGTGCCGATGCCCTTGACGTGGGTCGAATGCGCGAGGACCCCGCGCGGGTAGTCCTTGAACCGGTCCCACTGCTTGAGGAAGTAGTCGCGCACGTGGTAGCCGATCTCGTCCAAGACCCATCCGTGCGTGTAAGACACCTCGGTGATGTGCGGGGCGTAGATGACGAGTTCGGCGCCGTCGGCGAGTGCCGGTTCGAGCTTGTACATGCACTTCCCGGCGGTCCAGATGTCGTCGTACATCTCGGGCGCGCACGAGAGCACCCTGCGGAACGGCTTCTCGACGGTGTGGATGTGATGCCTGGCGGAGAAATCCGCAGCGGCCGACCACGCCTCGTAGACGTCGCCCACGAAAAGCCCCGAAATGTCGTACCCCCTCGTGACGAGGGCCAGGCACGTGCGCTCGATGTCCACGAACGACGCCGCCCGCTCGATGATCCGACGCACCGGCGTGTCCTTCGTCCCGTTGATGAGGGGGTTGGTGACGACGGCGCCGAGCCAGTGGGTGAAGTCGATGATTTCCTGTGCGGCGATGCCCGGGAAGAGGTACTTGTGTCCGCCCGAGAAGCCGGCCACCTCGTGCGGAAAGACCGGACTCACGATGATGAGATGGTCGTAATCGAAGATCATCCGGTTGAGCACGACCGGGACCCGTTCGCGCATCATTCCGTTCGTCTCGGCCGCCACCTCGTCTTCGGTGATGACACCGATCTGTCGGAGCTCTGAGGGGTCCTTCCACAGGTGGTTGAAGATCCCGACGTCCCGGAAGGCGCGTCGTCGCTCATCGGGCGTGAGTCCCACCAGCCGGTTGATGTGTTCCTCGGTCATGGGGGGGTGGGTACCGAGCGCGATGAGGAAGTCGAACTTCTCGGCGCGGGCATCGTCCAGAAGGCCGCACAGAAGCCGAAACAGTACCGGCATGGGCACCGTACGCGTGTGGTCTGGAATGATGACGAGGACCCGTCTTCCGGCCAGGTCGCGCTCCTCGAGCGCTTCCGCCGTCGCTTCACGGATCTCGTCGTTCGTCAGCACACCGTCGGACGTCCTCTGAACGATCATCTCTCATCCCCATTCCCGGATCAGTCGGGTTTGCCCAGGCAGACGACACTGCCGTTGCGGAGTGAAACGTAGACCCGGCCGTTCGCCACGGCGATGCCGTCGTAGGCGGGCACGGCGTCCAGTGGGAACTCGGCCGTCCGGGTGCCGTCCGCACTGGAGAGCACCCACAGGAAGCCGTCCTGCCCGTCCGCACGGGTCCGGGTGAACCGTCCGGCCAGGAGCACCGCACCCCGGCTCAGGACCATCGACACGACCTGACGGTCCCTGCGAATGCCGGTCTGCCAGGCATATTTCCTCTCCTTGAGTGCGTCGGCATCGTCGGCCGTTTCGCGCGTGACGGCAAAGGCCGGTGTGACCACCAGCGAGTCGTTCCAGACGAGGAGGTCGGCGGTCAGCTTGCCGACGGTGAAGGCGCTGCCGGCCTGTCGGTTGCGCAGGAAGGTCCACGTCCCGTCCATCATCGCCCCCTCAAGCTTCCCGGCGCCGCCGCCGTAGTCCTTCGGGTCGGGCAGCGGAACGGGGGCGGTCACGTCGCCGGTCTTCGCATCGAATCTCATGTAGCGCCAGGCCGGCGAGCCGTCCCGGACGGAGAGCACGTCGTTCAGTCTCAGCACCCCCGGGGCGATCGCCTTGCTCCAGTGCTGTGAGCCGGTGAGCGGGTCGAAGGCGACGAGGGCGATGCCGCCGTCGGACTCCGACGACCGACCGGCGGTCGCGAACGCGACACCGTCATGCACGAGGACCGTCCCGACGGCGGGCCAGACCGACTCCACGGCACCCCATGCGACCATCCGTCGCTCCCGCGGGGCCGGACGCATCCGCCACGCCAGCTCACCGTCCCCCGCACGAAGGGCATACACCCAACCGTCGTGACAGCCCACGAGACACAGACCCCGATAGACCGTCGGGGGCGTGTCGATGCGGCCGCCCAGCGTCGTCGACCAGACTTCCTTTCCGGTCACGGCGTCGAGTGCGACGACCTGTCCCGTGTCGGTCCCGGCGACGAAGACCCGTCCCGAGACGACGACCGGTGCACTCACGCACGAGGTGAGCTGTGCGTCCCAGGCCGCGGCCAGGGGACCTCCGTCGGACTTCACGACCTGGGCCTTCCAGAGCTCGGTCAGCTTCTCCGGCACGGCGGCGTTCGTGGCGCCGCTGCGCCCGGCGTCGTGTCGCCAGGTGGGCCAGTCGTCGTCACCCGTCGCGGCCGTCTCATCCGTGCCGAAGGCCGGTCCCTTCTCCACGGGTCGGGCCGTCTCGAAATCCGCACCCGCCGGCCAGTCCCCGTTCGGTCCGATCGCCACGACGCCGTAGACCGCTCCGGGCACACACTTGCACCCGTTCTGCGCGGTGTAGAACATCCCGTTGGCGGGGACCCAGTCCTCCACGCATGCCCCGCGGGCGCCCCGGAACAGCGTCGAGCGGAGCTCCGCCGGACCACCCGGCTCGGGCGCCAGCTCGGTGAATCCATAGTTCGACGTGAGGAACCGACCCGCAATCGCACGGAACCGACAGTGATGTCCCCCCAGATACCTCGGCAGGCGGCCCTTGTCGTCGCCGGTCTTCGGGTCGCGTCGCATGTCGGCCCACAGCAGTCCGTCCACCAGCGGCAGCCACGTGCTCCGGCACGCCTGCTGCCAGAGCACCCGACCGTCGTCGGCCGACAGCACCAGGGCCTTGCGCTCCTTCGCCTTGGCCAGCACGACAAACCCGTCCCCGGCACAGTTGAGCACGAGGTCCCGCTCGGTCCCGAGTTTCGTGTGCGGCACGCGCCAGCGCTCCCGACCCGTCTGGAGGTCCAGCGCGATCACGTGCACGTCGGCGTCCGTCGCGGTCGGCTGGGTCATCACGTAGACCACGCCGTGCGACGCGACCATCTGATACGCACACACCGGCACCGACCACTTCGCCCGTCCGGTGGCCGCGTCGAATCCTTCGACACTCCCCACGTCCGACTTCGGAAACCACACCCACTGTCCCTTCGGCCGGTCCTGTGCCTCCCAGCCCCCCGTCACCAGCACACCCTCGAGGAGCAGCAGTCGCACCGTCGGGTGTTTCGTCTCGTACGTGACGACGGTCCGCCCGGTGGCCGCGTCCACGGCGACGGTCTTCCCGTGATCGACGGTGTAGGCGTGGGCGTCGTCGGCGGCCAGGGGGGCAATGTTCTGCCACATGATGGCGGTGCCGTCGGTGGGATTCCCGCAGTTGACCTTCCACAGGGGCAGTCCGTTCCAGGCGTTGCGTGCGGAGAGGTAGAGGTCGTATCCACTGCGTCCACGGGCGGCCCCGAGGTTCTCCTTCTCATTGATGCCGAGGGTGAAGAGCCGTCCACCCGCGATCACCCACGCCCGGGTGGCGGCGAAACCGGTGACGTTCTTGGGGAACCCGTCGAGCCACCGGTAGCCCAGCGGAAGCGCCACCACGGCGTCGGTGGAGACGATGTTCCCGTCGGGGCCATGGTACGGATGCGTCCACTCGTCCATCTCCACCGGACGCGGCTTCACCGTCTTCGTCCACGTCCCGTCCTTCAGGATGCACGCGACGCCGCCCGGTGCGACGACGCGCAGCACCTCGTCCATCGTGACGCCCCGCGCCGCGAGCGAACCGAAGTCCTCGATAACGACGAGGTCGGCCAGGTCACGGAGATAGGGCAGCGGAGGGACGGCGGCCTTCTCGACGGTGGCCCGGCCCATGAGACCCTTCGCTTCGACGGCGCTCCGGGCCCGGGTGAGCGAGGCGTCGTCGAAAGCAAGCCCGTGCACGAGCATCTGTGAGCCGGCGGCGAGTTCGGCGGTCAGTCCGGGGGATTCGGCACGTCCGGAGCCCAGGTGCACGCAGAGTCCCCGGCGCACGCCGGCGAGGTCCAGGATCCGTTTCGCCGCGACGGCGTCGACGCTCTCCGTCCTGACCTGCGCGGCGACCACGCCGGACACAAGGGCAGCCAGCCCCAGAACCACGACGGACCGCAACGCACGTCCTCTCAGGTTGTCCGGCATTCCGCTCACCCCTTTTTGCAGTCCCTGTCGGCCGTCCGCCGTCCGGCGGAAACGGACGACCTCATGTCACGTTGAACCCGACGCCCTCGAGCAGTGCCCCCAGGTGCCCGCAGGCGACGCCGAGGGTGACGTCCGTGTTGTGAAACTCCCGCCTGCACGGATAGTCTTTCCGCAAGGCATCGAAGTGCTTCGGGCGTCCGGCGGCCGGCATGTCGAGCATCTCGCGAATCCGCCGGTCGTCACCCTCATAGTCATACGTGGCGAGGACAAGCTCGCGCATTACGTCCTCGGCGTCGCGTGAGCCGTCCGAGACCGCCGCCTCGGCGAGCGCCGGGGGCGGCAGCTTCGCCGACGGGTCCCAATCAGAGTTTACACCAAGAAACGCACCGGCGGCGTGCTGAACCATCACGACGCCCGCCACCTTGCCGTCGGCCGAGTAGCCGCAGATGTGCGGTGAGGCGACGTCCGCCGCCTTGAGCAGCTCAACGTCGATGTCCGGCTCGTTCTCCCAGACGTCGAGATAGAGCGCGTCGAGTCTTCCGCTTGTCCTCGCCTCGAGGACCGCCGAGGTCTCGTGCACGGCGCCGCGCGAGGAGTTGAAGAGCCATATCCCCGGCTTCATCCTTCGCAGGAACTCCCGGTCCGCCAGGTGCCAGGTGGGGTCAGGTCCTCCCTTTTCGAGCGGGACGTGGAGCGTGACGACGTCGGCCCCGGCGAGCACCTCCTCAAGCGGACGGTACTTCGGGTCTCCGGTTTGCCGCTGGAGAGGCGGGTCGTTCAGGAGCACGTTCATACCGAGCGCGCGCGCACGCTTTTCCACCCGGCTGCCGACGTTCCCGACGCCGATGATGCCGATGGTCATGTCGGCAAGCCGCACGCGGTGCCGGTGGGCCAGTTGCAGCATCACGGCGACGATGTATTCGGCGACGGAGGTCGCGTTCGACCCGGGCGCACTCGCAACGGCGATGCCCCGCTTCCCGAGATAGTCGAGGTCGAGGTGGTCGGTGCCGATGGTGCAGGTGCCGACGAACCTGACGGCCGCCCCGTCGAGGAGCGCCGCGTCCACCTTCGTCACCGAGCGGACAATCAGCATCCCGGCGTCACGGACGTCGTCGGCGCCGATGGCGCGGCCGTGCATGAGCACGACGTCGCCCAGCTCCCCGAAGCCTTCCCCAACAAACGGGATGTTCTCGTCGGCGACGATTTTCATGGGCCGCAAATCATAGCCGCGTCATGGCTTCGGGTCAAGCGCAAACGCGCCCCCTCGGACCTTGAAACCGCCCTGGGCTCCGGTATAATCAGTCAGTCAAAGCGGCTGTCTTGAAGCAACAGCGTCGGGTCAGCCCTCCGGCTGAGTTCAGGGAAACGACATGACACGCTCGGTTCTTTCGTTGGCGGTCACGCTGCTCCTGGCCTCCCCGGCGGCGGCCTTCATCCGCGTCAGTAACCAGCCTCTCGATAGGTCTCTCTACCCGCGGTACAAGGACCGCGCGGTCATCGCTGGAACGATCACCGAGGTTCGCGTCGAACGCCCTGAGGACGCAGCGCCCCGGGGACGCCCCGTAATCGACCCCGTGCCGGACCCGAGTTTCATCAAGTTTCACGTCGACACCGTGATCCTCGGCGACAAGGCGCTCAAAGATGCCGCCATCGAGTTTCGCACCGACAGCTTCGACTGGCCCGCCGAGTTGGTGCCCCAAGTCAAAGACGGTTACTGCATTCTCGTGATCCGTTTGCCCGGGCGACCCGAAAAGCTGCCGTCGATCTACTCCGTGGTCCCCGCCCGCAGGCATGAATACCCGAGCGCATCGGGCAATGAGGAGGCCCAGCGGATCCTCTCGCGGGAACTGGTGGAGCAGATCAAACAGGAGAACTCGCCTCAGAGACAATGGCATCTTCTGCTCCAGGTCGGCCCGATTCTGACGGCGGCGGACGCGCCGGCCGTGGTCCCCCTTCTCGACGCGAAGAACATCTGGCTCAAACGGGCGGCCGTCGGCGGACTTGCCCGCGCCACGAGAGATCCGAAATACGTGCAGATGGTGATCACCGACGTCCGGGAGTTCCTGAAAACAACGAAGCTCGGAGACGAGGCGGAAGGGCTCGATCCCGGCGCCAGGCGCAGTGCCTACTACCTTCTTCTCAATCATTATTTCTTCCTGCGCACCGGTTGGAGCGAGGAAGGCAACGCGGAGTCCGCGGCCTATGCCGAGGCCTTCCGCCTCTTCGCCCGATCCCTCGATAAGAACGAGAGCGCCCAATGGCTCTACGGCATCAAGCCGCTATGCATTGCCGGAACGAAAGATGACTTGAAGCTCTTGTACGATTATTACTGCAGCGACCGGCTCGGACCGAGAAGGCGGATACTGGGTAACCCCTCCTACCGCCAGGCACTCCTCATGGGCATATCGCGCATCCTGAACCTGGGGCTTTCGAACTGGATGCAGAAGGACTTCATTGAGAAAGAGGACGAGCAACATCGCCAGGTCCGCGAGGCGCTCCTCAAACTCGGCGTCATTCAAGACGCAGACGACGATTAGCAGCCTTCCCCTTGACAGACCGCCCCGCTCCTGCTATGGTCCTGACTTGCGCCACTGGCAACGGTTTTGCGAATCCACAGGAGTCGAGCAATGGCTGATTACGATTTCGGGCTCATCGGATTGGCCGTCATGGGACAGAACCTAGTGCTCAACATCGAGAGCCGCGGGTTCTCCGTGTCGGTGTTCAACCGCACCACCTCGAAGATGACGGCGTTCGTCGAGGAGCGCTGCCGGGGGAAAAAAATCGGCGGCTTCGAGAAACTCGAGGACTTCGTCCGCTCGCTGAAGCGTCCCCGCAAGATCATGCTGATGGTGAAGGCCGGCGAAGCCGTCGACGACTTCATCGACAAGGTGCTGCCCCACCTCGAGCGGGGCGACATCCTGATCGACGGCGGGAACTCGTTCTTCGGCGACACCATCCGCCGGAACAAGTCGCTCGCCGCGAAGGGCATCCTCTACATCGGCACGGGGGTCTCGGGCGGCGAGGAAGGGGCACTCAAGGGCCCGTCCATCATGCCGGGGGGGCAGAAGCAAGCCTACGACGCCGTCGCCGACGTGCTGCTCGCCATCTCGGCCAAGGTGAACGGCGACCCCTGCTGCACCTACATCGGTCCCGACGGCGCCGGGCACTACGTCAAGATGGTCCATAACGGGATCGAGTACGGCGACATGCAGCTCATCTGCGAGGCCTACTACATCATGGCAAACGCGCTCGGGATGAGTGCGCCGGAGCTGCACGACGTGTTCGCCCGGTGGAACGAGGGCGACCTCGACAGCTACCTCATCGAGATCACGCGCGACATCTTCGCGAAGGTCGACCCGGAGACCGGGCATCCGCTGGTGGAGGTGATCAAGGACCGGGCGGGTCAGAAAGGCACCGGCAAGTGGACCTCGCAGTCGGCGCTCGACCTGGGTGTCCCGGCGCCGACGATCGCGGAGGCGGTGTTCGCCCGGTGCATCTCGGCGATCAAGGACGAACGGGTGGCGGCGTCGAAGGTGCTGCGCGGTCCGAAGCGCACGTTCCACGGCGACAGGGCGAAGTTCATCGAGGCGATCCGCCAGGCACTCTATGCGTCGAAGATCTGCTCCTACGCCCAGGGGTTCGCCCTGATGCGCGCCGCCGGCGAGGAGTACGGATGGGAGCTGAACTTCGGCGAGATCTCCATGATCTGGCGAGGCGGGTGCATCATCCGGGCACACTTCCTCCACCGCATCAAGGACGCCTTCGACAGGAAGGCGGACCTCGCGAACCTGCTCCTCGACCGCTACTTCAAGAAGATCGTCGTCTCGAGTCAGGCGAAATGGCGCAAGGTGGTCACCGAGGCGACGAAGCTGGGCATCCCGGTGCCGGCGTTCTCGTCGGCACTCGCCTATTTCGACAGCTACCGCCGCGAGAGGCTCAGTGCGAACCTCATCCAGGCCCAGCGCGACTATTTCGGCGCACACACCTACGAGCGCCTCGACAGGGAGGGCAGTTTCCACACCGAGTGGCTCGAGGAGGACTGAGGTCCGGGGACGGTCGACGTCAACGTCACTGCACAGAGACACCGGCAACGGCAAGGAGGAATCCGATGCGCAGATCGTGCGTGGTCGTATGCTGCACCGTCCTGGTGCTGCTGGGTGTGCGTCAGGCGTCGGGACTGCCCACCATGGACGAGATCAAGAAGCGGTCCGCCGAGGCCACCCGCAAGGTGCGGACCTATTCCTCCGACATGAAGATGACCATGTCGATGGACGGCAGGAACATGACGGCAACCGGCAACGCCGTCGGCATGAAGGTGGCGCAGGACGGAAAGACGATCCAGAAGCTCTACCAGGCCATGACCACGCGGGCCGTCACGGCGGACGGCCGGACGATGGAGATGAAGCAGAAGATCGTCAACGACGGGAAGTACCGGTGGGAGGAGATGCGACACCCGATGATGCCGGCACCGATGGTCGCCAAGCGACGGGCCGACGCGAAGAACGAAATCGGTCTGCGCCACAACGTCGATCCCCTGGACCAGTTCGAGGCCATGGGGGAGGTCTACGACTTCAAGGTGATCGGCGAGGAGACCGTCGGCGACGTCCGGTGCTACGTCATCGAGGGGACACTGAAGGAGAGCTTCATCAAGCAGGTCCCGGACCCCCGGATGCTGAAGGCGTTCACCGGCAAGGTCAAGCTGTTCATCGGTCAGGACGACATGTTTCCGCGCCGGATGACCGGACAGAACGCCGACGGTCAGCAGTCGATGTCCATGGACATCACCAACCTCAAGCTGAACGGCCAGGTGGACGAGTCGCTGTTCAGGTATACGCCCCCGGCGGACGCACAGGTCACCGACGAGACCGGCGAGTGACCCGTGGGGTCCGCCGTCGAAAGACAGGGGGACGCCCGATGGGCGTCCCCTTTCTTTTCTTCGACGTGCGCGTCCGGTGCTCCCGCTACTTCTCGTCCCAGGCGCACACCTCTTTCAGCAGTCTCTCGGCCGCCCGTGCGACGCCCTTGGCGAGACTCTCCTGCGGAAGATCGACCGCCGACTTGACGTAGCCGCGGAGACTCGCGTCGACCAGCACCCGTCCACTCCCCTTGTCCAGCAGCTTGACACGGACAATGAGGTGGTTGGCGTTGCTGACGAGGCGCTCACCCGGAAGCGTGTCCTTCGTGATGTCAACAAGTGCACCGGTGACGACGAGTGTGGGGGCCGGGGCCGCGGTCTTCTGATAGGTTTCCACGGGGGTGACACTGATGACTTTCCCGGACCTCGAGATGATAGCGACGATCTCCGACTGCACGGCTTCCGCCACGCCCTCCTTGATGAGTGTGGGCATCGTGTTCTCGAACGGGGCCACCTCGATGGTCTTGTACCTCGCCATCTGGGCCTTCTCCGCCGACTGACTGATGATCTCATACCGTCCCATGGGACCCGCGACCGTGTGGAACGCCTGCGTCGCCAAGGTGCCCCAGCACCCCGCCGACATCAACACCAGTCCGACAAGAGCCGTCTTCTTCACCATTGCATCCCCTCCGATTGGCACACCCATCAGGATCGTTTCCGCCGGGGGACATTGTAGGCAACGTCCCGTGCGGCCGCAAGGATTTCTTGGGCAATCTGCCGTGACTCACTTCGTGACCGGGTCAACCGGCCAGTTTACCGTTTTCGAGCCGGAGCGCCCTGGGGGCGGCCCGGACAAGGCGTGCGTCGTGTGTGACGACCATGACGGCCGCACCCCCACGGTGGATTTCGTCCAGGGCCTCGAAAACCTCGTCGGCGGCCTTCGGGTCGAGGTTCCCGGTGGGCTCGTCGGCCAGGATGATGGGGGCGTGATTGGCGACGGCCCGTCCGATGGCGACACGCTGCTTTTCCCCGGCACTCAGCTCGGAGGGGTAGTGGTCGCTCCGCTCGCCCAGTCCGAAGCGATCGAGAAGGGCACCGGCCCGCTCGGCCGACTCCGTCGGACTTGTCCCCGACAGTCCCATCGGGACACACACGTTCTCCAGTGCCGTCAGGTATGGAATCAGGTGGAACATCTGGAAGACGAAGCCGAACTTCTCCTTCCGCAGACACGCCAGCTCGGCCGACGTCCTGCCCACCAGGTCCA
>DATKVD010000186.1:0-14334 GCA_035530235.1 Planctomycetota bacterium | reverse complement strand
GGGGGTGGGTGTGGGTCGGTTCCCACGCCCTGTGGGCGGTGGTGCCCGTGGGGGTCTACGGCGTGCTGATGCTTCTGGAGCGACTGCGCGAGCCGAGGTGGCTCAGGGCGTCCATCCTGGCGTCGGCGGTCGTTCTGGCGGTCTGGGCGGCGGCAGTGAGCGAGGCGGACACGATCAGGGCACACCGCTACCTGGCGGCGTGGAGGGAGGGGGACGGTCTGAGCTTTGCCGGGAAGACCGAGACGGCGGCCGAAGCCTACCGCAAAGCCGACCGGCTGCGCCCCGAGGGTCCCCAGGCCGCCTACGCCATGGTCAGGATCATAGCGCAGCCCGGCAAGGATCTGACCCCCCAGCAGGCCGTGCGTGTCCTCGAACTCCGGATGCCCCGCCTGGTGCAGGAATTCGAAGCGATCATCCGGCTTGACCCGGGATGGCCCCCCCCACGACAGGACCTGGCCCGACTCCACCTGCTCCTCGGTCGGATTCCCGACGCCGCCGGGCAGTACCGTGAAATCCTCCGTCGACAGCCCATCGCCGACCGGTTCCTGGCCATGTTCGGCTACCTGCTGCTGCGCGAGCAGAAGATTACCGAGGCGGAGGAGGTATGTGTGCGGGCGAGCCGTCTGGGACGTCCGCCCCTGGAGGCCGTCATCAACCTCGGCGTCATCCGGTTCCATCAGGGACGCTCAGAGGAAGCCCGTGCCCTGTGGGAGCAGGCCCGGAAGGTCCAGCCCGACCACCCCATCGTGAGACTCAACCTGGAAAGACTCGACGCGGACGTGCCCCCCCAGACGCTGGATGAGAGGTATCTCGCACGTCCCATCATGCCCCACGTGGCGGAGTGGGCCAACGGGCTTGCGGCGCTCGGCCCGGGCCGCTCCGACTTCGAGAAGGTGCAACTGCTGCGGGAAGCACTGCAGTTCGACCCGTGTTACGTGACGGCCCACCAGAACCTGGTGCGGGTCTTCTACCTGCCCGAGCGGAGCGCCTTCCACAGTCAGGTGCGTGCCCTCTGGCACGCGAGACGTGCGGTCGAGCTTTCGAGGGAGGCCCGCAACGGCACGGAACTCGCGGAGAGCCTGCTGCTGCTGGGTCGTGTGCTGCTGGCGGGAGGGAAGTCGGAGGAGGCCGCCGGTGTCCTCCGGGAGGGACGGTCGAAGGCCGCGCCCGCACTGCGGCCGGAGTTTGACCGACTGCTGCGCGAAGCCGCCCATTAGCCGGGAAGGGCCCACCTCCCCGCACGGACGTCCGGAAGCCATTCAACGCGCTTGACCCGACGACCGTCACGGGATATGCTAAGGGACGGGTGCACCACGTCGGGGCAACACCGGGGAGGTCCGTCGTTGTCAAAGACACCGAACAGGCGCCGATGGGTTCTCGTCGCCGTGTCGGTCCTTGTCGTCATGGGACTGCTCGGCTGGGCGGTGGCCCGTGGGGTTCATCAGGGACGTCTCCACGCCCTTTTCTCCGGCCCACTGGAGCAGGAACAGGAGACCCGTTCCGGGTTCTATCCCGGGATGACGTATGACCTGACGGGGTACCTGCCGGACGACGTCCCCGTGGAACCCGACGGGGAAGAAGCGCACAGCATCCTCGACGAGAAGGACGAGGTACGGAAACGCGGACCGGACGCCACGCACATGGACAGCACGAGCGTGGCGGCGCAGCTCAAGTGGCTGAAGTCGCCGACGGTCTACCGGGCCCGGTGGGTGCCCCGGTTCCTGACGGTCACCTACCCTCCCCCGGACGCCGTTTTTCCCCCCAACCTCTGCTCGCCCTTCATCGAATGGAACGACGTCCACAACGACCTGTGGCAGGTCACCGTGTTGGTCCCTCACGCAAAGCTCGAGTGGCGGTTCCTCACCCATGGACGTCGCTGGCGGATACCGGACGACGTGTGGGAACAGGTGAAGACACACGCCGTGAACGGTCCGGCACGACTGTGGGTGAAGGGCGTCAAGCGCTCGGGACTGTGGGGCAAGGCCCGTGAGAGTGTCCACGCCTCACAGATGGTGGACTTCCGCATCTCAACGGACCCGGCCGACAACGCGATCGTCTACCAGATGATCGATCCCCCCTTCACTCACGAGAAGGCGCCGTCCATCTACGTCCGTGACCTCCGAAGGAAGGAGGGTCGGTTCTTCCTGAACACCCGTCAGAAGTACTGCACCAACTGTCACACGTGGTCGTCGAAGACCGGCACCCGGGGAAAGGTGGGACTCCAGGTCCGCTACCGGGGCGTCGAGACGCCGGAGTACCGCAGTTACCTCATCGTTTACGACATCGAGACGCGCGAGAGTCGCAAGATCATTCTCCCGCTCGACCTCAAGCTGAGCACGTTCACGTCCTGGTCGCCGGACGGCACCCGACTGGCGATCTCGGCCCGGCAGAGCTTTCCCGTGACGACCGGACCCAGACCGCTGGAGACGCAGAACCTCGGACAGGACTCGGACATCGCCATTTACGATGCCGCCAGCGGCACCGGGGGACTGCTCAAGGGTGCCTGTGACCCGAAGGACATCGAGGTCTACCCGCGCTGGACGCCCGACAGTGCCTCACTGGTGTTCTCCTGGGCGCCCGGGGGACGGGACGTGGGAGAGATACAGTACGACCTCCGCATCATCCCCTACAACGACGGTCGCGGCGGGACCGCGACACCCGTTCCGGGGGCCTCGCGAAACGGGAAGAGCAACTATCATCACCGTTTCTCCCCGGACGGGAAATGGTTCAGTTTCGTGCGCTCGAACTGGGCGTCACTCATCAAGCCGTCCAGTGACATCTACATCATGCCGGCGGACTTCCGGTCCGAACCCCGTCCCCTCGAGTGCAACGCCCCCTACGCGGCGGACTCCTGGCACTCCTGGTCGACGAACGGTCGATGGATCGTCTTCGCCTCGAAGCGGGACGACGGCATCTTCGCGCGGCTTTACATGACGCACATCGACGATGAGGGGAAGGCATCCCCGGCGGTGCGTCTGCCGGTCGAGGACGTCCGTGTGCGGATGAGCTTCAACGTCCCCGAGTTCCTGGCGAACGTCCCCCGCATAGAAGAACGCCGGCTTTTCCAGGCGATCGGCATTGACACGAAACTCCTCCAGGTGAAGCCGTGGACCGTCGAGGCCAATGAACCGGGACCCAGCTAACCCCGCATCCGAAATGCCCGTCACCGGGACCGACCGCTCACGGCCGTGGGTGATCGCCGCCCTCGCCGTCGTCGTCGCATCGGCCCTCTTCGCCGTCACCTTCAACGCCCACACCTTCCTCGAAAGCTCCGACTGCGTCCTGCGTCTGCCGCTCTTGGCTCACGTCAAGCATGTGCCGGAGATCTTCGGTCAGCATTTCATGGCCTTCACGGGGGGACAGTACCGTCCGCTTCCGTACGCACTGCTGGCGGTGGCGAGGACCTTCGTCTCCGCCGACCACGCCGTCTTCTGGCACGTCTGGCTCGTGGGCTTCCACGTGCTGAACGCGATGCTCGTCTACACGGTGGCTCGACACTTCACCCGTCGTGAGGGACCGGCACTTCTGGTGCTCGCCGTGTTCCTGCTGCACCCCCTGGGGGCGGCGTTCGGCAACCAGGTCAATCTCTTCCCGGACGTCCTCGGCGGAAGCTTCTACCTGGGCAGTCTGGCGTGTTACCTGGCCTGGGCGCGTCGACGGCGATTCCACCTCTACGCACTCGCACTCGTGCTGTTCGTGGGAGGGCTTCTCAGTTCCCACGTCCTCCTGACGCTGCCCGTCCTGATCCTCCTCTACGAACTCTTCTACGAGCGCACCCCCGCGGTCAGGAGCATCGCACGTGTGCTCCCGTTCGCCGCCGGCGCCCTCCTGATGGGCTGGTGCTTCCTGACGTTCCACCCGCACCTCGTCTTCTACACCTATCCCCCGGACCTTCCCGCCGGGGTCCTGCGATACGGGACCTGGTCGTTCGCCGTCGGCGGGATGGACTCGGTGGTGGGCCTGGCACGCGGCTGGCCCCTCGAGGTCCCCGTCAGGGAGGTCGTGCGGCGGATGTACGGCACCTGGAACCTTGCAGCCGTCACGCTCGTCCTGCTCGCCGTGCTGGCCGTGGGCACCGTGAGGCTGCTCAGGAAGCAGTGGTGGGTCGTGGGGGTGTTCCTGATTTTCGTGAGTGTCGTGCCGCGGTTCTATTCCACGCAGAACCTCACCACCGACTACACCGCCTGGTGCTGGCGCTACCTGCCCCTGGCGGGGTGGGCGCTGCTGACGGGGGCGGTGCTGGCGGGTGTGCTGGAGACCCCGAGCCGGCTGCTGCGACGGCTCGCCGGGATTGCGGCGGTGGTGCTGGTGCTGTGGTACGGCGGAGGGCTGGTCGTGACGAACCTGCACGCACGGACGGCCCAGGACTGGTGGCGGTTCGTCCTGGACAAACACCCGCGCCGTGAGACCGCATGGGTCAACCTGGGCCGAATCCATCTCGCCCGCGGAAACGAGGTCGAAGCGAGGAACCACCTGTTCTCGTCCACGCTGCGGGCGGTGCGTGAGAGCTCTCTGGTCATGGCCCGGCATTACATGGACCGGAACGAGATGCTGGCCGCCGCCATCCATCTCCAGGTGGCCGAGCGGGAGGTGCGCTTCGGTCTCAATTACCAGGACCTGTCCCCGGTGAGTGCGGCGGTGCTGGTGAGGGCGGGGGCACCCGACTTCGCCGAACAGCACCTCGGAAACGTCCTGTCGGCGGCCCCGTGCAACACCACCGCCATGAAGCAGATCGCCGACATCCTGGCGGCCAAGGGTTACGTTCCGGCGGCGGTCGGCTATCTCCAAGCCGCGCTCGACATCGACCCGAAGGACGCCGATGCCGTCAGCCGTCTCGCCGCACTCGAAAAACGACTCTACTATCCCGAGTCCCTTCCCACGCCCCCCAAGACCACCCCACCCAGTCCCGCCTGGCTGAAGTACATCATGGGAGAGCCCGCCCAGAAGACCCTCAAGGACGACATCATCACCCTGGCCGACCGACGACCCGAGGACCCGGTCATTCAACTGGTCGCCTCCATCGTTCTGTCGGAAAGGAAGCAGCACGACCGGGCCTCACAGACGGTGGACGGGGCCGTCAAGATGCTCCCCGACTACCCCTTCGCCAGGACGACCCAGGCCTACGTCGCGTTCAACGCCGGGAAGGTCGACCAGGCCGTGGCCGTGCTGGACCAGATGAAGGACATCACCCCGAGGGACGCCCGGAGTCTGCTCTTCTTCGCCTCCGCCCGGCTCGAGGTGGGACAGCTGCCCATCGCCATCGCCTCAACGCGTGCGGCACTCCGGGGCAACCCCAACAAGCCCCAGTCCCACAGTGTCCTGGCCGCTCTGCTCGTCAGACACGGTCGCTTCCGTGAGGCACTCGACCACTACCGACACGCCCTCAACCAGCCGAGGGAGAAACTGGGACACGTCCACAACGGACTGGGCTACGCCCTGATGCACCTCGGGGAGATGGAGCAGGCACTCACGCACTACCGGGAATCCATCGCCATCGACCCCAAGCAGCCGCGCGTCTACTGCAACATGGCGACGGCCTTCGCCGGACTCGGTCGCTTCGACGAGAGCATCCGGACACTGGAAGAGGGCCTGAAGGCGGTGGGTGAGGATACGGGACTCGGGACGGACCTGGCCTGGCTGCTGTCGGCGGTCCCGCAGTCGGACCTGCGCGACGGGGAACGGGCGGTGCGTCTCGCCGAGGCGGTCTTCCAGAAGACCGACCCCCTCACCCCGGAGGTGCTCGACCTCCTCGCCGCCGCCTACGCCGAGAACGGTCAGTTCCCCAAGGCCGTCGAGACCGCCGAGCAGGCCGTCCGGCTCGCACGTGCCAGAAAGCGCCTCCCTCTCGCCCGGGACATTGAGCAGCGGGCCGCAGGCTACCGCGACCGCAGGCCCTTCCGGCTGACACCCCGTCCGTGACGCGACGCCCCCGCTTCCCGCCGTGCACCCCCACCGCAAAGAGAAACCCCTTCCCGATGTCCCGGGAAGGGGTCTCCGTGTGCTTCCTGTGCATCGTGCGTCTTCGGGCTTACCTCATGCGTCGCCGTCGGAGGTAGCCGAGGATTCCCAACGCGCTGCTTCCCAGGAGCAGCATCGTCCCGGGCTCCGGAACCGCGCCGAACTCCATCTGACCCGTCATGTACCGGACGGTCGTCCAGGCGCCGCCGATCCTCTCATTCCCCCGGCAGATGACCTTGACCCCGTCGTTTCCGCCGACGTAATCACCATTATCCTCGAGCTCGAGGACGATGAGCGCCGCACCGTAGCTCCAGTTCTGACTGGGGGAATAGACGAGCAGGAACTTGTTGTCCCCATGCTCGATGTACTCCAGGTCGCCGCCCTCGCCCCAGCCGGTTTTCGGGTCGTCGTAGGCGGTGGTGGCCGAGCCGACACGGTAGCAGGCCTGGAACTCGTCAATCGTCCCGGTGACCTCGGCGTTGTCAATGGCGTCGCCGTCGTTGTTCAGGTCCGTGAACACGCCAAGGAACCACTCCTTGTTGGGTCTATTGTTGTTGTCGGGGTTGCCGTAGGCCAGATGCCACACCGTGTAGTGACCGTTGAGCTGCGCCGCGGCGAACCGTCCGTGCGGGAGGTCCCACGGCAGCGTGTACGGGTAATGGAGCGATATGCTGCTGTCGTCCCAGATGAAGTCATGCTGTGACCAGGTGCCCTGGGACTCCCGCTTCAGGTACTGCACACCGTCGGCGGCGCCCTTGGGACCCCAGCCGTCGCTCCAGAAGAGACGGTCCCCGACGATCTCGAAGTCATTCTCGTGACCGTTGATGCCCACGGTATTCCGGTCGATGTAGTCCTCGTCGTTGTCGGTGCAGTCACCGTCGGTGAAGTGGTCGGTAAGGATGTTGGCGTACATGCTGTAAGAGCCGCTGTGCAGGACGAAGTTGTTCAGACTGTCGCCCGTGAACCCGCCCATGACGTCGGGCGCCGCGAACGCCCCGCTTTCGGTGCAGCACTCATTGCGTCCGTCCCATCCACCGGGGGTCGAGTTGACCTTGCCGTTCCCCAGCACGATGATGTCACCCGAGGTCAGGCAGTCCGCACTCGTCTGAACCTTCAGAACGTCCAGACAGGTGCGCCCCGCAACCGTCCGGTCATAGTAGGCACCCAGCACGAGAGTCGCGTACTCCCCCCCCTGGTAGACCTCAGGCGATTGACCCATGGCGTCGTGGGCGCCATACGGGTTGTAGTTGTCGCAGATGTCCCCGTGGACCATCCCGTAGCCGATGTTGTCCCAGTCCGGGGTGATCCCCATGCTCCCGATCCGGTTGCACGAAGTCGTATCGACGGTCACCATGCCCCCGTAGTAGACGCGTCCGCCCGGCCCCCTGCTGATGGCTTCAGCCGTCGAACCCGCCAGGAGACCTGCAACCAGAACACACGCGATGATCCATGGCTTCCTCATAACTCCCTCCTTCAAATGGAAGACTGAAGAACCCGAAAAGATGCTTCACAACCGACAGAAACGCCGTTTCCACCCGTGTTTCTCCGTGGTTTCCGGCCCTCCAATAAGAGCAGGCGTCAACGGCCCCTTCCTGATCCGGACCGCACGAAGTGCCCCGGATGCCGCTGACGTAATGCTTCCCTGCAAAAACTGTACCAAAAAAGGACTACCCGACCGGACAAAATTCACGGCGCATCGGAAGTTTCGACGCAAGAAGGGTTTACATCATGAGAAAACACGAAGAAAGATTTGCTGCAAATTGGGGCAGAACGGCTCGTGTTTAAAATTCTAAACACGACGCGGGCGTGCGTCAGGGGGCACCTGAACGTAACGCCTTGTCAGAAAAGGACTTAAGTGCCCCAAGGCCGTGTTTAGAATATTGAACACGCCGGGACCGCACCGCACGCCCTCCATGCAAGAGCCTGGAATCCAGCGGCGACTGCCTTTCGCGACACCGTGGGACCAAAACACCAGGAACCAAGCACCGAATTCCAGACAAACCCCATATCCCAAGCACCAAGCGCCAGGCAAATTCCAGATTCCAGGCGAGAGATCCCAGACAAACGCCAAATACCCGGCGCCCATGTCCGCATGTGCATGCCGTTTCTCTGGCTTTTGGTGCTTGGCGTTTGTCTGGACGTTGGAGTTTGGCTCTTGGGGCTTGTCTGGAATTTGGGACGTTGGTTCCTGGAACTTGCCCGGCGGACGGCTGCATGTCGGGTCCCCGTGCTTCGAGGCAGGCTGAGGCCGGGCCGCCGCCACCCCAGAAAGAGAAACCCCTTCCCGATGTTCCGGGAAGGGGTTTCCGTGTGCTTCCTGTGCATCGTGCGTCTCGGGCTTACCTCATGCGACGTCTGCGGAGGTAGCCGAGGACTCCCAACGCGCTGGTTCCCAAGAGCAGCATCGTTGCAGGCTCGGGGATGACGAACGCGTCGAACTCGATCGAGTCGCCCCAATCGTAGTTCGACGGCCAGTCACCGCCACCGGAGACAACCCCGGACTTATAGTGCTTCGTGTAGAGGATCGTGGTGACGCCGGAGTTGCCGCCGACGTAGTCACCGTTGTCCAGGAGCTCGATCACGAGGATCCGCTTGCCCAGGTGCCACCCTTCGACGGGCTGCGTGACGAGGAGGAACAGCTTGCCGTCGGCGTTCTTCACGACCTCGATGTCGGCTTCCGTGGCCGGGTTGTCCCAGTTTCCGGCGTTCGCGCTGCCGGCGTCGTAGACGCCGATCACCTCACCGAACTCGTTGTCCATCGCGTCGCCGTCGCCGTTGATGTCCCTCAGCATCGCGATGACCCGGGTGCCGCCCGCATAGATGGGCGCGTAGATGGTGTTGCGGCCCTGGATCTCGACGGCGCCGATACCCGCCCAAGTGACCGCCACGCCCGGACCGTACCCCGGAACCATGATATGCTCGTTGTCCTCCCCGGGGGCACCGCCCGTCGTACTCCAGAAGAACGGGTGTGCGGTCAGCGAGCCGTCGCCTTCCCTCTGGAGGTAGCCGATGCCGGCGGTGCTCCAGCCGTAGAAGCCGTTCCCGCCGGTGACGCCCCAGTCGGCGCCCATGCCGTACATCTTGTTGCCGAGGATCTCGAAGTCGCGGCGGCCGTCCGTGCCACCCCAATCGCTGCCATACTCGCAGGCCTCGTAGTCCTCGACGTTGTCGGCGACGTCACCGTCACTGTGGTAGTCGCTGACGATGTACCACCCCTCGTACCGGCTGTACCCGTGCGTGACGAAGGCGTTCTGCGCGTCGCCCGTGAACCCGCCCATGATGTCGGGAGCGGCGAAAAAGCTCCTCTCCGTGCTGGGGGTGTTCGCCGGGTTGCCCGGGTCGACTCCCCAGCCGGGGTGAGCGCCCGGAACGCCGCGACCGTCACTCAGGATGGCCGGCAAACCAGTCATCCCGCCGTTGGCCGTCCCGATCTTCAGGATGTCCAGGGCCTGGTAGCTCGCGCTGTAGCACACCTCGGAGTTGTTGTAGTTCAACCCCGTGACGAGCGTGGCGAACCCGTTGCCGGCGGCGGTGTAGACCTCGGGCGAGATACCGCCGACCTGCTGATGCTGATTGTACTGGTAGTTGTCCAGGAGCGAGCCGTGCTGGTTGTAGGTGTAGGCCGCCCGCCCCTCGTAGTTGATCGTCCAGTCCGTGTTGATCAACAGGCTCTGGTAATTGACCAGATTCGACGCCACGTTGTCGGAGTACTTGTAGGTGATGTAGAGCCGCCCACCGGGACCGTCCGAGATGGCCTGAGCCAACGAGGCCGCCATCAGCAACACGCCCACTGCTATCGCTAACTTCTTCATAACTCCCTCCTCCAAAAGAACACTGAAAAGCCCGAAAAAGTCCTTCAGAACGAACAAAACGCCGTTTCCCCCAGTGTTTCTCTGCGGTTTCCGGCCCTCCAAAAGAGTAAGCGTTAACAGCCCCTTTTTGATTGCACGAAGTGCATAAACGCCCCTGACGGCACGGTGCTTATATGCAAAAACCGTGCCAAAGGGGGACTCCCCGACCGAACAAGGTTTTCCGGGCGTCGGAAGGCCAAGAGTGAAAAGGGCTTACGTCGTGAGGAAACATGAAAAAAGATTTGCTGCAGATTGGGGCAGAAGGGGCAACGTTCATATTTCTGAACGCACCGTGCGTGTGCGTGGGTGCCCACCTGCACGTAAGTCGTTCACAAGTCGGGACTTATAGCCAGGGCCGGGGGCGTTCAGAAAAATGGACACCGCTGGGGGGCGGTGCACGGCGCCTCAACGTGCCGATGCGGGGGACCCCATGATGACGGGGCAATTGAGGACGGATACACTCCTGATTGCGGCGGTCGGAGAGAATTCTCACGAGTCGGCGGCACCACGCGAGGGGGTGAGACGTCCGTCACCCGATGGCGACCTCGGCGCCCTTCCGTTCGTCGGAGAGATACGCCGCGTAGATGACCAGCATGGTATCGACGGCGAGCGCCATGCCGCAGACGGGCTCACGCCCCTCGACGGCACAGGTGAGGAAGTCCTGCATCTCGGCGGTGTAGCCCATGCTCCAGTTCTCGTCGGGGGCCGCCGGCGACCACCCCTCCTTGGTCGAGATCTTCTCGACGGTGTAGATGTCCTTGAACTGCTCGGCCCTGGGGTTATAGAGGTCGAGGAGGTTGGTGGGACTGATGCGGCAGCGGGTGCGGTGGTTGTTGGCGAAGATTTCGAGGTAGTCGTAGCAGCCGCCGAGGGTGGTCTCGCCCGTGACGACGTCGGCGACGGTGCCGTCCTCGAAGACGACGTGCATCCAGCCGTAGTCTTCGATGTCGTGGTAATCGGTGCGGATGAAGCCGAGGTCACGGTATCGGGGGACGCGGGTGAGCTGGTGGGTTCGTGCGGTGACGCACCTGGGTCGGATGGGTCCGGCACCCGAGGTCTCACCCTCCACGCGCTTGAGATAGAGGAGTGCCGTGAGGGGATGACACCCCTTCCCCATCAGCGACCCCCCGCCCGCGCAGCGCCAGATGCCGTAGACGGGCGATCCGGAGCCCGAGTGCGACTCCTCACCGGTCATCCGGAGGAGCTGTGCGTTGGTCTTCTGGATGACCTCGCGCTCCTTCTGGACGGTGGGGGCGTAGACGAAGTTCTCGGCGTAGCCGAACATGACGCCGGCCTTCCGGACGGCCCCGGCGATGCGCTCGAGCCGCTCGCGGACCTCTTCCAGGACGGGGGCCTTGGGCTCGACGTCACCCCGCCAGGCCTCGTCCGCCCCTTCCGGGCCGAAATAGCCGGTGAGGGGTTTTTCACAGATGACGTGCTTTCCGCGTTGGCACGCGGCGAGGATGTTGGTCTCGTGGACGTAGGGCGGCGAGCAGATATCCAGGAGGTCCACCTCGTCCAGGAGGGTCTCGACGGAATCGAACGCCTTGATGTGCCGCTCGGCGGCGAAGGCCTCCCGGCCCCGCTTCGTCTTCGAGGTGGCCCCGACGACCTCCACGTCCACGCCGTGCACCGTCCTCAGGGCCTCGTAGTGGAACTTCCCCGCGAAGCCGACCCCAACGATCCCCACGCGAATGGCGGACATGACAGGACTTCCCCCCGGTGCGCCCGGTCCGGCCTCACTTCACCGCGATGAGTTCGACCTCGAAAACGAGGACGGCGTTGGGTGCAATGACCCCGCCGGCCCCACGCTCACCGTAGGCCAGTCCCGCCGGGATAACCAGTTCCCACTTGTCCCCTTCCTTCATGAGCTGGAGGGCCTCGGTCCACCCGGGGATGACGCCGTTCACGGGGAACGTGACCGGCTCACCGCGCTTGTGGGAGCTGTCGAACTCGGTCCCGTCGATGAACGTGCCACGGTAATGCACGGTCACGGTGTCGGCGGCTTTCGGCTGCTTGCCGGCGCCCGCCTTGAGGACCTTGTACTGGAGACCGCTGGGAAGGACCTTGACGCCGGGCTTGGTCTTGTTCTGGGCGAGATAGGCCTCGCCTTTGGTGCGGTTGTCCTCGGCCTCGCGTCGGGTGCGGTCGGCCTCCCGGACCCTCATGTCCTGCTCGAAGGCGGTCATGGCCGTCCGCATGTCCTCCTCGGTCATCCTGGGGGCGTCGCCGGCCAGTCCGTGACGCAGACCCGCCAGGAAATCCTCGACCTCGAGGGTCAGGTCCTGCGACTTCATGCTCTTGCCGATGCTCAGACCGATGCAGTAGCTGACCTTCTTCATGTCGGGCTTCACGTCGGGCTTTTCTCCGGGGGGCGTCACCTCGTCGGCGGCGAAAAGACCGATGCCAACCAGAAGTGCCGTCACGCCCACGGTTCCCAACATCCCCTTCGCACGTCTCATGCCTCTCTCCTTCCGCATGGGTGGTTGCCGGACGGTGTCGGACGACACCGTACAAACAAAAAGGGGCTGACAGGTTCGGGACGTCGGACGTGTGTGTCAGCCCTTCTGCACAGGCGGCCGGCCGGCCGCCTCCCGCCGATTGTGAACAGATACCGTCTATCTGTATACGACGGGACGGGTAATCTGTCAAGGAAATAGCGTCGTGCAGGGACCGGGGCCGCGCGGGGACTATCTCCGCGTGGGGGCCTTCGAGGCGAGCAACAGTGAGGGCGGGATGAGTTTATCCCGGGTCGCGGTTCATCGGGACGAGGGACACGCGCGTCCGTTCGGCGCGGGCTCCGCGGGATCGCCATCCTGATTTCGCTCGTCGCGAAAAGAGCTTGGACCGTCCCTCGCCCCTTTGCGGGGCTCGGGATCGCCATCCTGATTTCGCTCGTCGCGAAAACAGGATGGCGGAGAGGGCGGGATTCGAACCCGCGGTGCGCTTTCGCGCACACACGCTCTCCAGGCGTGCTCCTTAGACCACTCGGACACCTCTCCGCAGCCGACGGGCCGACACCACCCGGCTCATCCCAGATCATAGTCCGGCAAGGGGATTTGTCAAGACGACACCGCCGCGGCGGCGAGGGTCAGGATGAAAGCGGCGCCGGGGCAGCCCAAGCTGCCCCGGGCACACTGGAAGGCTTACTCGACGAACGTCACGCGGCCGAAGAGGAAGGGCATGTGGAAGGACCCCGTCGTCGGGGCCCAGGCGGAATACTCCGGCACGCTCACCACCTCGCCCTTGGCGTTCTTCCCGGTGCGCTTGATGGAGTCGTCGCACCGGTTGAAGTTCATCCGCCAGACCGTCCCGACCTTCGGTCGCTCGACGGGACGCCGCTCGAAGAGGGAGACGTCGATCTTGTGGAGGCTCTTCGCGGGATCGGGCATGAACCTCGTGAGGTCGGTGTAGGGGATGCGCCACTCGACGATGTAGCCCTGGTCGGTGTCGTTGTGCTGGTTCAAGGTCCCGTCGACATCCACCACGGCGGTCACGCCGGGGGCGTCGAAGGCGGTGTTGTTCGTGCCGTCGACGAAGCGCTCCCAGTTGGGAACGGCGAACCAGTCGGCGTCGGGACTGAAATCGGCGTAGATGGAATCGGCCGTCGCACCCGACGGGGCCACGTGAAGCTCCATGTAGCACGCCCCGTCGCCGTTCGGGTCGATGAACACCTCGACCAGGTCGTGCTGCCACAGCGGGTCGTCGTGACCGGTGAGCGGCTGGTGGACGTCCGGGTCGTCGCACTCGAAGGCAAGGTAGATGGCCTCGTCGTCCCACAGCATGCGCACGTGCGTGGCATAGTGCACGGGACCGCCGAGTTCCCCCTGCTGCAGCGTCACCCTCTCGGCCTTGCGCCAGGCGGGCTCGTTGAGCACGCCGTCGATCCGGATCACCCCCACACGCCGGTGCGCCTCGTACTCCGGAAGTCGCAGTCCGGCGAACCACCGGTCACGCTCGGCCCGCGGCATCGCCTTCAAGGCCTTCAACTGCTCCCGCGTCATCGGCCAGTCCCGCTGTCGGCCCCCACAGGTGGCGATCACCACCACCAGAAGCATCGGCAGGAGAAACGCACTGCGTCTCATCGGGGTCCCCCTCGTGCATTGCGTGTCGACGGCGGTCCCGCCATGATAGCCGCCGACGGTCTCACGCCAAGACAAAAAGTCCGGCCGGGGACCGCTTTTTGCCGCAACTTCGCCGCGGCGACGCGGTTATGAATTCAGAGCACCCCCCGGAAACCCTGCGGGAGGCACACACGCCATGCAGCCGTACACCGCAGTTCTCGCCTCACTCATCGCGGTCGTGATGACCGTGTCGCCGACGGTCGTCGCGGCCGACGAAGCCCCCTGGCACGAGCAGCTCATGGAGATGGGCTGGCACATCCTGCACCTCTCGAGCATCAACGTGATCAACGGTCTGGAGCTGAGTCGTGAGCAGGTCCGGGAGCTGCGGGCGATGGCGCGCGAGGTGGAGCAGGCGGGCGGGTACGTCCCGACGATGAAGGACGATCTGCCCGGTGACTTGG
>DATKVD010000185.1:0-3864 GCA_035530235.1 Planctomycetota bacterium | reverse complement strand
TAGCCCGGAATCCCCGTGTGCCACTTCTCGTTTGAGTGCTTCCCGGCACCGTGCTCGACGGCGAAGCGGAACGCCTCGCGAACCGTGGTGCGGTCGTCGTCGGCCTCGCCCTTTGTCGCGATCACCATGCAGATCCAACCGATGCCGGTATCGCCGAGTTTCGTGTAATGCCGCTTACCGGTCTTGTCGCCGAAGTCGCGGTAGAGGTAATTCCCGTCGGCGTCGTAGCCGTGGACGACGTACCACTCGGGGACGCCCATCTCCCATCCGAGAGCCGGCAGCCCGGCATCGATGGCCTGGCGCGTCCGCTTCCAGATGGTTTCCCTGAACCCGTCGACGTCTTCGCGCGACTTGGCGCCCTGGAAGCGTTCGGTGTTGATGCCGACATTCGCGGCGAGTGCTTCACACTTCTCCGCGGGCCACGCTGTCGGTCCCGAGGGACAGATCACCTCGTGGATGTTGAGCGCAAACGCATACCCGGTGCCGCCATAGATCCACGCCGGCGACGCGTCGACCTTCAGGTAATCGGCGCATTCGATGAGACACCCCATGTGCGTCATCCACATGGGCCTCTGCCTCAGCCCCTCGATCCAGACCTTGCCGTCTTCGCGTCGTATGCGTGTGTTATTGTTCGGGCTCTTTTCTCTCATCGTCGGTCCTTCCGGGTCTATCGCTTTGGGCTTGGCTTTGGTGGGGCCGGTCGAGCCGTCGTTCCACCGTGCGCCGTCTTGCGCCCGATCGGCTCTCGCCTTCAGGAAGAGCGCGACCGTCGCCGCGACCAGTGCCGCCGACGCCGCGAGCACCAGCACCTTTCCCACGGGGGTGTCGAGAAACCCCCTTCCTGTGTCACTCTCGGGCATCGGAACCCCTGCGAGATGCGGGACGGCCCCGCGTCACTTCGCGAGGTCGTAGCAGACGACCTTGCTGCCGATGCGGCAGTAGAGTCGGCCGTCGGCGACGGTGGGGGAGGTCCAGCCCTCGCCACCGATCTTGGCGCGGCCGAGTTCCGTGTATTTGTCCGTCGCCGCCTTTATGAGGACCAGATGTCCGGGGGCAAAGGCGACCAGTTTGCCGTCCGCGGCGACGGGGGAGGAGCAGGTGGGGCCACCTTCGACGGCCCCCTCCCACGCAATCTTTCCCGTTTTCAGCTCGACGCAGACGGCGCGGCCCTGCTTCTTGCTGTTGGGCGCGCCCACCGCGTAGACGTGATCCCCGAGAATGAGCGGACTGGCGTAGTCGTCCTTGAACTCGATCTCCCACAGCTTCTCAGCGCTCTCGGCCGACAGTTTGTAAGCGACGAGCTTCTGGCGGAAGACGCACGCCAGGTGATCGCCGACGACGGCGGGCGTGGCGGAGCCGCCGCCGAGCGCGTCCCATATCACCTTGCCCGTCTTCGCGTCGACGCACGCGAGCTTGCGGCTGTTGATGATGACGCGGGTTCCGCCGTCGGTCTTCCACGCAGCCGGCGAGGCGTTGTCCGTCCCGAGGGCCTTCGCCTCCCAGAGCAGCTCGCCGGTCGCGGCGTCGAGCCCCACGGTGCCCCGCGCCGAGGAAGCGACGAGGACGCCGTCGGCGACGAGGACCGAGGAATGGGGGTTCGAGACCTGGGCAAAGGGGGCCTTCTTCCAGACGACCGCACCGGAGGTCGCGTCCAGACAGACGACGGTGCTTGACGCCGTGATGGCGAAGACGCGTCCGTTCGCGACGGCGGGGGTGCTGGAGTCGCCGTGGGTCTGACCGTCCCTCGCCGGGACCTCGGTCTTCCAAAGGGTCTTGCCGGTCTTCGCATCGAGACAGAGGAGGAAGTCGCGGCTGGCGGGGTTCGCCGTCCTGACCCACTTCGTGGCTTCCTTGCGGGTGGCGTCGTCGATGCCGTTCTCCTTGAACCAGGCGTTGAGGGCGTCCTCGTTCGGGAAGACCTTGTCGACGACGGTGGCCATCTTCGCGAGGACGTCGAGGGGAACGGCGTTCGGCCCGGCCCTGAGCCGGGCCTGCGCGGCGCCGCGGAATTTCTTCTGCTCCTCCGGGACGTTCGCCTTCAGCCACTCGTTCACCCACGGTTCGACTGCCTTCCGGTCCAGGGCCTTCCGTTCCTCGGAGGTCCGTGCCGCTTCCACCTTGGCCGACAGCTCCGTCGGCATGTCCGGGACGTAGCCGTGTCCGTTCAGGTCGTTCTGGGTGACGATCCGGTCATCTTTCGGGATGCTGTACCCCCAGTCGGCGAAGACGTAGACACGTCCGTCGACCACGACGGGGGACCCGTATCCCCCGGTGCCGGCCGGGTGCAGCGGCTCGCTCTCCCACAGCTTCGTCGGCCCGCCCTCGGGCATTGCCTCGATGAGCGGCGGGGAATCCGCCACGATGCCGTTGCGCGAGGGTCCCCGCCACCCGGGCCAGTCACCGCCGGCCGCCGGACCGCAGAGCACCGCAAGAATCGCCAACACCGACGCTGCACGGCAAGTTCCTCTCATCGTCATCCCTCCGTCAAAACCATTCTTGTCTGCTTCAGGGGGCACCATGATAAACGGTTCGACGGGAGGGAGGAAGGGAAAAGAGGCAGGGCTACTTCGGCTTCGACGCCGGTTCCGCTTCGACCTCGACGGTGATGGCGGCGTCGGGGCACATGACCGTGCAGCGCAGACAGGCGGTGCAGCCCTTCGTTTCGTCCCACTCGACGATCTCGATGCCACCGGAGGTGAGCTTCCCGGTCAGCCGGAGGGCCTTTTTGGGGCAGACGTCGATGCAGAGCCGGCACCCCTTGCAGTATCGGGCCGAGATGGTGACCTTAGCCGGGGGGGCCATAGTTGGGGTGTCCTTCCCAGTTCATTTTCTCGCGGAGTGTCTGGAAGAAGGTGCGCTTTCCGGTCTCGATGAGGCACAGGGGGTGGGGTGCGGCGGTGACGACGACGACATCGCCGGGCATGACACTGGCGGTCTCCCGTCCGTCGAGCGTGATATGTGCCTGCTCTGCGGGGTCGAGCAGCTCGAGACGCAGTTCGCACCTCGACGTCATGACGAGCGAGCGGTTGGCCAGGGCGTGAGGACAGATGGGGGTCGCGACGAGACACTGCACGCCGGGGGTGAGGATGGGTCCGCCCGCCGAAAGGGCGTACGCCGTGGACCCGACGGGCGTCGAGATGATGAGTCCGTCGCCCGCGTAGTCCGTCGCCTCCTCCCCGTTCACCGACAGACGGAAACTGAGCATGTGCGTCGGCAGCACGTGTCGGAGCACCAGGTCGTTCAGTGCGAGGAAGGGTCCGCCGGTGGTGCCGTCGGGACGCTCGATCCGGGCCTGGAGCATGAGACGCTTGACGGGCTGGTGCTTTCCGGAGAGGATGTCATCGAGACTCTCACGGAGTTCGTCCTCGGAAAGCTCGGCAAGGAACCCCAGTTTCCCGAGGTTCACGCCGACGAGGGGGATCTCACAGCCACCGAGTCGACGTGCGGCGGTCAGGAACGACCCGTCGCCGCCGAAGACGACGGCCGCGTCGACGTTCTCGAAGTTGACCGGCCCCCCTGGGGTCCTGAGATCGACGGACTGCACCCTGCACCGTGAGCCGAGCCACGTGGTGAAGTCGGCGACGGCCCGGGCAACGTTCTCCCTCGAGCTGTCCGAGAAGATGACGAGGTGTTTCATGACGACGCCTCCGGGCGGTCACGGTCGAGGATCTCCCTTGCGCGCCGGGCGATGCTCTCGGCGTCAAGTCCGATGCGTCCGAGGAGTTCCGAGCGGGGTCCGTGCTCGATGAAGCGGTCGGGAATCCCCGCGACGTGCACCTTGCGGACGTCCGCCCCGGCCGCACTGGCGGCTTCCAGCACCGCGGAGCCGAACCCCCCGACGGCACACCCCTCCTCGAGCGTCAG
>DATKVD010000184.1:0-6620 GCA_035530235.1 Planctomycetota bacterium | reverse complement strand
TGACGATGGGACGAAGCCGCTCGGTCACGTCTCCGAAGTCCATGTCGAAGTCGCTCGCCAGCAGGTTGCTGTTCCACACCTGGAGTCCCTTCGGACGGACGGCGTTCTGGACGATGCCGCCTGCCCCGCTTGCGGGGTCGGCCGCGGCGGCGCTCAGCCGCACGTGACGGATCGAGCACGTCGGCCAGTTCATCTCGACAAGCGTCTTGCGTCCCCGGTGCTTCCCGTCGGGTTTCAGCAGGACGACCTGGTTCTCCGGGGAGCGGATGATCTCGATCGCGAGGACGTTGATGCCCTTGCGAAGGGACTCGCGTGGAACGGGCAGGTCGTCGAACGTGCGGACACGCTTCTTCTCCCAGTCGTACCGGGTGCCGACCAGCCAGTCCCAGCTGCTGATGTTGCCGAAGAAATACACGCTTTCCGGATAGATCTCGGCGAGGCCCTGCCGGCCTGCCTCCCCCGGCTTCAGGTGTCCCCGCTTGATCTCCCTGCCGTTCACGTAGACGATGGCGCCGCCGTAGCAGCCGAGTGTCAACCGGAGGTCCTTCACCTTCGCCGGGTCGGTGACGGTGAATTTCCCGCGAAGGCACAGACGTGAGACCATGTGCGTCTCGCAGGCGATGCGTGCGGGTCCCCGGAGCCACTCGCCGTCGTCGAAGTCGGGGTCCGTCCAGTCGGCGGGCGGCTCGGCGGTTTTCCCGTGCAGCCAGGGCTGGTCCACGGCGAGGATGGGCTTCAGACCGTCGTCCGTGGCGACAACGGGCGGTGCCAGTGTGTGGTGGAGCCGCCAGGACCCGCCGGTGTCGAGGATGACCGTCGGCCGGGTTTCGGCCTTCTCCTGCCCCGCCGCCCCTTCACCGACCGCGAGCAGGGACAGCACGACAGCCAACGCGGCCAGATGTCCGGGAGTGCCTCGACGCATCTGCTTCCTCCGGCGGTGCCGACGGACCCTCAGCGTGGGTTCCCCTAATAGTTGTGCTGAGGAAGGGCCTACTTACGTCCGAACCGGCGTTCGAGTTCCTCGAGGGTGATGTAGAGTGTGGTGGGACGTCCGTGGGGACAGGTCTCCCGGACCTCGGCGTCGCCCGCCCGCTTGATGATGCTTTCCACCTCCTGACGGGAGAGCTGTTCCCCCGCCTTGACGGCGGCGCGGCAGGCCAAGGCCGAGGCGAGGTCCTCCAGGTGCTCCTCGAGTGAGCGCTCCTCCGTGTCGTCCTGGAGCCTGTCGAGGGCGTCACGGATGAACGTGGGGGCCTCCTCGACCGGAAGGACCTGCGGGACGGCGCTGATGGCGAGGGTCCGTGGGCCGGCCGGCTTCACGTCGAGCCCCACCCTGGCGAAGAGTTCGGCATGCTCCTCGACGGTCAACACGTCCTGTTCGGTGACGGCCATCATCTGCGGGGTCAGGAGTTGCTGCGAGCCGACACCGCTTTCGGCCAGCCGGGCACGGATCTCGTGAAAGAGCACTCGCTCGTGCAGGGCGTGCTGGTCACTGATGCGGAACCCTTCGTCGGTCTCCTCGATGAGATACGTGTTGTGAACCTGCATGACACCCCGGACGGGGAGGACCAGCGGGGAGGGGAGTCCCGCCGGGACGCCGCCGCCGTGCGAACCACCGGCACCGGTCGATTCCCAGAGCGAGCTCTGTCGCATCGGGCTTTCCGCCCGAAGGAAGAAGTCGCCGATCTTCTGCTTGATGCGTGCACGCCGGTCGTCGAGTGTCCCCTCGTCGACCGGCATCGCCGTGCGGGGCCACGTCCTTTCGAGTTCCGAACGGAGGGCCGTCATCACCGAGCCGTAGACCTGTGACGAGTTCCGGAAGCGGATCTCGAGCTTGGCCGGGTGAACGTTCACGTCGACGTCGGCCGGGTCGATCTCCAGGAAGAGGAACGCCACCGGGAAGCGTCCGGACTCGATGAATCCCCGGTAGGACTGTGTGACGGCCCCGATGAGCAGGGCGTCACGGACGTACCGGCGGTTGACGAAGACGAACTGGCTGCGGGAGTTGGCCCGTGTGTGCTGTCTCGGAGCCAGTAGGGCGTCGAAGCTCATCGACTCGGAGGCGTGCGACACCTCGACGAGGTCACGGGCCAGATCGTTTCCGAAGAAGTGGGCGATACGCTCACGCACGTTCGTCACGCCCGGCAGTGAGAAGACCTTCCGGTGGTTGTGTGACAGCTCGAAGTGGATGCGGGGATAAGCCATGGCGAGGTTCTGAACGAGACTGGTGATGTGTCCGAGTTCGGTGGACTGCTTCTTGAGGAACTTCTTCCGTGCCGGGGTGTTGAAGAAGAGGTCGCGGACCGTGATGCGGGTCCCCACGGGGGCGCCTTCCGGACGCACCTCGCCCCTCTCGCCGCCGGTGACCTCGATGCGGGCACCCGCCTGCCCCGCCCGCGCCGACACCATCTCGACGCGCGAGACCGCCGCCACCGACGCCAGGGCCTCCCCACGGAACCCCAGCGTCCTCACCGCATACAGATCGTCGAGCGTCCGGAGCTTGCTGGTCGAGTGCCGCTCGAAAACCAGCGCCATGTCCTCCGGTGCGATGCCCTCACCGTCGTCCGCCACCGACACCAGCTTGGTGCCCCCGTTCTCCAGCTCGATGACGATGTGGGACGCCCCGGCGTCGATGGCGTTCTCGAGGAGTTCCTTCACCACGCTCGCCGGACGCTCCACCACTTCCCCGGCCGCGATCTTCTCGGCGATCTCTTTCGGAAGACGTCGGATCCTTGACATCGGCTTCATCCCCTGGGTCATAGCGGGAGAGAATTGTAACAGGTGGGACAGCCCCGGTCAAGGTTCGGACCGGCGTGTTTGCCGTTTGACTCGGACACGCTCGTCGCATAGAATCCTCGGGGAAGTGCCGGACTCGGACGACGACCTGAAGCACCGGAGGAACCCATGACGCGCTGCCTGTCGATTGGACTTGTGTTTCTGACGATGGTGTGGGGTCCGGCGACGTCCGTCGCCGCGGCGGAGGGACCGGCACGTCTCCTGCCCGAGACGCTGATGCTCTACGTGGAGGCCCGTTCCCCCGAGCAGATGCTGGCGATCGCCGACGGCTGGCTGACGGGTCTGGGCGGTCGGGGTCTCAACCCGCTGGACGGGGCCCTGGACGAACTGGCACAGGACCTGGGCATGGACGGTCCGAAGCTGCGCCACCAGATCGGGGCCATGAAGAGTCTCACGGTCGCCGTCACCGGCATCGACCCGGAACTGGAAGAGCCCGTGGTGGTCTGGGTTGCCGACATGGGCGCCGCCCGGACGCTGCGGGATGCCCTCGAGCGACAGCTCAAGTCCCTCGGCAAAGACCCCGTCGCCACCGTCCAGGCCGTCCCGATTTACAGTGACGGCGGCGACTTCGCGTGTGTCGTGGGCAACCACGTCATCTCGGGGAGACATCGTCTTCAGGCCGTGAAGGACGTCGTCGAGCGGCTGAAAGGGGCGAACCCGCCCGGTCTCGACCGGTCGACACGGTTCCTCAACGCGACGGCGGCGCTTGACCGGACCTCTCCGGTCATCGCCTGGCTCGACGTGCGCTCGGTACACGGCTACCTGCGCGAGCACGAGAAGGAAAACGACGACCTGGTGGTCGTCGACGCGATGCTGGACCTGGCCACCATCGACAGTGCGGCGGCGGAGCTGATTACGAAGGACGGCGGGACGCTCGTGAGGGTGGTGGTGAACTTCAGTGGTGAGAACCGTGCCTACGGAGCCGTGTACACGCCCCCGGTGCCGCGGACGGTACACCGGTTCTTCTCGGCAGACTACGCCGCGGTGAACACGGGCAGGCTTGCCGACGGCCGGCTTCAGTGGATACGGATCAGGGACCTCGTCGCGCGGGTGCAGCGTGTCGTCGAGGAAGGGGATTTCGACGCCATGGCCCGTGAGCTTGAGGACACACTGAAGATCCGGATCGACGTGGAACTGTCCAACGTCACCGAGTACGGTGTGGGGGTGCGTGCCGGGGAGGCCGGGTGGGAGAAAGGCCCCGAACTGCTCTTCGTGTTCCAGGTCGTCGACGTGAACCGTGCGCGGGAGCTGATGAGGAGAGTGGAGGAGGCCGCCCGGGAGGGAAACGAGAACCTCACCGTCAGTGAGAAGGAGGTGGAAGGTGAGAAGGTGCGGTTCCTCACGGGGGCCGACGCCGACAGGGACTACGCCTGGGCCGTTGCGGGCGGTCATCTGCTCCTGGGCACCAACGCCGCCGCCGTGGGTGACGCCCTTCGAACCCACAGACAGCACCGGAAGTGCCTCTTCGACGAGCCGGGGGCGCGGAAGGTGCTCGCGAGGCTCCACCCCGTCAACTCCAAGCTGCTGCTGGTCAACCCCGTCGGGTTTCTCCCGGGACTGCCGCGGAACCCGAACGCCCCGCCGCCCGCCATGGCCGGTGTCAGCACCCTGGAGAGTCCGCGACGTATCGAGATCCGGGCGGACGGCACCGACGTCGGGGCGCTCCTGAGACGGTGGCTGGGACTCATGAGCCTGAAGTGAGTGTCGCCTCCCGTCGTCGACACGGTCAGGGAGCGTCGTCACGGTGGGCGTCGAGGTAGCTCTGGAGGAGGATCTGCGCCGCGACCTTGTCACGTCGCTTCCTGCGCTTGGCACGTGACAGGTCGGCGTCCAGCATCGCACGTTCGGCCTGCGCGGTGGTCATCCGTTCGTCCCACAGGGCCACCGGCACACCGAAGCGCTGGCCGAGCCCGTCGGCGAAGATGCGGACCGCCGAGGCCGCCTCCCCTTCCGTGCCGTCCAGTCGCAGTGGGAGTCCCACCACGATGCGCGTGACCCCGCGTTCCGAGATGACGTGTTCGAGTGCGTCGAGGAGTGCGTCCGCCGAGGTGTTCGACACGACGGAGAGAGGCTGGGCGATGATGCCCAGGGGGTCGCTGATCGCGAGTCCCACGCGCACGCGTCCGTAATCGATGCCGAGAATCCGCCGGATGGGCCCGACCTCCTCACAGCACGTCCGTGTGTCCGATCTTCTGGAGGTGCTCGACGAGCTTCTTGACGTCCCCGGCGGCGTCACGACTGCACACGAGCGTGGCGTCGGCGGTGTGGACGATCACGAGCTTCTGCACCCCCACCGCCGTCACCAGATGTCCCCGCTGACCCACGATGATGCAGTCGGAGGTCCCCACACTCTCGAAATCGGCAAGCACCGTGTTCCCGTGCAGGTCCATCGGGTGGTGCTTGGGGATGGCCGTCCACGAGCCCACGTCGTCCCAGTCGTAGTCCGCCTCGATCACGTAGACCGTCCGCGACATCTCCATCACCCCGAAGTCGATGCTGATGCGCTGGAACCGGGGGTAGGTCTCCTCGACGACCTTCTGCTCGTCGGGTGTGCCGAGTGCGGCCGCAATTCCTGAGAGCAGTTCATGGTGCTCGGGCATGTATTTCTCGATCTCGCCCAGGATGGTGGCCACCTTCCAGACGAAGATCCCGCTGTTCCAGTAGTACTCGCCCGTGTCGATGAACTGCTGTGCGAGGTCGAGGTTGGGCTTCTCACGGAACCGTCTGAGACGGAACACCCTGAACCGGTTGACGGTGTCGAGCTGTTCCCCACGGTGGATGTAGCCCATGCCGGTGTGGGGCCAGCTCGGACGGATGCCGAACGTCACCAGACCGTCCCGTTCCAGTGCGGTCTGCTCGGCGGCGGCCAGACTCTCGACGAGCCTGGACGCCGGTGAGATGACGTGATCGCTCGGGAGCACGGCCATCACCGCGTCGGGGTCACGGTGGTGAACGACACACGCGGCGAAACCGATGCAGGCCGCCGTGTCGCGTCCCACGGGCTCCACGATGATGTTCTCCTCCGGAATCTGCGGCAGGAGTCCACGTATCGCACCCACCTGCTCGGCCGTCGTCACCACCAGGGTCCTCTCCGGGGGGATGCTCCCCTCGAAGCGGTCCACACACTCGGCGATGAGGGGCTTCTCACTGACGATGGTCAGCATGTGCTTCGGGGTGTTCCGACGACTCAGCGGCCAGAACCTCGTTCCCGAACCCCCGGCCATGATCACGGCGTAAAGCATCCCTTTCTCCTTCGGTTGACCTCGATTCACCGTAGATTCTAAGCCGTGATTACGTCGTGTCAAGGTGGTACCCGCCGAATTGCGATTGACTGGAGTCTCCCGGCCGCTATCATCGGCTCCGGCGAACCCGACCCCAGTGACCCCGGGAGTGGATGCCGTGGACGACCTCCGTGCGAAGCTGCTCCGCAGGCTTGCACCCTACGGACAGGAGCACATCCTTCGTTTCTGGGACGAGCTTGACGACACCGCCCGTGCCAGGCTGGCCCAACAGGTGGCATCACTGGACCTCGAGTTGATCGACGAGCTGGTCAGGACGCGTCTGTCGGACGACAGGTCCGGTGTGACGTTCGATTTCGGACCGGTCGAGGTGACCGGGCCTCCCCGGACGGATGAGGAGCGTTCGGCATACGAGCGGGCACGGGAGGTGGGGGGGCGGCTTCTGCGGGAAGGCCGGGCGGCCTGTGTGGTCGTCGCGGGAGGGCAAGGCACGCGGCTGGGCTACGACGGTCCCAAGGGGACGTTTCCCATCGGCCCGGTCTCCCAGAGGAGCATCTTCCAGCTGCACGTCGAGAAGATCCGGGC
>DATKVD010000183.1:0-10714 GCA_035530235.1 Planctomycetota bacterium | reverse complement strand
GGCCAGCTCATCAGTCGGATGATCATGGACATGCGGTTCGTCGGGTCGTTCTACCGGATGGTGATCTTCACGATGGCCGAGGTGCTGCTGGTGGTGGTCATCGGTCTGGGGTATCTGTTCTGGAAGTCGTGGGAGCTGGCGCTGTGGTCGATGTTGATGCTGCCCGTGGCGATGTGGCTGGGGGTGTGGTTCGGGGGGCGGGTGCGCACGAAGTTCTACGACGTGCGTCAGCAGTACGGGGAGGTGACGAGTGTCCTCAACGAGAACATCTCCGGGGTCCAGGTGGTGCGCGGGTTCGCCCGTGAGGACGACCAGATCGAGAAATGCCGGGAGCGCTCCGAGCGTCTCATCGACCGCGTGCTGGACGCCGTGCGCGTGTGGGCGTTCTACGCGCCGCTCGACACGGCCATCATCACGATCGGACTCGCGGTCACGCTCTGCATCGGCGGACGGATGGTTTACGCCCGCCCGCTCGACAAGGAACTCCTGGGCGTGATCGTCTCGGCGTTCCTCGCGCTGAGACTCATCACGATGCGTCTGGGGTGGCTGGGTCACGGGATCAGTCACGCCCAGCGTGCGGTGGCCTCGGCCGACCGCATCTTCGAACTCCTCGACGAGACCCCGCCCGTGCGCGACAAGACCGACGCCGAGCCGCTGCGTCAGGGACCCGGACGCGTGGTCTTCGAGAACGCGTCCTTCGGATACGCCGAGGACAAGCCCGTCCTCCGTGACATCAACCTCACCGTCGAGCCCGGACAGATGGTCGCGCTCGTGGGTCGCACCGGCAGCGGGAAATCCACCCTCGTGAGCCTGCTGCCCCGCTTCTACGACGTCACCGCCGGACGCATCACCATCGACGACCAGGACGTGCGTGACGTGCAGCTCAACAGTCTCCGGCGCGACATCGGACTGGTCTTCCAGGACTCGTTCCTGTTCAGTCGCACCGTCGCCGAGAACATCGCCTACGCCAATCCCGACGCCGACATGCAGCAGATCATCCGCACCGCCGAGGCCGCCCGGGCCGACGAGTTCGTACGGGACCTCCCCGACGGCTACCACACGATCATCGGCGAGCGAGGCGTGACCCTCTCGGGCGGACAACGTCAGAGACTGACCATCGCACGGGCACTCCTCAAGGACCCCCGCATCCTCATCCTCGACGACTCGACCAGCTCCGTCGACCCGACCACCGAGCGGGAGATCCACGAGGCCATGATGCACCTCGCGAAATACCGCACCACCTTCGTCATCGCACACCGGCTCAGCACCGTCCGACGCGCCGACGTGATCATCGTGCTGGAGGACGGACGCATCGCCGAAACCGGCACCCACGACGGACTTCTGAACCAGGGCGGCATCTACCGCACCATCTGCGACCTCCAGTTCGACCGGGGCGGCGAGGAAGCCGCCATCGAGGACGATACGGGGGATACCGAGCACGAAAGCAGTGAGGACGAGACCGACTGATGGCCGCAAAGGACGAGAAGAAATCCGGGAAGGAGCCCCCCGCCGACGAGACCGCGCGTCGCACCTCGGTGCCCGTCGACGACGAGGAGGTCGAACACGAGCGTCCGCTCGAGTGGCGGCTCATCGTGCGACTCCTCCGGTTCCTCGGACCCTATAAGCTGCGGATGGCGTGGAACGTGTTCCTGGTGGCGTTCTCCAGCGGCACCATGCTGCTGGGGGCGTTTGCGTTCCGACAGGTGTTCCGGTGCATCGAGCGCGGTTCGGCATACCAGAACGACTTCAACCTCTGGGCGGGGGTGCTCGCCCTCAACGCCCTGCTCGTCTGGCAGGTGCACTTCCGTCGCGAGATGAGCATGACGAGACTCGGTCAGCGCGTCCTCTTCGACCTGCGCATGACCATCTTCAGACACCTCCAGAAACTCTCGCTCAGCTACTACGACCGCACCAAGCAGGGGTGGATCATCTCGCGCGCCACCTCCGACCTCGGCACCCTCGAAGACGTCATCGCCTTCGCGATCCCCGAAATCGCCATGGCCGTGTTCATGATCACCGGCGGCACGGTGATGGTCATTTACGTCGAACCGCTGCTGGCCTACCTGCTGGCGCTGATGGCGGTGCTGATGGTGATCATCACGTTCTTCTTCCACCACCCGATGGTGCTGGCGTGGCGCGAGGTGCGCACGCAGGTGAGTCGCATCTGCGCCAACCTCGCCGAGAACATCGCCGGAGTCCGTGTCGTCCAGGCCTTCACCCGGGAGCGACACAACCTGCGGGAGTTCGACCGACTCAACGAGGAATACTACAACGCACGCGTCAAGGCCACCGTCGTCCGCACCCTCTACTTCCCCAGCATGGGCATCCTGACGGCCATCACGATGGCCGTGGTGGTGGTTCTCTACGGTGCCAAGGGCCGTGAGGCGCTCGCGACCGGCGCACCCGCCATCGAGATCAGCAACATGATCCTCGTCTTCTATCTGCTGCGGATGTTCTTCGAACCCATCCGACAGCTGTCGAACCTCTACGGCACCGCGCTCGGGGCGATGGCGGCGGCCGAGCGCATCTTCCAGCTCCTCGACACCGAGCCCGACGTCAAGGACCGCGACGACGCCGGCGTGCTGCCGAGGATCACCGGACACCTGAAGATGGAGGACGTCACCTTCGCCTATAACCCGGGCGATATCATCCTCGAGAACGTCAGTCTCGAAGCGAAGCCCGGCGAGACCATCGCGCTGGTCGGTCCCACCGGCGCCGGGAAGAGTTCCATCATCAACCTCATCTGTCGCTTCTACGAGCAGCAGACCGGACGCATCACCGTCGACGAGACCGACATCCGCGACGTCACCATGCATTCGCTGCGCTCGCAGATGGGCATCGTCGTGCAGGAGGCGTTCCTGTTCTCGGGGACGGTGATGGAGAACATCAAGTTCGGTCGACCCGAGGCCACCGACGAAGAGGTCTACGACGCGGCCCGTGCCATCGGGGCGCACGACGTCCTCGCGGGTCTGCGCGACGGATACCAGACCACGGTGCAGGAACGCGGCGAGGGGCTCTCGGGCGGCGAGCGACAGCTCGTCTGCTTCACCCGCGCGATGGTCGCCGACCCGAGGATTCTGGTCCTCGACGAGGCCACCTCCTCGGTCGACACCGCCACCGAACTCAAGATCCAGGAGGCCGTCGACCACCTCGTCCGGAAGCGCACGAGCTTCGTGGTGGCCCATCGACTCTCGACGGTGCGCAACGCCGATCACGTGCTGGTGGTCAAGGGCGGGCGGATCATCGAGCGCGGGACACACGCCGAACTCCTGGCCCGGGGTGCCGAGTACGCCCGCATGTACCGTGAGTTCCTGCGGGAGGGCTGAGCGGCCTCACCGGGGTCTCTCGGCGTGCCCGTCCAGGCCGGGCAAAATGTTGTTGACACCCTCCCCCCGGCGACGTATTTTGTAGGTCCGCTTCACGCATCCGAAGGTACTCGCATTTTGGGAGAAGACGATGGTGCACTTCCTGAAAAAGGGCTTGCTGCTCGGATTGGCCGCACTCTTCCTCTGCTGCATGTTCGGGTGCAAGGGCTCCGCAGAGAAGAAGGAGCCGACGGGGGAAGCTCAGCCGGAGAAGATCTGGGGTGACGACACCCGCAGGAACATCCTCGATGGAGCCGAGTAGCTCGCCGACGCCGCGACCGTCCCGCACGGGGAGGACCGGCATCGGGACGGGACGTGCAGGAAGGCTGCGGAAGTCCGCCGCAGCCTTCGTGACTGTAGCGGACGCGGCCACGGCCGGTGACGTCGGGGGTGGTGACACCGTTCAACGACCGCGCCGACGTCGGCCTCCTTCTTCCGGCCCCCATCGTGAGGCCCACGCGTCATGAGAGTGCTCGTCCTCTCACTGGCAATGTCTCTTCTGCTCCCGGGAACGTTCGCCGCCGGTGAAGAACCCTACCTCTCCCGCACCCTCGATCTCGACTTCCGTCACCCGGGGAGTATCCGGCTGGTGGCGTCCAACGGCGCCCCGCCCGTCCAGGAGGTGGTCGAGCCGAACGCTCACGTCCTCATCCTGCCGAAGCGCATCAAGATGACCCTCTCCATCGCCAACGCCAACGAGGACAGACACCACTATCACATCTGCGTCACGGTCCTGGACGAGTTCCGTCCCGTCGACAAGGCGGAGACCGTCATCCGTCCGGACAAGGGTGTCGAGATGGTCTGGCTGGGCGGCTACCGCTACCAGTTCATGGTCACGCGCAAACACGCCGTCGGGGGGAACCGCTTCGTCACGGCACAGGTCAAGCTGGACGTCTACACCGTCGGGGCGAGGTAGCCGGGGGCCGGACCGGGCCCCGTGGCCTGCCCGGGCTGCCGGACGCTGCACCCGTGCGGGAAATCACGGTTATTTTTTCCTCCTCGATTGGCGATATTCACCCATGAGGGTACAATAAAGTGGGGTGGGGAACTCGATGGCCGGCCGGCACGCCGCCGGAGGACGTTCATGCCTAAGCTCATCGCCGTCAAATCCGAAGGATCAACCGAGCTGACCAAGCTCCTGTCGGCCATTCCGGGCGACTACGAGGTGGTGGTCGCCTCCGACATGAACGCGGCGCTGAAGGCACTGCGCGAGAACGGGGCCGAGGGACTCATCGCCGACCGGAAGAGCTTCCCGGCCGAGCTGGAGCCCGTGACGGAGGTGGTGCCGGAGACCGTGCTCAACGCGGTCCGTGAGGGGATCTCCGTCGTAGACCGGGAACTCCGCATCATCTGGGCCAACGAGGTGGTCCGGCAGCAGGGCCCCAGCGGAGCGGCCCTCGTCGGCGAGCCGTGCTACCGGTTCTTCCACGGACGCAGTCAGCCCTGTCTCGGCTGTGAGGCGATGGAGACCTTCGCCACGGCCCGACAGTCCAAGCGGGTCCATCAGAACCTCGACGGGAACTACTGGGAGAGTGTCAGCTCACCGGTGTTCAACGAACTGGGAGAAGTGGTGCAGGTGGTCCTGGTGACGCGTGACGTCTCCGAGCGTGTGTTCCTCGAGAGCAAGATCGAGTCCATTTACCAGGCCGGGAACCACCTGGCCGGACTCGACTGGGCCCGGGTCAGTCGCATGTCGCTCGACGAGCGCATCGAGCACATCAGGCGGAACATCGTCAGTCACACCGAGCAGCTGCTCAAGATGGATAGTCTGCTTATCCGTCAGCTTGACGAGCGCACCGGCGAGCTGAAGCCCATCATCTACGTGGGACACTCCCCCGAAGAGGAAGAGGTGATCCGCAGGGCCAAGGTGCTTTCGCAGCGTGAGGGGTACGGCATCACGGGGTACGTGGCGGCGACCGGACACAGCTACCTCTGCCGGGACGCCTCCACCGACCCACTCATCCGAGAGCACACCACCGAGTTCGGCTCGCAGGTGACCGTGCCCCTGCGGCTGAACGACCGGGTGGTCGGGACGATGGCCCTCCGCTCGGCAAAGCCGTGGGCCTACTCGGTCGAGGACATGAAGTTCCTCGAGATCTTCGCCAATTTCGTGGCCATGGCACTCAACACGGCGAACCTCATCGAGCTGGAGCACGCCGTCACCCACGGACGCATCGCCGAGCGCATCGCCCACGAGATCGCCAATCCCATCAACGCCATCACCAACGACGTCTACCTGCTGCTTCAGGAATACATCGGTCACGACTCCAACACCATCGCCAAGCTCAAGGACATCGAGCACAACGTCGACCGTGTGAAGGAGGTGGTCGCCCACATCACCGACGAGGGAAGACCTAGTGCACCGGTCCAGCGACGCACCGAGGACCCCGTCCTCAAGGGAAGACGGATCCTCGTGGCCGACGATGACGACGCCATCCGCGAGACCATGTCCGACGTGCTGGCCAAGGACGGCTGCATCGTCGAGACCGCCGCCGACGGACTCGAAGCCGTCGAGATGATCGACGCCCGTGAGACCTATGACCTCATCCTTTCCGACATCAAGATGCCCAAGAAGGACGGCTACGAGATCTACTCGCACATCCGGGACCGGTTCCCCGACATGCCGGTCATCCTGATGACCGCCTTCGGCTACGACCCCTCGCACTCCATCGTGCGTGCACGGGAGAAGGGACTGGAGGTGGTGCTGTTCAAGCCGTTCAAGGTGACCGCACTCCGAAAAGCCATCCGCGACGCACTCCTGGCGGGCGGCGAGGCCGCCGAGACGGAGGGGTAGTCCTCCCGACGCCGATGCACCTGCGAAAGGGCCGCTCGTTCGAGCGGCCTTTCCCTTACGCCATCCGTCAGATCCGTCCCGCACACCGTCTCGTTCGATCCGTGCAGGCCGGCCACGGGGATCGTCGACGAGTTCGAGGCATGCTGATGTCCCGTCGCCGAAGCAGCAGCACAAAGCGGTCCGGGGGGACGCACCGTGCGTCCCCCCGGACCTTTGGTGAGGAGGGAGTATCGTTCCGCGTCCGTCTTCCGTCAGCCGAGGATCGCCTTCAGGTCCTCCCCGGGGGTGGTGACGGGCGCGATGTTGAACGTGTCGACGAGCACCTTGAGGACCGGCGGGGTCACGAACGCCGGCAGGCTCGGTCCCAGCCGCATGTTCCTGACGCCGAGGTGCAGGAGCGTCAGGAGGATGCACACCGCCTTCTGCTCATACCACGAGAGGATCATCGAGAGCGGCAGGCCGTTGACGTCGGTCTCGAACGCCTTCGCCAGTGCCACGGCGATCTGGATGGCGCTGTAGGCGTCGTTGCACTGCCCGATGTCCAGAAGTCTCGGGATGCCCCCGATGTCGCCGAAGTCGAGCTTGTTGAAGCGGTACTTCCCGCAGGCGAGGGTGAGGATGACGCAGTCGTCGGGGACGGCCTGGGCGAACTCGGTGTAGTAGTTGCGTCCGGGCTTGGCCCCGTCGCACCCGCCGATGAGGAAGAAGTGACGGATGGCGCCGCCTTTCACCGCTTCGATGACCTTGTCCGCCACGCCGAGCGTGGCCGCATGACCGAACCCCACCGTGATGGTCTTCTCCGGCTCGTCCCTGGTGAATCCCTCGGCGGCAAGCGCCGCTTCGATGACGGGCACGAAGTTGCCCTCGCCGATGTGCCTCACCCCCGGCCACGCCACGAGCCCCGAGGTGAAGATGCGTCCCTCGTAGCTCTTCTGCGGCCGCTGGATGCAGTTGGTGGTCATCACGATGGCCCCCGGGAATTCGGCGAACTCCTTCTGCTGGTCCTGCCACGCGCTCCCGTAGTTCCCGACGAGGTGCTTGTATTTCTTCAGTCCCGGATACCCGTGCGCCGGCAGCATCTCGCCGTGCGTGTAGACGTTGATGCCCTTGCCCGCCGTCTGCTTGAGGATCTCCTCCAGGTCCTTGAGGTCGTGACCGGAGACGAGGATCGCCTTTCCCTTGACCGGGGTGATGCGCACCTGCGTCGGCTCGGGGTTACCGTAGGCCCCGGTGTTGGCCGTGTCGAGCATCCCCATCACCTTCAGGTTCACCTCGCCCACCGTGAGGGCCTTCGCGGTCAGTTCGCCGACGTCGGTGGGATTCTCGGCGAGCCAGGCGAGCGTCTCTTCGAGGAACGCGTAGACCTCGTCGTCCTCGACGCCAAGGATCAGTGCGTGGTCGGCGTAGGCGGCGGTTCCCTTGAGGCCGTAGGTGATGAGTTCGTGGAGTCCGATGACGTCGACGCCGAGTGCGTCGCGTCGCGGGCGGATGCCGATGGCCTGTGCCTGGGCGATAAGTCCGTCGGTGTAGTCGGCGGGTGACCACGCGGCGGGTCCGTCGAGTTCCGCCGGGGTTTTCCCGGCTTTTCTGGCGGCCGCTTTGTAGAGCCGCTTCGCCTTGTCGCGGAGTTCAGCCGCCCGTTTGATGAGCCCGGCCAGGCGTTCCGGGTCGAAGTCCACGTTCGTCACCGTGCTGAACAGCGCCTCCAGAACGAAGACGTCGATCTCGTGGTCCTTGGCGCCGAGTTGGCGGGCCTGGTGCGCGTACTGCGCCAGACCCTTGGTCGCGTAGACCAGGAGGTCCTGGAGGGCGGCCACCTCCGGGCGCTTCCCGCATACCCCCTGCACCGTGCACCCGGCGCCCTTTGCGGTCTGCTCGCACTGGTAACAGAACATCGTGAGTTTTTCAGCCATCTTCGACCCCTTTCGTGGCATGTGGACGTCTGCGCCGCCGGATATTCAGTCCCGTGCGGTGCGCAGCATGATCAGGAGCATCTTGAACCGCCCGGGTGCCTTGACCGCGTGCGGCACGTCGGCGGGCATGACGACCAGCTCCCCTTCCCGCGCCCTCACCGGCTTCCCGCCGATGATCAGTTCGGCCTCGCCGTCGAGCACGTGGACGAGGGCGTCGAAGGGCGCCGAGTGCTCGCTCAGTTCCTGCCCGGCGTCGAACGCGAAGAGCGTCACGGTGCCGGCGCCGCTCTTGGCGAGGGTCCGGCTGACGACGGCCCCGGGGGCGTAAGCGACGAGCCTGGCAAGCGTCACGGCTTTCGCCTTCGGCAGCAGTTCGTCGTTCGCCGGGCAGCACTTCTTTCCGCAGTCTTTGGTCATGGCGTTGCGCCTATTCCTCTTTGGTTTCCTCGAAGTCTTCCTTGCCGGCCCCGCACAGGGGGCAGACCCAGTCGTCCGGCAGGGCCTCGAACGCGGTGCCCGGCTTGACGCCGTTGTCCGGGTCGCCCACTTCCGGGTCGTAAACCCAGCCGCAGATCGTGCAGGTGTATTTCTTCATCGCGTCTCCCCCTCCTCGTTCTGTAGTCCGGGTCCCTTGTGGCCCGGCGTCATCCCGGCGCCCCACCTCTCGCTACGCTCGGGGCAAGCAAGGGGGCGCGACTACCAGTCCAGAGAGTCCCCTTTACCCGGCACACTTTTCCTTGAGCCGTGCCGCGACCGTCTCGCCGAGCGTCCGTGCCGCGGCGAGGTCGACGTCCTTCGGAACGTAATTGCAGCTCAGCGTCTCCCCGACGAGTTCAACTTTCATCTCCTCGAGCTCTCGACGGACGTGCTTCGCGCCCTCCCCGCTCCACCCGTGGGAGCCGAAGGCGGCGCCGATCAGGTTCTTAGGTTTCAGCCCCTTCGCGTAGGTCAGGAAGTCCGCGACGGTCGGGAACATCTGGTTGTTCATGGTGGGGCTTCCCACGACGAGCGCCCCGGCGTCGAGGAGTTCGGTGATTGCGTCGCTTCGATGGCGCGTCGCAAGCGGGATCAGCTTGACCCGGGCGCCGCCCGCGGCGAGCCCTTCGCCCACCGCACGCGCCAGCATCTCCGTCGAGTGCCACATCGTGTCGAACACCACCACCGCTCTTCTGGTGGGCGCCTGCTCGGCCCACTTTGCGTAGCGCGTGACGATCCAGTCGAGGTCCTTCCGCCAGACGGGACCGTGGTCCGGGGCGATGGTTGCGATCTCGAGTCCCGACGCCTTCACCTTCTCCAGCAGCTTCAGCACCAGGGGCGACAAGGGGAGCAGGATGTTCGCGTAATATTTCGACGCCTCCTCATCGAGCACCGCCTGGTCCAGCTCGTCGGCGAACCGCTCGCTCGATGCGAGGTGCATCCCGAATGCGTCCTGACTGAAGAGCAGCCTGTCGGGCATCATCATGCTGAACATGCTGTCCGGCCAGTGGAGCATCTTCGTTTCCACGAACTGGAGCGTCCGTTTTCCGAGGTGCAGGACGTCGCCCTCCTTGACGCCGGTGATCTCACGGCCGAGGTCGAAGTGCTTCTGAAGCGTCTTGGCGCCGACGGCCGAGGCGAAAATACCGGTCGGATCGACCGCCTCGAGCGTCCGCGGCAGCCCGCCCGAGTGGTCCATCTCGGAATGGTTCGAGACGACGACGTCGATGGTCTTCGGATCGACGACGGAACGGATGCGCTCGAGCATCTCGTCCACGAAAGGCGCCTTCACCGTGTCGATGAGGGTGATCTTCTCGTCCACGATGAGGTAGGCGTTGTAGGTGGTGCCGCGATTCGTCGAGTAGCCGTGGAAATCACGGAGGCTCCAGTCGATCGCACCGACCCACCAGACGTCGTCGGCGAGGGGCACCGCTTTGAAGGCTTCCGTCACGGTTTCTTCTCCCCCCGTTTCAGTTTCGCGATGGTCTTGAGGAGTTCGGGATTCGTCTCGGCAAGGCACTTGTCCGCGTACTGGCACCACTCGGCACAGCCGAAGTCGAGGTGCGGGTTGGGGAATCGCCTGCCGCACCCCGGACACCGACGCGCCGGGTCATCCTTGAAGAACTCCACCTTCCTCCCGCACCCGGGACACGACACCTCCCACACGTCGTCGGGCGTCCAGTTCTGCGGGTCCTGTCCGGGACATCTCATCTGTGTTCCACCTCACTTGCCGAGACCAGGTCTTCGCTCTCCAGGATATCGCCGCGGAGGCTGATCTTCGTGAGTCGGATGGGGATGTGCTTTCCGGCGTCGTCGCGAGCGAGTTCGGCCAGCCGCACAAGCCCGTGGCAGCACGGCACCTCCATGTAGACCACCTCCAGCGCCCGGACGTCGTTCTGTCTGAGAATGTCGGTCAGCTTGACGCGCTGCACGTCGGTCTTGCCAAACTTGGGACACGCGGTCAAGAGGGGTCTCCCCCTGAGGAACCGGCGGTGGAAGTCGCCGTAGGCGAACGGCACGCAGTCGGCGGCCAAGAGGACCGTCGTCCCGTTGTAATATGGCGCCGTCGTCGGGGCCAGGATGAGCTTGACGGGCCAGTTGGCGAGCTGTGAGGGAACGGCCCCCGCGTCCGTCTCCGCGGCGTCCGCTTCCCTGACGATGGTGTG
>DATKVD010000182.1:0-6114 GCA_035530235.1 Planctomycetota bacterium | reverse complement strand
TGTCCCCCCTGACGACACGGAAAAGGTCCGGCCCGACCTTCCAGGCCGTCTCGCCGGTCTGCCGGTACGCGACCTCGACCCGGGCGTTGCGGTTCTCGTCGCCGCGGATGATCCAGTACGCTCCAAGGCAGTGGAGCGTGGGCTCCTCGAGCACGGGTTTTCCCACGGGAGAAGAGTTGTTGAGGATGGGTTTGCCGTCAGGGGGAGCTTCCTTCGCGGCGCAACCCACGCACACGGCGACCAGCAGGGCCGAAGCGACCATGAATTCCCTTGCCATGAAATCTCCTGCGTTCTTGGACTGTGACGCGGCACCCGAACCAGGGCGCCATCCGGGTTCGTTGCTTCCGGCCTCCCGGATCGAATCTCTGCGGCCGGGGAAGTTTCCCGGCGACCGCAGTATCCCGGCTCTTGAAGGGAGAATGCTCAGCCTGAAGCGGAAGGTTCACCCGTAAGGCAATCCGGTCCACTTTGTGGTCAGAGGACGCAGGCCGGATTGCCGACAGGCTCAGGATTCCATTCGAACAATGCCACACGGCAGTCTTCCGGGAACCTGCGACCCGTGCTGACGGCGTCCTCAGGTTACGGGCCTTCCGCCCCCGAAGTGTGCAGGCGGGGCAATTCCCACCAAGTTCCTAAAGGACAGGGAACCGGTTTGCAACCAAATTCCGCCCAAGGAGGGAGGTGATCGGTGGCGTAGGTCTCGGTTGGGGGCTCACGCTGGTCCTCGGCGTTCGTACAACGCACGCCCTTGCGGTGGCCGGTGTGATCGTGGGGCTGGGTGTCGTCCTCTTTGTGTCGGCCCTCGTCACTCAAGCGCCGCGATTGGCGGTCGGGCATGGTTCAAACGAGTGCCTTTCGCCCCGACCCGGACAGGATGAGGCGGCACCGGAGAATCGGCGTCGCCTTTTTCGTTCTCCTGTGGGTCCGGAAAGACCGCTTTGTCGATCCCGTCGCGTCGGCGTCGGCTGCCGGGGACGGGGCTGATGGCGGTAGCCCCGATTGCAGTTAACCATATACGCCAGTTAAGCTTACGTCGCGACGGGCCGCACGCCGGCTTCGGTGATCTCAGAAAAGTGTTGGTTCCGGGACGATTTGCCCGTAGATTGCACCCGGGCACTGTGATTTTCGTAAGATATCAGCCACAAATAGCTTGAGTCGAGCCCCCTCCCACGGAGCGCCCGGTCCAGGAATGCGGAAAACCGGCGGCTCTCCGGTCGAAGGGGGGCGGCATTTCCGGTGGCAAACCTACTCTGGCGAGGAAAGCATGGGCAAGGTAACCTACACAGTGGCGAAGCTGAAGGCGGCGCAGGAGGAAATGCTGGCCGAACTGGGGAAGAGAATCATCGGTCAGACGACGGCCATCAAGGAAGTGCTGACCGCACTCTTCGCCGGCGGACACTGCATGATCACCGGCATGCCCGGGGTGGCCAAGACGCTTCTGGTGTCGTGTCTGTCGGAAGTGATGGACCTGGAGTTCAAGCGCATCCAGTTCACCCCGGACCTCATGCCTTCGGACATCATCGGGACGGAGATCCTGGAAGAGGACCGCACGACCGGTCGACGGGAACTCCAGTTCGTGCGGGGGCCGGTCTTCGCGAACGTCGTCATGGCCGACGAGATCAACCGCACCCCGCCCAAGACCCAGGCGGCACTCCTCGAATCGATGCAGGAGAAGCAGGTCTCCATCGGCGGAAAGACACACCCCCTCAAGGAGCCGTTCTTCGTCCTCGCCACGCAGATCCCCATGGAGCAGGAAGGGACGTATCCGCTGCCCGAGGCCCAGCAGGACCGCTTCATGTTCAACGTCACCATGACGTATCTGAGTGAGTTCGAGGAGGTGGCGGCGGTCCGCAACTCCTCGAGCGGCGTCAGTCCCAGGCTGAACAAGATCCTCGACGGCAAGGACCTGCTCGAATACCAGAAACTCATCCGTGACATCCCGGTGCCCAAGGTACTGGGCGAGTACATCGTGGACCTCGTGTCGTCGTCGCGGCCGGGGGAGTCGGCCCCGGACTTCATCAACGAATACGTGGCGTGGGGTGCGGGCCTTCGCGCGTCGCAGTATATCGCACTGGGGGCCAAGGCCCGTGCCGGACTGAGCGGCCGCACCGAGGTCGAGGCACGGGACATCCGGCCCGTCATCACGCCGGTCATGCGGCACCGCATCGGACTCAACTTCCGGGCCGACGTCGACAAGGTCACCGTCGAGGACCTCATCGAGCGGCTCGTGACACTGGTGCCGGTGCCTGCCGAAGCCGCCTCCCAAACGTGAACGCGGAACCCGTCTGCAACAGGATGAGGAAACCATTCATGGCGAAATCGAAAGACGAGACGCAGGAGAAAGTCGCGGAGCACGTCGAGAAGTTCAAGGAAGGCAAGAACAAGATCATGCACGAGTTCCGAAAGGCGATCGTCGGCCAGGACGTCGTGGTCGGCGAACTCCTGATGGCGTTCTTCGCCGGTGGACACCTCCTCATCACCGGGGTGCCGGGACTCGCCAAGACGCTGATGATCCGGACGATGGGACAGATCCTCGACCTCAGCTTCCGGCGCATCCAGTTCACCCCGGACCTCATGCCCTCCGACATCACCGGCACCGAGATCCTCGAGGAGGACCGCTCGTCCCACCGGCGTGCCATGAAGTTCATCGAGGGCCCGCTCTTCGCCAACATCGTCCTCGCCGACGAAATCAACCGGGCCTCCCCGAAAACCCAGGCCGCACTCCTCGAGGCCATGCAGGAGCAGCAGGTCACCGTCAGCGGCAAGACCTACCCGCTCGAGAGGCCCTTTTTCGTCCTCGCCACGCAGAACCCCATCGAGCAGGAAGGGACGTACCCGCTGCCGAAGCTCGAACAGGACCGCTTCATGTTCTCCAGCATCATCGACCACCTGCCTCGCGACGAGGAGATCGAGGTGGTCAACATGACCACCAGCACCTACGTTCCCGACGTGAAGACCATCATGGCGGGTGAGGAGCTTCTGCGCTACCAGGAGATCGTGCGGGAGACGCCGGTCTCCGAGCCGGTCATCCGGTATGCGGTGCGTCTGGCGGCGTCCAGTCGCCCGGGCGCCAACGGGGAACCCCTGGACTTCGTCAAGGAGTACGTCTCGTGGGGGGCGAGCATCCGGGGGTCGCATTACCTGGTGCTGGCCGCCAAGGCCCGCGCGATCCTCGACGGACGGTTCAACGTCGGCTTCGAGGACATCCAGGCGGTGGCCATGCCGGTGCTGCGTCACCGCATCACGACCAATTTCCGTGCCGAGTCCGCGGGACTTAAGCCTGAGGACATCATCGAGAAGCTGATCGAAGCGATACCGCCGCCGCACGCGGACCTGTAGACGCGCTCACGTTGGCGGGACGGGAGCCCCGCCAACCACCGATAAAGGAGAGGCGCGGCGGGGCTCCTGTCCCGCCGCGACAAAGCATCGTCGGGACACGGACATGACCGAAAAGACCACCTTTCAGTACCTCGACTTCGACGTCCTGGCACGCATCGACAACATGTATCTGCTGGCCAAGACGGTGGTCGAGGGGTTCATCATGGGACTGCACCGGAGCCCCTTCCGCGGGTTCAGCGTGGAGTTCGCGGAGTACCGCCAGTACGCCCCGGGCGACGACATCCGCCACATCGACTGGAAGGTCTACGGCAAGAGCGACCGCTACTACGTCAAGCAATACGAGGAGGAGACGAACCTCAGCTGTCACATCCTCCTCGACTGCAGTGCGTCGATGGGCTACGGCTCCGGGAAGCTGACCAAGCTCCAGTACGGCTGCTACCTGGCGGCGTCCCTGGCTTACTTCATGATCCAGCAGCGTGACTCCACCGGACTGGTGCTCTTCGATGAGAAGCTCCGGCTCATGCTGCCGCCTCGCAGCCGGCTGACGCACCTGCACCGGATGCTCTCGGCCCTGGAGGACCAGAAGCCCGGTGAAGGGACCGACATCGCCGCGCCGCTGCACGACATGGCGGAGGGGCTGAAACGTCGCGGACTGATGGTGCTCATCTCCGACCTCTACGACGATCCGGCACGGGTGCTGAGTGCGCTTCAGCACTTCAAGTTCCAGGGGAGCGACCTGCTCGTCTTTCAGATTGCCGACGAGGCGGAGCTGAAGTTTCCGTTCGAGCGGCTGACGGAGTTCGTGGACCCGGAAACGGGAGAGGAAGTGCGCCTCACCGGCGAGGCCGTGCGGAAGACGTACCTTGAGGAGATGGAGAAGTTCTTCGGGCACTACCGCAAGGGATGTGCCGACCTGAAGGTGGACTACCACCTGTTCGACACGTCCACGCCCCTGGAACTGGCGCTCTCGGAGTATCTCTACCGCCGGAGTCGGAAATACTAGGAGCGTCTAACAAAACCAGCTGTTGCCGTTGACAATAAGCCCTGTGAGGGGCGTCAGTCAATAGCCGGGGGCGTCAGCCCCCGGTATGCAGGCAAACAAAGCTGCTCAGCCCCGAAGGGGCGACAGGAACGTTCCGAGGCCCCCTTTCGCCCCGTTGGGGCTCGGGCAAATATCAGACCTCCGACCGGGGGCTGACGCCCCCGGCTAAATGCTAGCGCCCCTTGCGGGGCTGTCGAAAAACAAACGGCTTCATTCTGTTACATGCTCTAAGACAGCAGCGAGGCAGGGATGGGCGGATTCACTGCATTGAACCCGTGGTATCTGGTGGGACTGGCGGGTGCGCTGGTGCCGCTGGTGATCCACCTGATCGAACGTCGTCGGGTGCAGCGGGTGATGTTCGGGTCGGTGTGGTTTCTGCGGGGTCTGGTGCGACGCGTGGCGCGTCGTCGTCGGACCTCCGAACTCATCCTCCTCGTCCTGCGGATGGTCATCCTCGGTCTTCTCGCACTGGCGTTCAGTCGGCCCTTTTTCCGATCGGGCGCGGCGGCGGGTGAGAGCGGAGGGGGCACCGGCCGACGTGCGGCCGCCATCCTCGTCGACTGTTCCGCCTCCATGAAGATCGGCACGAGAATGGCCGACGCCGTCAAGCAGGCCCTGACGGTCATCGACGGTCTGCACGCGGGTGACCACGTGGCGGTCTACGCCTACGGCACGCGGCTCGAAACGGCCGCGGACTGGACCCCCGCGCACGATGCCGCCCGTCTCGCCGTCAACGCACTCAAGCCCACCGACCAGGGCACCGACCTCGTCGAGGCACTCCGACAGGTGGGCGACATCGTCGCCGCCAGACCTGAGCCCTTGAGGGACATCACCGTCTGCTCCGACATGCAGGCCGGCTCCTGGGAGACCTACACCGGTGACTGGCAGCTGCACGAGGGCATCAGCCTGACGCTCCCGCCCGGGACCGACGCGAAGACCCCGGCCAACATCGGCATCGTGAAGCTCGCGGTGCCGGTTCAGGCCGTGGTCGGCAGTGAGCCCGACGTCCTCACCGCACAGGTCAGGAACTACACCGACGCGCGACGGGACATCACCGTCAGCCTCGAGCTTCAGCGCACGGTGATCGACGCACGCAAGCTCAGCATCGGACCCGACTCGGCGACCGCCGTGTCGTTCCGGCACACCTTCGACGCCCCCGGAGAGGTCACCGGACGCTTCGTGCTCGAGGCCGGCGACGCCTTTCCGTCGGACGACCGGGCCTCGTTCGTCATCCGGGTCAAGCCGAAAATCAAGGTGGTCCTGGTGAACGGCTCGGACGACCCCGATCCCAAGAGCAACGACGGCTATTTCCTGCGTCGGGCGTTCGCACCGTCACGGGAGTCGATTTTCGAGGTCACGGAGGTGACGCCCGGGTCTTTCGCCGACGCGGCCCTCGACGACACAGGCGTCGTGGTGCTCGCAGATGTCGTAACGCTCGACGAGGAGGGCGTCCGGCGCCTGAGGACGTACGTCCAGGGGGGCGGCGGCGTGATCTTCTTCCCGGGAACGCAGACACGGCCCTCGACGTTCAACACGCTCTTCGGCGACGTCGCCCCGTGTCTTCTGGAGGAGCGTCTGGACGTCATGGACCGTGGCGAGCATCGACGGGGACTGGTCATCACCGAGGTGGACCAGCAGCACCCGATCTTCCAGCCCTTCTCCGGCCCGCATCACGGTGATTTCAGTCGGGTGAGTTTCAGGAGCTACTTCTCGGTCAGCAACTCACAGGCGGC
>DATKVD010000181.1:0-6061 GCA_035530235.1 Planctomycetota bacterium | reverse complement strand
CACTACCCCGAGATCATCCGGGAGATCAAGCTCGCGCTCCAGGAGTGCGGGCGGAAGATGGGGGCGTTCATCAACCGTCGGCGTCGCGAGGCCGACGAACGAACAAAACGCGACTATATAACCACATACATGCCCGCCATTGCCGAGGCGCTCACGGACATCCTGAAGCTGAAGGACGGCCAGACGCGCGTCGTCGTGAGCCGTCTGAGGGAGGTCCTGGAGAGGACGCGTCGGGTCAAGGTCGCGGGCGAGCGGATTCTGACGCCCGGGGGACGCGGGAGGACGCCGGGTGACGCTGAGGCGACAAGACCGGCCAAAAAGACGACAAAACCGGCCAAAAAAGCGACAGAACAGGCCGCCAAAGCGACACGGAAACGACAGAAAACGACGGTAAGTGCCGGAAAACCGGCCGGGAAAAGGGCGTCCGAACGGGCCGGAAAGCGGCCCCGCAAGGGCAAAACGAAGGTGCGGAAATAGCGCCGGAGGCGCGACACAGCATGGGCTATCCTCTCAGCTATCTGTATGTGTTGTTCGCGGTGTCGGCGCTCGTCCTGGCGGCGGCCGGCGGCTGCGGACGACGGCCGGTCGACGACGGCGCGCCCGAGGTCACCAGCCCGTGGGCGTCGCCGGGTGAACACTACGGCGCGAAGCGCGTCCCCGGCACGCCGGTCATCCGCGTGCGCGAGATCCGCACACTCAACTTCGACGGCGTCCCTGACGAGGCCGACTGGAAGAGCGCGACCGCGTACACGCGCTTCGGTCTCGCCCGCGGCACCGGACTGCTTCAATTCCCCACGAGCCTGCGCCTGCTCAGGACCGGACGCGTCCTCTGGCTCGCACTCGACTGCACCATCCCGCCCGACAAGACCGGCGCCGTCCCCGACGACGCCATCGGCAGGGAACTCATCGAGGTGTGGATCGACAAGGGACCGACCAACCACACGTTCTACCAGATCATGTTTGAGCCGAAGGACGCGAAGGTGGTCACGTCGTGGGCGCCCGAGGAGAAACTCGCGAAGGGTTTCCAGGTGAAGACGAAGGTCGCGCGTGACGGTTACACGGCGGAGGTGCGGATCGACCTGGACGCGCTCGACGACTTCGGCGCGCCGCCGGGTGAGAACGTGGGGTTCAACCTGGCGCGTTCGTGCGGCGGCGGCTGGGGGTCGCTGGTCGGCGTCGTCGGTCACGTGCACAAGCCGAACCAGTTCTGGCTGCTGGATCTCGCCGGCACCGAAACGGAAGTGGCCCCGACGGCCGCCTGGCGCGACCCGTTCAAGCCCGATGCCGACACGCGGAAGATCGCCGACACGCTCGTGAATGCGTGGACCACGGCCGCCCACAAGGCGGAAGGCAAACCGTGGGCACGCATGCAGGCGATGATGGATTCCCTGGCGTGGAAGATCACGCGCGACGACGCGTGGCCGTGGGGCGCAAAGCACGAACTCGCCGCGCTCTCGTGGCGGGCACTGGTCGGGTGGCGCGAGATGGCGGACACGTTTCCCATCCCCGAGCCGGTGCGCGCACTCGAAGCGCAGCTCGCCGAATACCCGGACGGCCCCTACCCGAAGACGCGCTGGCGGGAAGACGCCTACGTCTCGGACTTCGACCACACCGCCCAGCCCTACGCCATCTTTCTGCCGGAGCAGTACGACGGGAAGACGCGCTTCCCGCTGGTGCTTTTTCTGCACGGGTCGGGGACCACGCATTTCGGCGAGGGCGCCGTCTTCGAGCGCTACCAGGACGACCGCACGCCCTACATCAAGGTGCGTCCGAAGGCCCGCTACTGCGGGTGGTACGGACCCTTGGCCGTGCGCGACGTGATGGACGTCATCGACGACGTGTGCCGTCATCACGCGGTGGACGAGGACCGCATCTATCTCGTGGGGTACAGTGCGGGCGGGTTCGCGGCGCCGGTCATCGCGGCGGAGCATCCCGAGCGCTTCGCTGGCATCGTCGCCATCGCGGGCGGGATGGGAAGGAGCCGGCTGGACAACATGAACAACCTGCCCGTGCTCGTGGTCCACGGCTACAACGACCCCGTCGTGTGGTTCAACGCCAACCAGGGGATGTCGGCACTCCGGCTGCGTGACGTCGGCGCGCCCGTCGTCTCGGCGGTCTTTCCCGCCACGGGTCACGGCGTCGCCACCGCCGGCTACGCCGATCAGCTTCTCGTGCACCGCCGACGCCGCGTGCCTGATTCCGTCTCGTGTCTCACCGACGACGAGAACCCGGCGCCCGCACGGTGCTACTGGGTGTCGCTGTTGACGCTCATCAGCGCGGACCACCAGGCGGGCGTCCGTGCGGACGTCGTCGACGTCGGCGGCGGGTACGACGTGCGCGTGCAGACGGCGAACGTCGCCGCGTGTGCGCTGGACGTCGGCGACGTCGCGAAGGAGAAGGGCGCGCGGCCGCGACGGCTCACCGTGGACGGACAGACGCTCGACGTGCCCGACGGCGACTTCTGCCGCCTCACGCGCACCGGCTTCCAGTGGAAGGCCGAAGGCGCCGCCGAGCGTCCCGAGCCCGACCCCACGCACTACCGCGCGGGCGGACTGCTGAACCTCTTCCGCGAAGGGGCACTGCTCATCGTCGCACCCGAAGAACTCACGGCGTTCGCTGAAAAATTCAAGCGCAAGCGGCTTCACGGCATGCGTCCGTTCTCCAGCGTCCCCGTCCGGAAGGACACCGAGGTCACCGACGACGAACTCAAGACGCATCACCTCGTCCTCCTGGGCGGGCCGAAGCTCAACCGCGTGTCGAAGCGTCTCGCCGCGATGCAGTCCGACTGGCCGCTGCCCGGACCTCAGCCCGACGGAAAATACAAGGCGAGGGGTGAGGACGGCAAGCCCGTCGACGTCGCCCCGACCGACGGCTTCGTCTTCTACGACGCCGAGCTGGAGGGAGAGAAGGTCGTCGATCTCGACGGACACGTCGTCGCGACGGTCACGTTCAACCCGATGAACCGCGGGATGCGCGTGTGGGCGGTCTTCTGCAACGCACCGGAAGCGTTCAACGAGAAGTCGGCGGTGATCGAGCGCGGCTCGCGTCGTGAGCGCCAGGCGGACGTCATGGTCATCGACGTCAAGGCCGGCAAGCTCGTCGAGGAGCGGACGCTGACGCCGGAGTTCAAGCCGCGACGGTATCCCATGCGCGGCGAGTGAGTGTGACGTCCCGAAAGGAACCGTGTTTTGATTCGAAGGGCTCTGATCTTGACCATTGGGATTGGCGCGCTTTGCGCGCAGGCGGATGCGGGTCCGCCCGAGCGCGGACTCCGCGACCGGAAAGACGTCCTCTTCTACGAGACGTTCGAGATGGCCGACTGGTTCAAGCGGTGGGGCGAGCGGCGCATGCCGCAGAACCTCGAACTTGTCCGTGACCACTCGGCCGACGACGGCGGCAAGGCCGTCGTCAAGATCCTCTTCCCGCGCGGGGCCCACTACGGCAGCTCGTGGAAGCTCACCATCGATCCGCCTCTCGAGGAGGCCTACCTTCGGTACTACGTGAAGTTCGACGACGGGTTCGACTTCGGTCGCGGCGGCAAGACGCCCGGACTGATGGGCTGGGCGCCCGGACAGCAGGCGGGGTGGGGCGGACGTCGTGCGAACGGAAAGAACGGGTTCAGCACGCGCATCTGCTGGGGGCGCGGCGGCACCGTCAACATGTACACCTATCACGCCGACCAGCGCACGATCTACGGCGACGATTTCGGGACGGAACTCGACGGACAGACGAAACTGTGGCAGGGCGGGCGGTGGTACTGCATGGAGCTTCACATGAAGCTGAACACCGCCGGGACGCGCGGCGAGCCGGGCAGACAGGACGGCGTCGTGGAGCTGTGGCTGGACGGCCGACGCGTCGGCCGACGCACCGACGTCCGCTTCCGCGACATCGACGAGATGAAGATCGACCAGCTTTTCGTCAACGCCTACTTCGGCGGCACCTGGACCTCGCCCAAAAACCAGTATATCTACTACGATAACTTCGTCCTGGCGAGGCAGTACATCGGCCCGGTCGGCACGACGGCTTCCACCGACACGAAACCCGGCCGCTTCACGCCGCCGCCCGGGTATGAAAAACCAAAGTGAATTCTCAGGAATTCGATTCATGACGGGAGGACCACTGTGGCAAAGAGCGTTCTAAAGCAGATCGTCGACGAAGCGGACAACGTCTACCGCAGCATCCTCAGACGGCGCAAGCCCAAGATGCAGCTCCCGGTGCGTGCCCTCGGAAACGTCAAGTACACCCCCAGGGTCGGGTACTTCGAACTCGTCGGAAAGAAGAAGGAGCGCAGTCTCACCGTCGGCACCGTCAAGACCTTCGCGCAGACCCTCAAGATGATGTCCCTCTCGAAGGACCTCATCGAGGAGGACGACATCGCGTCGAAGCGGGAGGCCTACTACATCTCGAAGAACTGGGGTGAGGCACGGTTCGACCAGCAGGACGAATCCGACACCGTGATGGACGACGTGGAGGCGATGTTCGGCGTCAACCGCGAGCAGTTGGGGTTCATCCCGGAGGAGCACGGGGGCGAGGTGGCGGGTCGGCTGATCGTGGTCGACCGTGACGAGCGCGGACGTCCGCTCGAGATCGACTGCACCCGGTTCGGCTCGGGGGCGTATTCCATTCCCATCAGCGTCGAGCACCTCAAGTTCCAGTCGAAGGCCCGGTTCGTCCTCGCCATCGAGACGGCGGGCATGTTTCAGCGGCTGGTGAAGCACAACTACTGGAAGACGGCGAACTGCATCCTGGTGTCGATGGGGGGCGTGCCGACGCGTGCGTGCCGGAGGTTCGTCCGCCGGCTCTCCGACTCCCTCAAGGTCCCGGTCTATGCGTTCGTCGACGGCGACCCCTACGGCATCTGCAACATCTACCGGACGCTCAAGGTCGGCTCCGGAAACGCCGCGCACGTCAACAAGTTCTTCTGCGTCCCGCAGGCCACGTTCCTGGGCGTCACCCCGCAGGACGTCGTCGACTACAAGCTGCCCACGCATCCCCTGAAGGACGTGGACGTCAAGCGCGCCAAGGACGCCCTCAAGAACGACCCGTTCATCCGGCATCACAAGGAGTGGGTGGCGGCGCTGAAGCAGATGATCGAGATGGGCGTCCGTGCAGAGCAGCAGGCCTTCGCAATGTACGGACTCAACTACGTCATCGAAAAATACCTGCCCGAGAAACTGCGCCGACCGAAACGGTTTCTTCCGTGACGGCAGTCGCAACTCGAAACTGTAAACTCGAAGGTCACAGCGGAACGTGGCTGCCATTGACTTTTGAGTTTCGAGTTTGGAGTTTCGACTCGCCCTCCCCGTAGTACCGACGAGGGCAAACAAAACCGGCCCACTCCGTGAGTGTTCTCACGCAAAAACCCCGCTCACGGGGTCCAAACCCCGAAAAAAGTCGTGCATTTTTTCTGTTTTAGGGTTCCCGAAGGCAAAGAAATAGTGAACGGCTGAAGGAAATCTGGGGGGTATTCGGGGTGTGCCGCAAGGCAAAGAGGGCGCACAGGTGGGTGCGCCCCGACGTCTCTGCCGCTGCCCCGCAACCGGGTCAGGTTGTCTCTTGAAGGAGGGACGCGATCAGGCCGAGGAGGCAGACGCCCGTGATGAGGGCACTGATGACCATCGCGACGATGGACATGGCCATGCCGCGCAGTGCACCGGCGCTTCTCCTGATGCGCACCACCGCGATGATCGACAGGGCGAGCCCCACGACGGGAACTATGCACAGGAGGAGCGAAAAGTATGCGAAGCCGGTGACGGGGGCGAGTGGCGGAGCGCCCGACGCTTCTCGCATCCTGGCGTAGACCTTGTGGTCTACGACGCCGAGGACGATGAGCGAGACGAAGGGGATTAAGATTCCGATGGCCATCAACACGAGCTTCCATGCCGGGTAGCCGAGTACGGCGTGCGCCGTCCCGAGGAAGAGGATGAGGAAGACGATGATGACGGCCAGCCGGATGGCCCAGTAGATTGGGTTGCCGGTCATAAGCGCGGCCACGGCGAGGGCAATCGCGAGCAGGAGCACGCAGATGTACCCGCGGCGTCTGGCCCGTATCTTCTTCCAG
>DATKVD010000180.1:0-10053 GCA_035530235.1 Planctomycetota bacterium | reverse complement strand
CCCGCAACAAGATCGAGGACATGACTTGGCCGGGGCACTGGCGCGCCAAGCCCGAGGGCTTCGCCAGCACCCCCGTCGCCGACGGCCCGTGCCTCTACGTGCGCGGCGACAAGTACCTTTACTGCATCGGGGAATGAGGCGGGCCGAAGGCACGACAGAAGAGGCGGCTGGAGGGCGGCATGAAGAAAGCGCTGATGATCGGTGTGTTGCTTGTGCTGGCGGGCGGTGCGCCTGGCCAGGTGGTCGGCTGGCGGCAGAACTGGACGGGACGGTTTCCCAAGGCCACCCCGCCCGTCGAGTGGGGCCGCACGCTCAAGAACAGCATGGTGAAGGGCCTGCGCGTCCAGGCGAAGAAGCCCAGGGGGAACGCGGCCGATGATGCGGCGCAGCCGATGACCGACGGGGCGCTGCTCGCGTGCCTCGTCCTGGGCCCGTTCACCCCGAACGACCCGGCCACGGCGCTCGACGAAGCGTTCCTTGCGAACGAGACGGACGTTCAGCCCGAGGTGGGCGAGAAAGTCGGCGAGCTCGAGTGGAAGTTCCTCAAGCAGGACCGACCCGCCCACGTCCTCAACGAGGTGGAGCCGCTGCCCATCCACAGGGCCCTGGGCAAGCCCAAGGTCGGCCAGGTGGCCTATGCCCATTCGTATCTCTATTCGCCCAGGGCCGGGAAGGTCGCGCTCATGCTCGACCACACCGGCGGCTGCAAGCTCTGGCTCAACGGGAAGGTCGTCCTCACGAACCCCGGCGTCAGCATCGGCTTCGGCTGGTGGGGGCCGATGAGCCGCAACAGGCTCTGGTACCTGCCGAGGTCGCGCTCGCAGCGCGTCGAGGTCGAGCTCAAGCAGGGCTGGAACCGTCTGCTGTTCAAACTCAGCGGCGCGCGCACCGAGTGGGGCAGGGGCTGGGCGTTCCTTCCGCGCTTCATCGACGTCCCGCCCGTCACCTACGAGGACCGGAACATCCTCTGGACGACGCCGCTCCCCGACACCAGCAACGCCAACCCCATCATCGTCGGCGATCGCATCTTCGTCGTCTCCGAGCACGACGAGCTCATCTGCCTCGACAGGAGGACGGGCAAGGTCCTCTGGCACGCGTTCAACAACTACTACGAAGCGACGCCTGCGCCTGAGCGCGACGCCAATCCCGTCTTCAAGGAGATCGAGCCGCTCGAGGAGCAGGCGTTGAAGGAGACCGACCTCGAGAAGCGACGTGAACTCCTCAGGCAGGTCAAGGAGCTGCTGCAGAAGGCCGACCCCGCGAAGTTCGGCATGAACATGGAAAGCCACCCCGAGGGACACTGGCACTCCACCGGCTTCACGACCCCCTCACCCATGAGCGATGGGAAATACGTCTACGTCTGGATGACGAACGGCGTCGCCGCGTGCTACGACCTGGACGGGAAGCGGCGGTGGATCACGCGGGTGGACGTGCTGCTTCGTAACCCGAAGGACAAGGACGGGCCGTTCTTCTACCCGGCGGGCGCGGCGCTCGCCGGCGGCCGGCTCATCTTCTGGGACAAGGAGACGTTCGCGCTCGATGCGAAGACGGGCGCGGTCGCCTGGCGCAAGCCCAACCTCAGCCTGTGCATCGGTCCCATGACTGCCGTCATCGACGGCGCCGAGGTCGTCGTCGCCATGACCGCCATCTTCCGCCCCTCCGACGGGAAAATCCTGTGGGAGAACAAGGACACGAAGTACCTGGGCTCGGGCGGCGGGACGTTCGTGGACAAGTTGCTCTGCATTCCCATCGCCGTCGGGGGCATCCAGTTCCACATCTACGACTTCACCGACGCCAGGGGCGAGGCGCTCCAGCCCGTGAAGCGCGCGGGCGAGGCGAGCCTCCTTTCCCAGAACAAGGCCGAGGGCGACGACTACAACCCCAAGGGCACCTGGGTCGACCTCTTCCAGTTCAGCGCGCCGGTCTATCACGACGGCCTGATGTACCTGGTGGACTACAAGGCCATGCTCTACGTGGTGGACGCGAAGGCCGGGAAGCTGGTGTATCGACAGCAGCTCCCGCTCGAGCCGCGGGTCGACGTGCGCTCGGTGGCCCTCACGGCCCCGCTGGCGCTCGGCGGGAAATACCTCTACTGCTTCGACAACCAGGGCAACTGCGTCGTCTTCGAGCCGGGACGAGAGTACAAAGAGGTCGCGCTCAACCACATCGAGACCTTCGTCGAACGCACCCACACCGGCGACGGCTGGCAGGAGTTCAGCACCTACGCCGCCCCCGTGTTTGACGGGAATCGCATCTACGTCCGCGGCGAAGCGAACCTCTACTGCATCGGGAAGTGAGAACGGCAGGCTGAAGACTGAAGGCCGTAGGCCGCAGGTACAGCAGAAGCAGCAGCAGAAGAAGAAATGGGAACGGAGGGCTGCATGAGAAAGTCGGCGGTTCTTATCGCGCTGCTGTTGCTGGCGACGGGTGTGTTCGGCGAGGTCGTGGGGTGGCGGGGCGACGGGACGGGGAGGTATCCGGATGCGACGCCGCCCGTCGAGTGGGGCAAGTGGCCCAAGAGTCCCGTGCACGACATGCTCACCGCGGTCAACAGGCCCGCCGGGGCCGAGCCCGGCGAGGACGCCCGGCCGCTCGAACACTTCCTCGTCAAGGAATGGCTGATGATCGGCCCATACCCGTCGGCCGGTGAGGACCCGCTGGGACAGGCCTATCTCCCGGACGAGGCCGACCTCCAGCCGAGCGCCGATGAGAAGATCGGCGAGCTGACCTGGAAGCCGCTCGTGGTCAAGAAGAGGGAGAGCGATCCGCTCCAGGGCACCGAGCTCGACTGGATCTACCTCGGCGACCTCGCCGGACGAAAGCAGGAGAACTTCGTTTACGCCCACGCCTATCTCTTCTCCAAGACCGACGGCATGGTGGTGTTCGTGGCGGACCACGCCGGGGCACTCAAGGTCCGGGTCAACGGGAACGTGGTCTATGCGAACCCCAAGGGACGCCTGTCGATCTGGGCCATGAACAACATCAGCTGGGGGCTGGGCAACTACTACCCGACGCCCTTCGGCGTCACCGCCAGCCGCGTCTCGGTCCCTCTGAGGAAGGGCTGGAACCGTGTGCTGCTCAAGGGCAGCGGGAACGTTCACCTGCGGCTCACGGCCGAGGGCGACGCCGAATACGAGACGAAGAACATCCTCTGGGAGACCCGGCTCGGCGACAACAGCAACGCGTCTCCGATCGTCGTGGGCGACCGCATCTTCGTGATGGCCGACCCGGACGAGCTCGTCTGCATCCGCAAGAGCGACGGGAAGCTCCTCTGGCGGCGGTCCAACAGCTTCTTCGACGCGACGAGCGCTCAGGACCGGGCGAAGAGCCCGGCCTATAAGAACGTCGCGGAGCTGATGGACAAGCGCCTCGCCGCCCGGACCTTCGCCGAGAAGATCGTGCTTCAGAAGCAGGTCCACGATGCCCTCGTGGCCATCGACAAGGACCGTTACACGATGTCCATCGAGGGACATCCCACCTCGCACCGCCCGGTCGCCGGCTGGACCACCCCAACGGCCGCAAGCGACGGCAAGTACGTCTACGTCTGGGTGACCAACGGCGTCGCCGCCTGCTACGACCTCCAGGGCAACCGCCGGTGGATCACCCGCGTGGACCTGATCCTGAGAGACCCCAAGGAGAAATACGGCCCGTACCAGTATCCCTGCTCGCCGGTGCTCATCGGCGGGAAGTTCGTCGTCGGCATCGTCTACCACGGCATGGTTGGACTGAACGCCTCCGACGGGTCGCTGGCATGGAAGAACAAGGACGTGGGGAGCAGCATGATCTGCATGAATTCGGGCGTGGTGGGCGGCACGGAGGTGGTCCTGGGCAGCGCGGGCGAGGTCATCCGCGTCTCCGACGGCAAGGTCCTCTGGAGTCACAAGTGGAATTCGGGCGCGGGGCCCGCCGTGTTCGACAAGCCCATCCTCTACCTCCAGTACCTCGGCTACGTCGCGATCGATTTCTCCGGGTGCAAAGTCGACGCGTTCACGGGGGCGGTGACGCCCTTTGAGTGCCCGGGCCTTACCACCTTCGGCGCGCCGCTCGTCCACGACGGACTCCTCTACTTCGTGGACCGTGAGGGACGTCTCGTCGTGCTCGACACCAACACCCGCAAGACGGTTTACCGGCGCGACCTCGACGTGAAGCCGATGCTCCACTATAACGCCGCCGGCATGTGTTCGTCGCCTACGCTCGGCGGCGGGAACGTCTACCTCATGGACAACCAGGGCACGTGCCTCGTCCTCGCGCCCGGACGGGAGTACAAGCCGCTCGCCAGGAACAGGATCGAGACACTGCTCGAGCGGGACTACCCCGTGAACCCGCAGGAGGTCTTCTACAGCAGCCCGGTGTTCGAGGGTGGAAGGATGTACCTCCGCGGCGAAGCGAACCTCTACTGCATCGGGAAGTGAGAACAGCAGGCTTGAGGCTTCAGGCTGCAGACTGTAGGTACGGCAGAAGCAGCAGAAGAAGAAAAAGAAACGGAAACGGAGACTCGCATGAGAAGGGCAGCGGCTGTTGTCGCGTGCGTATTGCTGTCGGCGGGTGTGTTCGGCGAGACGGTCGGCTGGCGGGGGGACGGCAGCGGCTGTTACCCCGACGCAGATCCGCCGCTGCACTGGGGACGCGAGTCCGTTGCCGTATCGCAGTTACGGTGCCAGGCGGCCAGGCCCGCCGAGGGCGAGACCGGACAACCGATGAAGCAAGGAGTGATCTCGGAATGGCTTGTCGCCGGGCCGATCGAAGTGCCGAAGGGCTTCAACCTGAAGAAGGATACCATCGTGCCTGACGCCGGCGCGTTGCGACCAGCCGAAGGAGAAGAACTGCCCGGCACCGGCGTGAAATGGAAGACGGTTGTGATCAACAGCACCATTCTCGACTGGTCCACGCTCCTCGGTCGCGATCACAAGCCGGGCCTGCCGCCGGTGGAAGTGCTGGCGCACGCCTACGTCTTCTCGCCTTCCGGCGGGACGTTTGGGCTTCATGCCATGCACAGCGCCGCCGGACAGGTGTTCGTCAACGGAAAGCTCGCAACGAACAAAGCTGACCTCGTCAAAGGCTGGAACCGCATCCTGCTCAAGGTGCTATCCGGGAAGGTCACGTGTACCGGCGGTGAAGGGCTCGATTCCCGCCTCTCCCTTTTCGGGATGCCCGACGGCGACTATGCAACTCGGAACGTGGCCTGGATACACCGGATGCCGGCGATCCCCACGTGGCAGTGCTCCAGCGCTTCGACGCCGGTCATCGCCGGGGACCAGCTCTTTGTCACCTGCGAGTACCGAACGCTCGTTTGCCTTGACAAGAAGAACGGCAAGTTGCTCTGGGTCCGCACCAGCACGTTCTACGATGCGATGACAGAAGAGGAGAAGAAGGCGCATCCCGAGATCGTGAAGGAGATCGAGCCGCTGGCGGCAAGACTGCGCAAGACCGACGAGAGCTACGCGACCGGGGCGCCACTCGAGGACAAGAAGCTGGAGCTCGAGCAGCAGATCAGCAAGTTGATGGAGAAGGTCGATGCCGGCAAGTACTCGGGATGGGGCGTCACCAGGGGAGGCGGCGAAGTAGGCGTCTCGATCCAGACGCCGGTAACGGATGGGAAGCGGGTCTACGTGAGCTACGTTGCGGCGCTGCTGGTGTGTTACGACCGGGAGGGCAACCGGCAGTGGATCCGCGCCCGGGAATTGAAGCTCCACGGCGAGCGCGTCATCTATCCCCCGTCGCCCATCCTGGTCGACGGCAAGTTCATCGCGGACAATCCGTGGGGGACGGTGGCTCTGGATGCGCAGACCGGAGAGCAGCAGTGGCGGATCACGCGCGAGGATTACACGGGAGACAAGGGATCCGAGATCGCCAATCCCGACCGTGCGGTCTACTACAGGAATAACCTGTCTGCATTCACCTCGTCGCTGCTGTCGCGGACCCTGAACAAGGAGCCGCTCCTCGTCACCACCGCCTACGTCGCGCGGGCCCGGGACGGGAAATTCCTTACGTGCATCGCCGAGGTCTTTTACGATTTCATCGGCAACGGCTATGCAACGCCGGTCTTCAATGGCACGACGATGTACAAGATGTGCAAGCAGCAGGACAACGGTGGACTGGTGGATCTTCAGGTCTGGAGTTTTCCCCCGTCAGCCGCCGAACCGTTCAAGTTGAAGAAAGAGAAGAGCGTCCGGATTGACACCCAACGATTTCCCATCTGGTGCTTCGGCGAACAGAACGCCTCTCCCCTGGTTCATGAGGGCCTCGTCTACTGCGTGAGCGCGGATGGCGTTCTCTCGGTCGTGGACGTCGGGAAGGGCGAGGTGGTCTATCAGCAGCTGCTCGATGCGGACCTCTTCATGCACCACGGGTACGGGGCAGGCCGGGGCGGCATGAGCGCGAGCCCGACGCTGGCCGGCAAGCACGTTTATCTCTTCGGAAACCAGGGAACGTGCCTGATGATCGAACCCGGCCGGAGCTTCAAGCTCGTCGCCAGAAACCGCCTGGAGAACGAGGTGAAGGCCGGCTGGAACAACCACCAGGACCTCATGGCGTCCAGCCCGATATTCGAGGGCCGCCGCATGTACTTCCGCACCGACGGGTACGTCTACTGTATCGAGGAGGAGAAGCCGTGAAACGCACGATCATGCTGGCCGGTCTGTTCGCAATCGTTCTGTCCGCATCCGTCGACGCCCAGGTCACGGGGTGGCGCGGTGACGGCAGCGGCCGATACCCCGACGCGACGCCGCCGCTGCAGTGGGGCTACGGCGTGTCGCTCGAAGGGTTCCGCGTGCAGGCGGCGAAACCGAAGGGCGACGACCCCGCGGGTGCGTCGCTCGCCGACGGGGTCATCCGTCAGTGGCTCGTCGCGGGACCGTTCGAGGCCCCGAACGAACCGACCGGCGAGACCGAGATCGTCAAGGGCGAAGCCGACTTCGCCCCCGACGCCGGCGAAGCGGTCGGGGCCGCGACGTGGAAGGCGATGCCGACCGACGAGGCCCTGCTCGACCTCGAAGCGTTCTTCGACAAGAAGACCGACGTCGCCGCCTACGCCCACGCGTGGGTCTACGCGCCCGCGGACACGTCGCTCTTCGCGAGCTTCGTCGTCGGCGGACGCTCGGTGATATGGGTCAACGGCAAGCCCGTCTATCAGCCGAAGGACAAGAACGTCCAGTACGCCCGCGTGAACGTCGCCCTTCCGCTCCGCAAGGGATGGAACCGTCTGCTCGTCCGCACGATGCCCAGCCTGAGGGACAAGACCTGCTACGCGTTCGTCTACGCCTATTTCCGCGGCGACCTGAAGGGCAAACCCGAGGCGCGGAACGTGCTCTGGTGCGAGCCCCCGGTCGGCGTCAAGGGGCCGATCGTCGTGGGCGAACGGCTGATGCCGACCCTCGGCGGCGGGGCGGCCCCCATCGTCGTCGGCGAACGCATGTTCCTCCAGTCGGAGCCCTACGACCTCGTCTGTCTCGACAAGAACACCGGCAAGGTGCTGTGGGTGCGGTCGAACAACTATTTCGAAGCGACGCCCGAGGCCGAGCGCCGGGGCCCACCGTTCGAGGAGGCCGCGAAGCTCAACGCGGAACTCAAAACGCTCAACGACGTCTTCGCCTCGCCCGAAGGACTCACCCGCGAGCAGCTCCTCGCGAAACACGACCTCCAGCGGAAACTCTACGACGCCATGCGCAAGATCGACCCGGCGAAATATACCTTCACGAAGGAGCAGGACCTCGGCATGGCGGGGTTCGTGCCCACGAGCGACGGGAAGCACGTCTGGGCGTGGTATGCCAGCGGCATCGCGGCGTGCTACGACCTCGACGGGAACCGCCGGTGGATCGCGCTCGACAACCGCGGCGCACAGCACCATGGGTTCGAGACGTCGCCGCTTCTCCTCGACGGAAAGCTCATCGTCTACCTGGGCGACATCCGGGCGCTCGATGCGGCCACCGGCAAGCCGCTCTGGGTCCAGCCCATCTGCACCGATCCGAAGCAGCAGTGGTGGTACGCGTTTCACGGGTGGATGCATCCGCTCAAGATCGGGGGCGTCGCGATGTTCATCACGCCCAACGGCACCATCCGCCGGGCGAGCGACGGCGTCGCGGTCTACCAGGACAGGTCCATGTGTGGCGGCCTGCAGCGCCCGAGCCCCGTCGTTCAGGGGAACACCGTGTTCAAGCTCGACTCCGGCGGGACACTTCACATCCTCAAGCTGCCTCCCCCGGACACGGGGCCCGACGACCACCTCCCGCAGGTCTCGCACGTGAAGGTCAAGCTCGACGCGTCGGGACATTATGTCTTCGGCAGCTGCTGGACGGCGAGCCCCGTCTACCACGACGGTCTCGTCTACTGCCTGCACAACTCGGGGATGCTGTCGGTGGTCGATGTCGAAAAGGGCGAGGTCGTCTACCGCAGGCTGCTCGACCTCGACATGGGGCCGGGCTGGAGTCTCATCTCGCCGAGCGTGACGTTCGCGGGCGGACGTCTCTACGCCCTGAGCTGCACGGGGACGTGCGTGGTCTTCGAGCCCGGACGCGAATTCAAACAGGTCGCGAAGAACCGCGTCGCCGAAGCGGTGGGCGTCGGCCAGTGGTGGCAGCGCCCCGAGCGGTTCGCCGCGTCCCCCGTCTTCGACGGCAAGCGACTCTACCTCCGCGGAGAGGCGCATCTGTACTGCATCGGGAGATAATACAGGCTGAAGACTGAAGGCTGTAGGCCGTAGGTACAGAAGCAGAAGAAGAAGAGACAGAAACGGAGGGTTCCATGAAGAAGGTGATGATCATCGGGATGCTGACGCTCCTGGCCGCCGGCTGCACGAGGGAGGAAGCGCCGCCGTCGTCGGAGACACCCGTGGCGACGGACGCCCAGCCTGTGAAGCCGCCCGCCCCGAACGAACCGACGCCCACGCCGGCCGTAACCGTGACACCGGCACAGGTGTTCGGCTGGCGGCGTGACGGCACCGGACGCTTCGAGAACGTCACGGCACCCACCCGGTGGGACAGTGACGACGGGACCGGCATCCTCTGGCGGACCCGGGTCGGCGCAAGCTTCTCCTCGCCCGTGATCGTCCGGGACCGCGTCTTCGTGACCTCGGAACAGGACCAGCTCGCCTGTGTCGACGCGAAGGACGGCAAGATCCTGTGGGACAAGGACAACGGGTTCGACTCCCTCCCGGCGGAGATCAAGGTGGAGGAGAAGCGTTACCCGTCCAGCTGCGGGTTCTCGACGCCGACGCCCGTCACCGACGGGAAGACCGTCTATGCCTCATACGGCTCGGGCATCGTCGTCGCCTGCGACCTCGAGGGAAACCGGAAGTGGGTCCGGTACTTCGACCGTCCCCCGTCCACGGAGTACGGTCGCGCCGCCTCGCCCGTCCTCGTCCACGGCAGACTCCTCGTCAGCATCGGTCACCTCACCGCCCTCGATCCGGTCTCCGGCAGGACGCTCTGGGAGGCGAAGGAGGCCGTCTCGACCTACTACGGGACCCCGATCGCCGCGACGATCGGTGACGTGACGGTGGTCATCACCCCGGCCGGCGACTGTGTGCGCGTCGCCGACGGCACGATCCTCGCCAAGGCCATCGCCGGCACGCAATACAACTCCCCCGTCATCCGGGACGACGTGATCTACTTCGCCGACGTGACGTCCACCGCACTCAGGCTTCCCGAAAAACCCGGCGAGACCATCGAATGCAAGCCGCTCTGGGAGGTCGACCTGGAAGGGGAGTTCTTCTCGTCGCCCGTCTGGCACGACGACATCCTCTACGTCGTGTGCAACGAGGGCGTGCTCTATGCCCTCGACGCCGCCACGGGAAAGACGGTCTGGAAGAAGACCCTGGAGATCCCGTCGGCCGGGGGGATGGCCGCCATGGCACCCGCCAACCTCTACCCCTCCCTCGCCCTCGCCGGGGGGAAACTCTTCCTCTCCAACGACACCGGCACCATGCTGGTCCTCGAGCCGGGACGGGTCTACAAGGAGGTCTCGAAGAACCTCCTCGACGAGGGGTCGGGGGCAGGTCCGGTGTTCGCCGGGACGCGGCTCTACCTTCGCGGCGGCGAGGAGCTCTATTGCATCGGG
>DATKVD010000179.1:0-14619 GCA_035530235.1 Planctomycetota bacterium | reverse complement strand
ACGCGGGTTTCGGAGAATCGCCTCGTCGAGATCCACGGCGACGGGGCGCTGGGAGAGCCGGTCAAGGTGCCTCTCAAGGTCCCGATGGAGAGCTTCTTCACTGCCGGAGTTCGCGGCGGCTCAGCGCCTTCCATGACCATTGACATGCTGGGCGAGTCGAAGGGCACGATGCGCTATTGCAGAATCAAGCTGCAGTGACGGCGAAGCCTCGGAAGCCGGAGCTGGCGAGGGCGTTCCTGGCGAAGATGAAGTGACAGCGGCTGGCTTGTCCCGGGTTTCGGCGGAGACATTCCTGAGGGGAGTCGGGCGAGGGGGTTTTGGATTTTCCGTGAAGGAGCGCGATGCCATGCGCAACGGAATCATGATGTTCGTGCTGGTTATCATTGTCGGAGGAAGCGTTCTGTCGGCGGCCGATCCGGAGCCGAAATCGCCCACCTTCAAGACCGACCGCGGGGTCTATCCGGACTGGCCCGGACCATTGCCCGAACCTCCGAAGCTCCTCGCGAAGGCGGGCGAGACCTTCGTCGACCCCGACTTCGGCACGACGATCATGCGCGTCACCGACGAGGCCGACGGCGACTGCAAGCACCGCTACTCCTACCTGCACACCTTCAACAAAGACTCGACTCGCTTCTACATCAATTGCGGCGGGAAGCCGGTGCTCTACTCGTTCGATCCGGCTGCGTTCCGCATCAAGGGGAAGGTCCCGCTCTTTCCCGGCAAGCCGCCTGGGGGCGGTAAGGTACGCTGGGACCACACGCAGTGGAGCGGGGATAACCCGGATCTGATGTACTGTCACGAGGGGCTGAGGCTCTACAGCTACAACGTCGTCGAGCAGAAGTACACGCTCCTCAAGGACTTCACCGGCATCTTCGGGCAGGGAAATTTCTGGCAGATGAGCAAGAGCCTTGACGACAAGACGTTCGCCTTCACAGTCGACAAGCCGGACAGGCGGGTCGCCGTCCGCTTTACGGTGTGGTCGCGCGATAGGGACAAGGTCCTCCTGAACGAGAAGGCGAACCCCGAATTCGACGAGGTCCAGATCGATAAGACCGGCCGGTACCTCGTCATCAAGACGGGACAGACGGGAAGGGGCCACGTCATCCGCGTCCGCATCGCCGACCTCGAGACTGGTAAGGCATGGGATCTCACCGATTTCGAGCCCGACTGGGCGCCCGGACACTCCGACAACGGTCATGGCACCGTCGTCGCCGTGAGCTCCCACGACTGCGACGGCCTCGGCCCGAGCGTCACCTTGCGCAAGCTTGAGGACCCGCACAACTTCATCCACATCCTGCGGTGGCCTAAGGACTGGACCCAGTCCTTCCACATCTCCATGCTCGCCGACGACGAGGACTGGGCACTCGTCAGCTCCTACACGGGCAAGCCGCCCCTCTCGAAGGGGCTCTTCCACGACGAGATCTTCCAGGTCACCACCAAAGGCCCGGGTTTCGTGCGCAGGCTTGCCCACCACCATTCCGTCCGCAGGGAATTCTGGGACGAGCCGCGCGCCAACATCAGCCGCGACGGACGCTTCGTCACCTTTACCTCCAACTGGGGTGGCTCCGGCCGGCACGACGTGTTCATCCTCCGGGTGCCGGATGAGTTCGTGCCGAAGAGAAAATAGTTGTCCTTCCCGTAAGATCCATCCGGCCGGTATCGGCGCGTGGACCAACACCGTGACTGCGGGCAGCCATCACCTTGAGTTGATGCGGAATTCGGGCCTTGTGTATTGAGAGCGCAAGGGCAGACAGATGCTCCACCGCCTGCCCCGTGGGAAGCAGGAGCCGGCGCGGGCGTTCCTGGCGAAGATGAAATAGGCTGTCCAGTGGACTGTATGCCCCACGCCTGCGCCGGAGGGGAAGTGGAGGCGACGAGGCGAATGACCCGCGCCGTGGACAGGAACTTCCCACTGGGCGCCAATGGGCGAATCTCTCAGGGCAGGCGGCCTGACCGGAATCCCAGGATGGACCCGCGAGAAGAAGGGGTATCGGCTTCAGGCTACGGTCTGCTTTCCTCCTGAGCTTACTTCGCCAGTTCCACGGCATAGCTCTTCACTACGGTTCCCGGACCGCAGCGGATCGTCCACATGTCTCCCGGCTTCATGCAGACGTGCTCGTCGGTCTTGACCGTGCGGCGCGGCCCTTCAGCCGCCGCCGGGAAGCCTTCCTCCCACGTGTACGTCACCTTCACCGGGCGGAACCCGCCCGCCGGCTCCCTGTAGTCGACGTCGATCCGCAGGTCGAAAATCTCTGTGCCGGTCGTCTGGGTTCCATCGAACTTGATCCGGACGTCTCTGGCGCCCGCCGGCACGTCGTTGAAGACGAAGTAGCCGCTCTTCGCCGGATGGGCCAGGTCCAGCTTGCACATCTCCTTCCACGTCCGACCCTTGTCGAACGAGGCGCTCACCGTATAGCCGTCCGCGGGATTCCGCGCCCGCCAGTGGACGCCCAAGCGGATGCGCGTGATATCTCCCGGGGTCGCGACCGGCACGATCGCGGTCCCGTGATTGGGGGGATTGGCGAACGGCTTCTGCAGGTTGGCGAACGTCGCGGCTTTCTCGTCGTGCTCGGGGGTAGTGCCTATCGCGAACCGCTTCATGTCCGCCCCATTCACGGTCGGATGGAAATCCCCGATGCAGAGCGGGCGGCCCGGCTTGTCCCCGCCCGGCCCGTTCATGTTCCCCTGCACCGTCACGGTTCCCTCCGCGACGCCGTCCGCCGAGAAGGTCAGCTTGTTCTCGCCTTCGGTGATGATCGGCAGCGGCGCCTGCGAGTGCTGGAAGTCGTTCGCGAACTTCAGGCCGTCGAGGCCCGCGTCGGCGCCCGCAAACTCCAGCCGCACACGGTAGTCGTACTTGTTGAATACGTACGGCTTGAGGTCAATCTTCTGCTCGCCGGGCTTGTCGAGCTTCACCAGTTCCGTCCAGTCCAGGCCGTTGTTGAGGCTGATTGAAACCTTTGCCGATCCGCCGACGCCCGTCGCCGGATTGAGGGTCACCTCGCCGTTCAGATAGACGTAACTGCAGGACATTCGCACGATCAGCGTCGCCGGTTTTGCCGCGTCCACGATCCGGATCTTCCCGCCTTCGACCTTCAGGTTCTCACACGCAATCGCGTCGGCGGCCAGTTTCGAATCCGCCAGGGCGTCGTATTCGACCGTGCCGTTGCCGACGCGCCCGGGTGCGAGATCGCCAAAATCCTTCTGCAGGCCCAGCGCGCGCATGTCCCCTTCGAGGAACTTCTGGTAGCCCTTCGCGTTGCCCCGGCGGAGGCCCGTCGCCGCCTCCTTGGCGTACCACCGCCGCGTGAGCCGCTCGCCCTCACGCAGTTGCACGTTCACCTGGTAGCCCATGACGGCGCCGTAGTCGAACACGTTGACCGTGCCTTTGGTGTCCGGAGGGACCACGTACCTCCAGCGGCCCCCGACTTTGTAGTTGTACTCGCCCATGTTCGACCACCAGCCGTGCCACCCCGCGCGGTTGATCCCGTCCTTGTCGTAGAACGTGCACGTGGCGAAGAGCGGCGGGCCCTTCTTCCACCCCTCGTTCTTCCCGAAGTTCTTCCAGTCCGCGTCGTTCCTGATCTCCGGGTGGTCCCTCTTCCAGTCCGCAATGTCCTTCTTCATCTCGTCGACGCTGGCGATCTTGCCGTCGGAGGGCTTGATGAGGTAGAACATCAGCGAAGAGTCGAGGAGGTGCCAGCCGCCGTCGTACCACACCTCGGGCACGCTGTGGTTGTTGATGATCCTGCCGCGCGCGGGCATGCCGATGTACCGCGCCAGCCCTTCGATGTCGGCCGCCGCGCAGCAGCACATGCCATAGCCGTACACGTTGAACGTCTTGAAAGGATCGTGGACGTTGCCGCCTCCTTCCACGCCCTCGTTCGGCGGGTTCTCCTGGTGCCGGTACTTGGTCACCGTCCGCCAGATCGCGATCGCCTTCTCCTGATCGCTCATCCCTTCCGAGATGAAAGTGCTTCTCCACGCCTCGGGGCTCGATACGTCGTCCGGGTTCTTGTCCGAGACGATCTTGACGTGGCTCACAATCCCCACATCCGCCGCCTGGGCAGCCGCGGCACATACCATCACCGCCAGACTCGCCGCCACGCATCCCACCAGCCACACACTTCGTGTACGAGCCATCGTCCGACCCTCTCGGAAAAGGAACCTTGCCACAAGGATGAGCTTCCAAATCGCCCAGCGATGCTTTGCCGGGAAATTCACGTCGCTCCTGCCGAGTGTTCATGCTTGTCATTCCGTCGCAGTCTGTCAAGAGCCAATGCCTGCTGCAAAGCGGGTTCGCGACCTCGGGGTTGCGCTCCCAAGTGGGGTGCACAGGACCCGGATGCCTCTGACCGGACCGAAAAGCCCATCCGGCCTAAAACCCATGTGAATGAGAGCGATGCAAGGTGATTGTGCTCAGTAGAGGATCGGTTGGTGTTGGTAGCAGATGAGTCGGAAGAACCGTAACAACGGACGACCAGACGGAGAACCGGGAATTTGGCATCAGGCGGCAAGCAAGAGGGCTTATCTTTGCGCAACCTCTAACCCGGTAGCGAGATACGTGAATTCTACTACTCGTCCCGGATTCTTCTTCTCGACTACGTAGCGAGCCGTCGCTACCAACGTTCAAGAAGGAGGACGGCTCTCAGGGCTGTCCTTCTTCTCTTGTACGGCGAGTGCAGCCTGTCTAGGCTCTGAGAGAGAACGAGTGTTGAAGAAGGAGGGCTCATGTCATATCATAATGGAGGGGTGCGGGCAAGTCACCAACAGTGGATGACGGAAGCACCGGCTGGGGGATTCAGGAACCACGATCGAAGGAGACAGGATGAATCAACGACCTTGCGACAGGCTTGTGGTGGGCATCGGGGAAAGGGACCTCGACGGATTCGAGGCCGGCGTGAAAAGGGCCCGGGACATGGGCGCCACCCACGTGGTCATCTCGGCGCTGCGAGACCGGACCGACTATCGTGGGGAGAACGAGGGCAGTCCGTGGACCGAGTGGAACATGGGGTTCTCCAGCATCTTCAAGCACGCCACCCCGCCCGCGTTGAAGGACCTTTACCCGGCCGCCTGGCAGAAGCGGCAGATGGCATTCATGAAAGCCAAGCACGACATCGTGGCGCGGCTTGGCCTGCGATGCGCCTACCACGGCCTTGAACCGCACTGGATCAGCGAGCGCATCTACGCAAAGCACCCGGAGTGGCGCGGGAGCCGTTGCGACAACAGCCTGCGCACGGTGGGCATGTTCTTCGCCCCGAATACCGATCACCCCGAGGTGCGCGAGGCGTACCGCGACGCCGTGAAGATGATTCTAAAGGCCTGCCCGGCCCTCAACATCTTCAGGTTCCATACCAACGACTGCGGCGCGGGATATCCCTGGGCGAGCAAGCTGTACGTGAATCCCAACGGCCCCACCGGCTCAGAGGGGGGCGACATGGGTCTGCGCGTGGCTGGTTTTCTGAAGACCATCCGCGACGGCGCAAGGGAGGCCGGTGTCGATGCCTGGGTTTACACGCATCCCTTCATGATGACGCCGGACGAATTGCACCTGCTTCGTCGCAGCCTGGAGCCGGGTATCGGCGTGACTTCGCACCGCGGGGACGTGGGTGCGGATCCCGCCTTCACACTGGGCGATATTGGCGGCTACGGGAACGGGCTGGTCGAAGGTCTGGGGACACCATGGTCGATAATCGCGGGTGTCGCCCGAATGAAGACGTCGAAGATCAGATCATACACGGCATCTTCAGGCGCCAAGTTCGAACTCGCGTTCACCACGGCCATGAAGGAGCCGCCCGCCGAGAACGAGCAACAGCGCATGCAGGTCGCGGCCAGGATTGCCGAAGCCATGTACGGAAAGGAGACCGTGCCGCAGGTGATCGACGCCTGGTATTCCCTGAAAGAGGCGCACACGAAGGAAGCCGCCATCGGCATCCCCTATTACGGGGTGCTCGCGCTCCGCTGGCTGGTGCGGCCGCTGGTGGCGCATCAGAGTCTCCTCAAGCCGGCCGAGCGGTCCTACTGGGAGCCCTACATCTATCAGTCAAGAGAGTCGCAGCCCGAGACCTACCTCGACTACCTGAACATGACGGGCCGCGACTGCGTGAGCAACTGGGCCCATTCTGCCACCATCTGCGCGGCCGCGTATGGCATCGTGGGCACCTACCGTGCCGCGGCGGGTCATTTCGAGGCCGCCGGCAAGATCGCCAAGCGGGCGGGTGCGAAGAAGGAACTGAAGATAGAGGCATTGCGCTGCCGGGCGCAGGCCTGCGTGCTGTTCACAGTCCACAACTTCCTGGAGATGGGCACGCTCATTATGGCGCGTGACAAGGACCCGAAGACCGAATCGGTTGACCCCGAGATCGTGCCGCAGTCCAATGACGGCAGCATGGGCTCCAGCGGGCTTTTCATGATGTACCGCACGCTCCGCTGGGAACTCGACAATGTGAACGAGTTGATCAGGCTGATGGAACAGTCGCCTGTTCCGCTCATCCACCACGCCCGGGACAAGGCCTGGGAAGGCGCCCTCCTCTATGGTCCGGACATACTCGCCAACCTGAAGAAGAAGGCGAGGATCATGGTCAAGTACTGGCGCAGCGCCGAGCAGGGGTACTACCGCTCCACCAAGGGCGGATGAAGCCGGACGGCACAGGAATGCTTTGCCCGGTTTAGCCCGTGGCAGGGCGGTCGGGCTCTTGAGGTCTTGCCGGTATTCTCATGGAGGGAGCTCAGGCGCATGAGTCTGGTCTTTGGAGCCATATTGCCGCACGGGCCCGAGGTGGTCAGCGAACTGGCAGAGGACCCGGCGGTGATGGCGGAGACGCGGGCGGCGATGGAAGAGGCCGGGCGCAGGCTTGCGGCCGCAGGAATCGATACGCTCATCCTGATCGATCCGCAGTGGGTCCATGCCCAGAACAAGTTCGCGACCCGCTCCTTGTTCTCGGGAAAGGGCGGGATCTCCGTCGGGGTGGCTGCACACGTCGCAGGGACGCTGGTGGGCGACTCCCCGGATCGCTTTGAATGTGACGTGCCGCTCGCGCAGGAGATTCTGGACGCGGGACGCGAGGCTTCTCTGCCTGTTGAGCCTGCATCGGGCGAGGCCGGGGAATTGCCGCTTGCCTGGGGGGCGCTGATTCCCCTGTGGTTCACGCTTCGCCCCATGGCCGCACCGCGTCCGCAACTCGTCGTGATCGCGCCGAGTCCCGGGGTCGCGCGCGAGGAACTTGTTCGCTTCGGCAGTCTGCTCGCCGAACTGGCCCGGAACTCCGGCAAACGCGTCGCACTCATTGCCTCGGCCGATCAAGGACACACGCACGATCCCGATCACGAGCGTTTCGGCTTCTCTCCAGCCTCGGCGCAGTATGACGCGCTCTACTGCAAGGCGGTTTCCGAAGGCCGCTTCGACAGCCTTCTGAGCGTCAGCGATCAGATGCTCAAGGATTCATGGTCGGATTCGCTGTGGCAGACGCTCATCCTCGCCGGCGCGCTCCGCGTCGTTCCGATGGCGGTGGATTTCCTCTCGTATGCGGTCCCCACCTACTACGGGATGGTCGTCGCCGTCTACGAACCTTCTACTTCCTCATGATGGAATGACAGGCGAGAATGACCGGGAAGGGGAAAAGAATAACCAACGATGCGCTTCGCGGGCCGAAAGAACCGGCCGGTTCAGGCTACTGCTAATGAGGCGAACCCATATGGATGACGCCGCGGACGGCAGAATCTATCGGACGATCGAGCCCGTCCTCAAACCCAGACAGTAAGAGGTGGCTGACATGATTGCGACGCTTTCGAGGATCGCTCTTATCGTTGTGCTTTCCGTTTCCGCCGGGGCGTTCGCGGATGCCGACACTAGGGTTCTCCTGGACTTCGAAGACCCCGCCGAGGGGAACTGGTCGATGCTCCGTCGGCCCCAGAGCGAACTCGACGAGCCCGCCGCGAAGGTCGAGGTCGCCTCTGAGGGCGCGACGTCGGGCAAGCGCGCGCTCAAGGTTACCTTCGACGGCGGGCGTCTGCCGGCGATCACGACGGACAGACTTCCCGCGGCGGACTGGATGCAATACGCGGTCTTCCGCGCGGACGTCACGGTCGATCGGCCGTGCGTCGTGGGGTTCCGCGTCCTCCAGCAGAGGGCCACGCGCATCAACGGCTGGGCGAAGCAGATCACGCGCTGGCAGCACGCCGTGGCGTTGAAGCCCGGGAAAACAACGGTGGCCGCACTCCTTCACCCGAACGCGCTCTCGCCGCTGCGCGCCGACCTGGGCAAGGTCGTCGCCCTCGACATCTTCGCGTGCAACCCCGCGAAGGGACAGGTCGTGCTCGTGGACAACATCCGACTCGACACGGCCGTTCCGCCGGAGCTCGAGCCGAAGGCGGAGCCGAAAACCGACTTCGGCATCTACCCCGAGCCGCCCGCGCCGAAGCTGCCGAAGGCGGGCGAGACCTTCACCGACCCCACGTTCGGCACGACGATCCTGCGCGTGACCGACGAGGCCGACGGGGACTCGCAGAACGCCTATTCTTACTGGCCGAGCTTCAACCGGGACAGCACGCTCTTCCACATCCAGACCCGGAAGGGCGGCCCGACGCTCTACCACTTCGACCCGAAGGCATTCAAGGTCACCGGCAAGGAGCCGCTCTTCGTCCGCGACCCGGCGTTCCCCGGGGGCATGAACTGGGAGGGCTCCATCTGGAGCGCGACCGATCCGAAGGCCCTCTTCGGCACCAGCGGGACCTCCATCGCCTCCTACAGCGTCGAGACGAAGAAATACACCGTCATCCACGATTTCTCGAAGGAACTTCCCGACCAGCGCCCCGTGCAGATGAGCCGCTCGCTCGACGACAACGTGTTCGGCTTCCACATCAAGAAGCTGGGGAAGGACGAAGTGACGGGCTTCATGGCCTGGCGGCGCAGCCCCGAGAAGGTGCTCCTGCACGTCGAGCGGACGGACCTCGACGAGGTGCAGGTGGACAAGACCGGGCGCTACCTCGTCGTCAAGACCGACCAGCAGGGGAAGGGGTTGCTCAATGTGCTGGTCTATGACCTCGAGACGGGCAAGCACGACGAACTCACCGACGACGGGCCGGACTTCTCGCCGGGACACTCCGACAACGGGCACGGCTTCATCCTCGGCGCGGACAACTGGCGGAATTCCCTCACCGTCCGCACGTGCGCCGAGCCGCACAGGCATTACGAGGCGCTCGACACGGCCGGGGGACACCTCTCGATGCTCTGCGACGACGAGAAGTGGGTGCTCGTCAGCAATTACTTCGGCCGGTACCCGGCGAAGGACGCCCCGTGGCCGACCTTCGCGCAGGAGATCATGCTCCTGGCCACCGACGGCAGCATGCGCGTGAGACGCCTTGCCCACGTGCAGACCCGTTACAAGGGCTACTGGGATTGCCCGCGCGCGGATATCTCCCGCGACGGACGGTTTGTCGTCTTCACCTCCAACTGGGGTGACACCGGCCTCCGCGGCGTCTTCATCCTCCGCGTGCCCGACGAGTTGGTGCCGAAAAAGTAGGATGGCGCTTCATCTGTCCGCTGTTGCTGACCACGAGCGGCGGCTGCCGGAGTCAGGAACGTGGCTGAGGAAAGGCACATCGCGTGACAGGCAAGGAACGATTCCTCGCCGCCGTGCGGCACGAAATCCCCGACAGGCTTCCGCTGGCCGTGATGGGGATCGACGAGAACGACGCCGTCGCGCGGCGCCTCGGCTGCGCACCGGAAGAGGTCGCGGAGATCATCGGTCTCGATTCGCTTGGGGTCGCTGCGCCCTATGTCGGGCCTCAGCGCACGGCGCCCGACGGCTCGCCGCTCTCTTTCTGGGGCACGCTGCGCGAGCGCTACGGTGCCGGGCGCGACTACCCGATTGCGCCCGACGCGACGCTCGACGCCATCGAGCGCTACCCGTGGCCGTCCGCAGACGACTTCGACTACGCCGCGCTTGCCGCGGACGCCCGGCGGCTCGGCTCCCATCTCGCCCTCCGCAGCGACGCCTGGCATCCCCTCTTCTGCCAGGTCTTCGACCTGATGGGCATGGAGGAGGCGATGCTGACCCTCGCGGCGCGCCCGGCGGTCTACGACGCCGTCGTCGAGCACGTCTTCCGCTTTGTCCTCGAGCACGCGAAGAAGACCGCCGCGGCCTGTGGCGACGACCTGCCGGTCCTTGGGATTGGGGACGACTTCGCGTCGCAGCGCGGACTCATGATCTCCCCGCGCGACTGGCGGCGCGTCTTCAAGCCGCGATACGAGGCGCTCTTCCGCGTCGGCAAGGACGCCGGCAAGTTCGTCCTCTTCCACTCCTGCGGCGACGTCTCCGCGGTCCTCGACGACCTCGTCGACATCGGCATGGACATCTGGCAGACGGTGCAGCTCCACACGCTGCCCTTTTCTCCGGAAGAGCTGAAACGCCGCTACGGGAAGCGCCTCACGTTCTTCGGCGGCATCAGCGGACAGCACCTTCCGTTTGCGACACCGGACGAAGTGCGTGCCGAGGTCGTCGGCGTGATCCGCGCGCTGGGCAAGGGCGGCGGCTACATCGTCAGCCCGGATCACGCCGTCAAGCCCGGCACGCCCATCGAGAACATCCTTGCCCTCTACGATGCCGCACGGAGTTTCCGCGAGACCGGATACACCCAACAGGCATCGTAAACACTGAAAGCGGAAGGGCCGGCAAGACGACTTCTCTTTGCACAAACTCTCACCTCTCAGTGAGATACGTGAATTCCACGGCCATCCCCGGGATCTCCTTTTCAACTACGTAGCGGGACCCCGCTACCAACGTTAAAGAAGAAGGACGGCTCTCAGGGCTGTCCTTCTTCTCTTGTACGGCGGCCATTACGCGCAGGCTGTGGGTTTCCAGGCGCCCCTTGCCGGTCTCCGGGTCGAGTTCCACGGTCCGGGTGAACGCCCTCAGGAACGACCGTTTCTCTTCCACCGTCCCCTCGGCCGCCACCTTGCCGAACTGCTTCATGTAGTCCAGGATGGGCGAGAAGTTCCTCGCGGGGGTGAAGTAGCGGGATTCGCGGCGCTCACACAGAAGGCGCCAAGAGTTGGCAGATGAAGCACCTCTCTGGCGGCGCTGCTGCTTGGGGGTGCCGGACTCCCGGCGCTCCGGCGTCGTTGATCCTCACGATGTAAGAGAGATCACCTTTCGGACGACTCGGCCGCGAGGCGCCGGGCCAGCTCGCGGTAGTCCGTCTTGCCCGTGCCCAGAAGGGGGATCGCATCCACCGGGATCACCCGGTGGATATTGTGCAGGCCGGACATCCCCGCCTCGCGGATCACGCGATTGACCTTCTCGCGGTCGGTCGCCGCCGTGGTGAACAGCACCAGTTCGGGGTGGTCCTCGTCGGCCGTGGCCTGCACGGCCAGAACGGGGCCTTCTTCGGGGTGATCCTCGGCGAGGAAGTGTTTCTCCAGCACGGTCTCCACGGCCGGCAGGGAGATCATCTCGCCGCCCAGCTTGACGAACCTTTTCAGCCGCCCGCGGAAGGTCAGCACGCCGTCAGCGTCCTCGCTGACGAGGTCGCCCGTGCGATACCACGTCTTGCCCTCGAACTCCACGAAGGGCGGTTCGCCGTCGTAGTGAAGATATCCCTCGAACACGCTCGGCCCGCGGACCAGGAGCATGCCCTGCCGCCCCGGCCTGGCCCGTCCGCCGCTGTCCAGATCCATCACGACGTGCTCCACCGAAGGCAGCGGCTTGCCGATGGTTCCCGGGCGCGGAGCGTTCTCGTCGCTCATCGAGATGATCGGCGAGCATTCCGTCGTGCCGTAGACCTCAAGGATGACCATCCGCGGGCAGCGTTCGGCCAGGGCCTGGTAGACGCGTTCGGTGCACTTCTCGGCCCCGGTGACGCAGAGGCGGAGCGTGGCGAGCTGTTCACCGGTCGAGGCGCGGGCAATCCCGGCCGCAAAGGTCGGCGTGCCGGGCAGGATCGTCACGCGGTAGGCCTCGATCACCCGGCCCAGCGTGCGCCCCTCGGTGGGATTGGGGTGATGCACCACCTTGACGCCGGTGCACAGCGGCAGGGCGAGCCCGGTCGTCAGTCCACCCGAGTGGAACGGGGGCAGCATGCCCAGGAACCGGTCGTTGAGGTAGAGGCGGGCCGCCGAGGCGAGGTCGCGCACGTTGGCCAGGAGGTTCCGGTGCGTCAGCGGCACGGCCTTGGGCAGGCTCTCCGAGCCGCTGGTGAACAGGATCACGGCGGTGGAGGCGACCTTCGCGCGGCGAAGCGGCGCCCAGCTGAGCCGGGCCATCAGCGCCGCCTTGATCTTCGTCCACAGAGAGATCTCTTTGCCCACGTCCTCCATGAGCACCAGGCGTTCCGACAGATCGCTCAAGTCGATGCCATGGGCCTTGAGTCGCGAGACCAGGGCGCGGGCCGTCAGAACGCGCCGACAGTCCACCAGGTCCAGGGAATGCCTGACGTTTCTTGTCCCGGTTGTCCAGTTCACCATCACGGGCATCTTGCCGGCGAACAGCGTCGCCAGGAACAGGATGTCGGCGCCCACGCCGGCCGGCAACATGATGCCCACGCGCTCGCCCGGCAGAGCCTCGATGACGGGACGGAGCGCGTAGACGGACGTGATGACGTCCCGGTAGGAGACCGCCCCGCGCGCCTGGTCGGCCGCGACGATCCGCGCCGCACCGCGATCCGCCTGCCGGAGGAACACATCCGTGATCGTCTCCCCCTCCGGGATGCTGACCGGCGCCTTGCCCGGGCGGTCATCGAACCACCGGCGCGGGATGGGTCGGAGCTCGCCCGCGTCGGCGGAAATGACCTCCCCGCAGGCCGCTAGCACCACGTCGCCGACGGTCCGAAGCGACTCCACGTTGCCCTGGGGAAAGCCGAACTCGCTCTCCAGCCAGGCCGTCACGTCCGCCACGGCGAGGCTGTCGAGCCCCAGGTCCACCGCGAGCAACCGGTTGTCCCGGAGGTCCGATACGCCGGTCAACTTCCGGAGGTGCTCCGTCACGATTCGCCGCGTGGCGGCCGGCACGTGGCTGGGGTCGCCTTGGAAGAGCTGGTCGACGGGCTCGGGCAGGTGCCGCACCCCGCCGCGCTCCCACCGTGTGTAGGGGACGTACGTGTTGCCGGGGGCGTCGGCGTTGTAGAAGTCCTCGATGAACCGGTTCAGCTCGGCCCGCCCGGCCCGGCGGGGCAGGTCGTCGGGCTCGTGGAACTCCACCGTCACTTCCCGCCGCGGCATGAAGAAAATCAGCCCCGCCAGGAGGCCCTTGACCGCCTGGCCGAGGATGGGCCCGACCTTCGGCTCGCGTCCCCAGGCCCAGCTGAAGCGACTGCCCCACAACCCCCGCGTGCGAACCAGCACGACCCGCACGTCCGGCATGGCCCGGAGAATCCACTCGGCCGCACTGGCGCCGCGAATGGTCTCCAGGCGGCTGCGGCACAACCGGCCCGCGGGAGACAGCAGCACGTTCTCGCCGCGCCGCAACGACTTGACGATCTCGTCGAGGGCAGATTCGATGCGGTCCCGCCCGGCGGTCCCCACCTTGACCGGGTCGGGAATCGGCAGCACGTTGATGCGCCCGGCCAGCCAGCGAATGAAGAACCGATCGATCTGGGTCTCGTCCCCCAACGGCCTCGGGCGGAACGTCCCTAACAGGCGGGAGGTGACGATCACCGGGTCGATCAGGGCGGGGTGGTTCTGCAGGAACAGGATGCCCGTCCGGCCCCGCTCGGCGACTTCCTTCAGGCCCGTCACGCGAACGCGGTAGCGGAGCCACAGCAGCGAACGGACGAACCCGGCCAGGAATCGGTTCAGCGCCGCATGACCCGGGCCCGTTTTTGCCAGCAGCACCCCCGCCAGCAGAGCGGCCCCAATCCCGATTCCCCACACCCCCAAGGCAGGTAAGGACCAGGCGATCATCGGCGTCCCTCCCGGGAATCAGAGGTTTCGCACGGTCGGCACGCGCGGGTTCACGGGATGCCGCCGCCGCGCCACGCGGACACGAACCGCTCCGCCTCGGCCGCGTTGCCGTTGTAGTGCACGTGGACGTCGAGGGTCCTCAGGTGCTTCATTCATCCATTGTTGTCACGCGGCTGCCAATTCCCTCCTAATCCTATGATTGCACGTCCTGAAGTCAATAACGATCAGGACATGAAGGAAGCATCCCCGCCACCGACGTGAATACCTCCCGGAATGTCAGCCGTCTTGACACCAATCCCGCCTGCATCGTCACGGTCAGGTTTCCCCCTGACCTTGAGACAGCCGCGGCAGTCCTGTTCCGTCACGCCGAAACCCATGTACCCCCGGAGTTGGATGACGGGGGTATTGAAATCGGCATTGAGAGGGAAAAGCAGGCGGATATTTCAGGCGGCGAGCGAAGTGGATTCTCTTTGCGAAACCTCTAACCCGGTCGAGAGATACGTGAATTCTACTACTCGTCACGGAGTCTTCTTTTCGACCACGTAGCGGGCCCCCGCTACGAACCCATGACTACGTGTCGTTGCACGCACAGGAAGGAAAGACAGAGAGCTTAGTTCAGTGCAACCAATCGCTTGCGGGCAGTGCAGCAGAGCACAGAGTACTAAGCGACTGACCTCTTGCGGTCATCGCAACAGGTCACGCGTACGCAGAACGGGCCTCCG
>DATKVD010000178.1:0-5507 GCA_035530235.1 Planctomycetota bacterium | reverse complement strand
TACCACTTCCACGGGGCGTCGAACAGTTTCTTCCGGCGCAGGACTGCCCACAGGATGAGCCCCAGCACCAGTCCCACCACCGCCATGCCGATGGCCCACAGAACCATTCCCAGGATGGTCCAGCCGACGAACTTCAGGATGTCGACCCAACTGCCCTCGAGCAGCGTGAGGAAGTTGTTGAGGATGCGCCCGGAGGCGTCGTCGGTTGCGGCCGTCGACGTCGCCGCATCGCCGCTTGCGGCTTCGGCGGATGCGGGAGCCTTCGCCCCTGGCGCATCTGCATCTGCCGCCGCGCACGCAGAACACGTGACCGCCGCCGACAGAAGGACGATCGCCATGGAAAGCATCAGCCGGTGCATGAGCATTCCTCCTATCAGGATAACCAGGGAGAGGACCGGTCCCAAGTCCGGTCATTCCGGTCACGGGAATTATACCGAAAGACCGTGGCAGGTCTCAAGTCGAAACTCGAAAGCCGTGAAGATACTCACAAGTCAGAGAATCAGGCTGAAGACGGCAGGCTGGAGGTACGGCGGAAAGACAGTGGCAGGCGGTGAAGACAGTCGCAACTCGAAATTCATCCGCCTCAGGCGGACTCGAAACCGGCAAGGGATGAACGGCAGGCTCCAGACCAGGACGGTCGCAGGTCACAAGCCTCAGGTCTCAGGCCTCAGGTCTCACGCCCCGGCCTATTTCCCGGAGTCGCCTTCCTGGAATTCTTCCGGGAGTTCGAGGCCGTATTTCTTCATTTTCATGTAGAGGGTGGTGCGGTTGATCTTGAGAAGCGCGGCGGCGGCCTGTCGGTTCCAGCCGCAGTTTTCGAGGGTGTGCTCGATGATACGCTTCTCGGGCTCTTCGAGGGCCTTCTTGAGGGGGAGGATCTGGCCGGGGGCGCCGCCGACGCCGACCACACTGGTCTGGATCTGTCCCGGAAGCTCGTCGACGTCCACCATGTCGCCCTGGGTCAGGATGACGGCCCGCTCGATGGCGTTTTCGAGTTCACGCACGTTCCCGGGCCAGAGGTAGTTCCGAAGGACGGTCTTGGCCTGCTCGGTGAAGCCCGTGATGTTCTTGCCCAGACGGGAAGCGAACACCATCAGGAAGTGATTGGCCAGAAGATCGATGTCCCCCACGCGCTCCCTCAGGCTGGGCAGCGGCAGCGGCATGACGTGAACCCGGTAGTAGAGGTCCTCCCGGAAGGCCCCGGCCGCCACCTCTTTCTCCAGGTCCTTGTTGGTGGCCAGGATGAAGCGAATGTCGACCTGCTGGGGGGTGTTCCCGCCGACCTTCTCGAACGTGGAGTCCTGCATCACCCGCAGCAGCTTCACCTGGAGTGCCGGGGACGCCGTCGATATCTCGTCCAGGAAGATCGTCCCGCCGTCCGCCGCCTCGAACTTGCCCGGCTTGTCGGCGATCGCCCCCGTGAACGCGCCCCGGGTGTGACCGAAGAGCTCACTCTCCAGGAGCGTGTCCGGCAGCGCCCCGCAGTTCACCTCGACGAAGGGGCCGTCACGTCGGGAGGAATTGTGATGGATGGCGCGGGCGAGGAGCGTCTTTCCCGTCCCGCTTTCCCCGGTGATGAGGATCGTCGTGTCGGTGTCGGAGATCGCCTTGACCAGGTCGAAGAGCTTGCGCATCTTGTAGTCCTGGGCGATGATGTTGTCGAAGGAGAAGCGGAGGTCGAGCTGCTCGCGGAGCGAGCGGTTTTCGGTGACCAGCTTCTGCTGCTGGAGACTGCGGGCGATGATGAGCTTGATCTCGTCGTCGATGATGGGCTTGGTGACGTAATGGACGGCGCCCAGCTTGATGGCTTCGACGGCGTTCTCGATGGTGCCGTAGCCGGTGATGAGGACGACGAGGGTCTCGGGATGCTTGCGTCTGACCATCCGGAGGAGTTCGAAGCCGTTGACGTTGGGCATGTTGACGTCGGTGAGGAGGAGGTTGTACCGGTTCTCCTCGAGCATCTTGACGGCCTGCTCCGGGGTGCCGGCCGAATCGACGCCGTAGCCCTCGAGCTTGAGAAGCTCCGAGATCGACTCCAGGATCAGGGTGTCGTCGTCACAGACAAGTATGCGCTCCTGTGCCATATGGTTCTCTTCCTCAGTGCCGGCACTTCCCGACGACGATCGTATCTCACGTCCGGTCGTCAACCGGGATGGCGACTTCAAAGGTCGAGCCCTTCCCGGGCTCACTCTCCACGCGAATGGTGCCGCTGTACTTCTCGACGATGTCCTTGCTGATGGCCAGTCCCAGTCCCGTTCCTTCCGTCGTGTCCTTGGTGGTGAAGAACGGCTCGAAGATCTTCTCCATCAGCTCGGGGGTGATGCCGACACCCGTGTCGGCGAACTTCACCCGGATGTGGCCGCCGGAAAGACCCGTCCCGATGGCGAGCTTGCCGCCCTCGGGCATCGCGTCCAGGGCGTTCTTGATGAGGTTGCAGAACACCTGGAACAGGTCCCCACTGCGGACGTTGGGCAGCTCGTCCACCAGCTCCCGCTCGATGAGGATCCCCCGTGCCGCCGCCTGCGACTCCATCGACCGGACCGCCTCTTCGATCATCCCGTTGATGGAGGTGTGCTCGAACGCCGTGATGGTGCTGCGGGAGAACTCCAGAAGCTCCCGGATGATCCGGACCATCCGGAGCAGTCCCTTGCGTGCCTGTTCGAGATACCGTCGTGCCGGGTCGTCGTCTCCCTTGACCCGGAGGGCCAGGTTGACGAACCGCAGGATCCCGTCGAGGGGGTTGTTGAGTTCGTGAGCGATGCGTGCGGCCAGCTTGCCCACCACGGCCAGTCGCTCGTAGAACGCCAGTCGCTTTTCGAGAACCGTGCGGTCGGTGGTGTCCTCGACCATCAACACGCCGCCGATCGTCGTCCCTTCGTCGTCGTTGATGGCCGAACACGAGAGGTTGTATACGCGGGGCTCTTTCTCAGGTCGCGTCGACCCGACACGGTCGATGTGCACGGCGCCACCGGTCTCAAGCATGACCCTGAGCCGACGATGCCAGTCGATCGCAGCTACGTCCAGTTGAGCCGCCGAAAAGAAATCCTCCAGACCCCCGCCGACGGAGATCCTGGAGGACGCGTCCGAACCAACACGCTGCTGTACGACGTGAAGGTCCCTGTCGAAGAGGGCCCACTGGAAGGGGAGCTGCCGCAGTACCACTGCTGTCAAATCACCGATAAGGGCTACGTCGGGCTTGCCTGGCTTCGACTTGTCCACGGCGGCCACCACGACTCAAGAGGATAGAATGATTACCGGCCCTGCACCTATGACCTGGAGAGGTCAAACAGCCTGTTCACAACGTCAAGGCCAAACTATCCCCCGATTCGTGTGGCCCGCCCCCTTCAATGTCGACCCAAGGACTTGAGACGCCCCAAAAGCCCATGTTGAAAAAAAACAACACGTGCCACAATTCCAGAAACACACCCTGCACCTCACGTTTAAAATATACATCATGAGACCCGGAAAGCAAGGAAAATCGGGGCCTCGCCCCACGTCGCATGGGCAAAGGGCAATGACTTAACCCATTGCCAATAAAGACCTTACAAACAAGCCCGAGCCGGGCCGTCCCCGATCCGACGCCCGCTACATCCTCTTACCCCGTTGCCGGAGCCAACGTTCAAAAAAAACAACATCTTCGACGCCCCTGCGCCGGGAGACCGGGCGTCCAGTCCCCGTGCCGAACCTCACCTGCAGGGCCTCAGCGGCGACAGGTCACCGTCCGGGGCCCTGTTCCGTCGTGGGCCGGCGTGCGCCCGGGACGACCACAGACGGTCCCCCCTGCTGCGGGACACGGACACATTCAAAGCTTTGCCTGGGAGGGGGTTGCTGCAGATAGCGGGCCGAGCGCCGCCGGGGAACGTCCCTGTCGGGACGCAGACCGCGAACAGGCGCCTAGGCCCTGGTCATGAAGCACTTCACCGGCAATCCGACCTCCCGTCTCCAGCAGGCGCAGGTTAGCAGGGGAGTGTGACGCTGTCAAAAAAAAATGCGGCCGGATGTGCCCGCGCGGACGCATTCACGTCCACCGCGTCGGGCAAACTCAGCCGCCGCAACGAGATACGTCATCTGCCGGTCGAGGATATTTATCCGTCCCTTCGCCGACTCAACTCCGGTGCATGTTGTCCATCCGGCTCACCCAGATGAGACTCAGCAGTCGTCCCACGCCGGTGAGGCAGAAAAGGACCTGCAGATCACACAGGCCCCACGGCAGCGTCACCCACTGCAGCAGCCACACGATGCCGCCCGCGGCAAGAAACGCCGCCGCCCCCACCAGTCCCAGCACCGCCGACTGGAACGCCAGGTAGACGGAGCGCTCCGCTGCGGGCGCCATCGAGATGGCATACTGATAACTGAACACCATGATCCCCGCCCACGCCATGCTGCCGATCGCCCACGCCAGGTAGATGGGCAGCACGAACGTCGGCGTCGCGAACGCATAATAGAACGGAGGCGTCACGCCCATCAGCACGCACACCGTCAGGGCGCGTCGCGGCTGCCAGCGGTCCCCCACGCGTCCCCAGAAATACGACATCCCCATCAGGCACACGCCCGCTATCGCCAGGTTCGTGTAGCCGAACAGGTAGCTCAGGTTCAGGTACGCCTCCCCCTTGATGAACACCCAGATGTAGGCCTGCAGCAATCCCGCCGCAAACGTCCACGTCGCAAGAAACAGCACCAGCTTCCGGTACTTCCGGTCCCTCAGCGGGATGGTGATCAGGTCTTTCAGTTGTCCGCGTCGGCGCGTGGGCGCCAGCACCGGGTGCGGCACCAGGAACCGGAACACCAGGATGTCCAGCACCCCGAAGGTCACCAGCACGCACACCACGATAATGTATTGCCCATAGGGCGGCCGCGTGCCCAGGTACCACCCGACGCACAGTCCGCCGACGATCTCGAACCCCTTCTCGAAGATCTGTCGGAACCCGAAGTATCGTGCCCGGGCGTGGGTGGGAATCAGGTCGCCCATCCACGAAAGCCACGCGTTGGCCCCCGTCCACGCCAGCAGGCTGCTCGCCAGGAGGATGGCGAAGAGTATCGGCAGCCGCCACGGCAGATACTCGGCGCGCACGTACCACGTCAGCACCAGCGCCACCCACAGCAGACGTGAGACGATGTGTGTCCACGTGAAAAGCTCGCGTCGTCGTCCCGTCCGCTGCATCGCGTACGACGCGATGATCTCCGCGCACCGCGACAAGGGCAAGGTCGCCGTCAGCACCGCGATCTGGAACTTCGTCACGCCCAGGGTCAGAAGGATGCCCACCGACAAGAGCCCCGTGGGCCACAAGAGGCGATAGTGCATCACCCCGAGTGAACTCGCGGCGATGCTCATCCACAGCCCCCGACGAACCTGCCGGTCGCTGAAGCCGTTACCCTCACGCGGAATATCGTCGGGTGCGTCTGCCATGGCAGTGTCCTGATGCTCGGGTCGCGAAACGGGGAGGCATTATAGCAGGTAAGTGACAGGCTGCAAGCCGAAGGCCCTGAGTTCGCCGAAGGGCCGGAGG
>DATKVD010000177.1:0-19626 GCA_035530235.1 Planctomycetota bacterium | reverse complement strand
CGGTGCTGAAGGACGCGCCGCTCTCGACGCCCCGTCCCGAGCGAACGCTTCCCCTCGACGAGAAGGGAAACCCCTACTACACCGAGGCGCTGGCGTCGTTCCGCACCCGGGTGGCCGCACCGGTGCTCGGCCGTGACGCAGCCGGACTCACCGAGACCGACTGGGAGAAGCTCAAGGCCGCCTTCGCCGCGCACCAGGCATGGGTGGACGAGAAGCCCGACGTGGCTGTCGAGACGCTCGGCGTCGAGAGACTCCGTGCCTGTCTGGACCAGAAGTATCGCACCGCCGTCGAGGCGTTGATTGCCGAGAGCGCCAACACCGCCTTCGTCCTCGACAACATCCGTCTGACCGAAAAGCTCATCCTCTATCAGGCTTACATGATCGCGTTGGCCAACAACTTCGTGAGCTTCCCCGACCTCTACGACGAGCAGGAACGGGCCATGTTCGAGACGGGCTCGCTCGTCTGCGACGGCCGACGCTTCAACATGGCCGTCAAGGTGGCCGGCCGTGCCGAGCACGCCGCCGTCGCGAAGACCAGCAACATGTACGTCATCTATGCCGAGATCACCTCACGCACCGGTGACAGGAAGCTTGAGGTCGCCCTCCCGGTGACTTCAGGCGGCAAGGGGAACCTCTGCGTCGGAAAGCGAGGACTGTTCATCGACGTCGACGGCGTCGAATGGGACGCGAAGATCGTCCAGATCATCGAGAACCCGATCAGTCTGGGGGAGGCCCTGGCCTCCCCGTTTCAACGCATCGGGAGGGCGGTCACCGGCAAGATCGAATCGATGACGACGGAGGCGGAGAAGAAGCTGGACACGGCGGCCACGGCGGCGGTCGCCCAGGCGCCGCCGGCTGCGGGCCCGGCGAAGGGAGGCACGGGCATGATGGCCGGCGGCCTCCTGATGGGGGGCGGGGTGGCCCTGGCGGCCCTCGGCTCGGCCGCGGCCTATATCAGCAAGACACTCGCCGGCGTGGCACTCTGGAAGATCCTCATCGCCATTGCCGCCGCCGTGCTCGCCGTCATCCTGCCCATCTCCGTCGTGGCTATCTTCAAGCTCCGTCGACGCGACCTCAGTGCCATCCTCGAAGGTTCCGGGTGGGCCGTCAACGCCCGCATGCGACTGACACGCCGACAGTGCCGGTTCTTCACGCAGCGGCCGAAGTTCCCCGAGGGGGCAAAGGGCATCCGTCGCCGGTGGTGGATGCTCGTCGTGGCGGCGGCCGTGATCGCGGGCATCATCGCTCTCGGCGCGGTCTTCGCCAAGCGAACTGCGGGGCCCGCGTCGGCCCCGACGACAACGACGCCCACCACCCGATAGCGGGGCAGCCCATGCAGTCGTTCCGGCGCACCATTGTCGACTCCCCGACCCTCGACGGCTTCCGACACGTCCTGCCCGACTACGAGGTCATGCTCGTCACCGTCCTCGACGCCGTCCTCGACCGCTACGACGCGCATCCCGACTATCCTTTCATCGACACCAAGCTGAACATCCTCACGGGCGAGGACTTCCCGGTGCTCGCGGATGAGACGGGGGATTTCAGGAGCCGTGCCGCGGTCTTCCCGTGGATCCAGGGCCGGGGGCTGGAAGCGCTGGTCGGCCACGCCAGGTGGCTCGAAAGATGCACCGTGCTCGCCGACGCGGAAAAGGCCGCCAGGGGTGTCCGTCTCGACCGGATGATCGCCGAAGTCTTCGAGCGGATGGAATCCATTCGCGCCGCGAACAACGGCCGCCTCTTCTTCATGATGACGCCCGAGGGCGAGCCGTTCGATATGGACGACGCCGGCCGACGACGACCCGTCACACCCGAAGGCAGGCCATCCAACTTCAGCGACCTCTTCTACGCCAAGGGGATGCTGGCGGCGGCACGGTTCCTCGGGGTGGAGGAGAAGGTCGAGGAGGCGAAGCGCTGCTTCCGCACGGTGCTGCGTGACGTGCGGGAGAACCGGTTCGTCTCGGACCAGGTGTCGTTCGACCCGAAGAACCGGTCGGAGTCGAAGCCCGGAAAGGTCCCGCAGGGCCCGCGGATGATCGCCGTCGGGGGGTGTGCGCTCTTCGCCGAGCTCACCGGCGAAGCCGAATGGTTCGACACCGGCGAAGCCCTCGTCCGCGAACTCGTGGAGAAGCACCTCAACACGGGACAGTTCGACGGACTCGAGCCTTACGACTACGTCGAGCACACCGATGCGAACGGGAACCCGCACGAAGAGAACGGGCGGATCATGTCGGACCCGGGACATTCACTCGAATTCGTCGGCCTCGCGGCGAAACTGCTCCTCCTGATCGATGCGAAGCGGAAAAAGAGCATCCCCGAGACGGAACTCCTCGCACGATGGAGTGAACTCCTGCCGAAGGTCTTCCTGCGGAATTTCCGCAACGGGTTCAACGCGCGTGTCGGCGGCATCTGCAAGCGCTTCGACCTGATCTCCCGGACGCCCATCAACGACGACATGCCGTGGTGGAGCCTGCCCGAGACGATGCGGGCGGCGGCCGAACTGCTGGTGCTGTGTCCCGAGGCTGAGGAGACCGACGAGATCGTCCGGGCGCTCGTCGCGTGCTCCAACGGCTTCATGACGCGCTTCGTCAACCCGGACGTCCACCTCATGGCCTACCAGACCATCGACGCCGACGGGAAGCCGGTGGACGTTATCCCGGCCACGCCCGACGCCGACCCGGGCTACCACACGGGGTTGAGCCTCATCGACATGCTGGACTGTCTTCAGAATCTGTGATACCATCGCCCGCGCCGGAGCGGCGCCGCAACCTATTCCCTATATTGGGGTTACGAAGAATGGCAGACGTGGTTTATCCGGCCGGCGTTGACCGGAAGGTTCTGAAGCTGGAAGCGCCCGGCGGTGAGCCGTCGACCCTCAACCTGGTCGTGCCCACCATCACCGAGCCGGGAACCCCCTTCACGCTCAAGATGTCTCTGGCCGACGTGAAGGGCTATCCGTCGGTCGCGTTCGATGGGACGGTGACGGTCCGCGGGGCGTTCGCGTCGCCGGAGTGCGTCGAGGTCACGTTCAGGAAGGGTGCCCCGGCCGTCGCGCAGGTCCATGGCGTGACGATCGTCGAGGAGGGGTTCCACCGGTTCGAGGCGACGCTCGCGGGCCGAGTGTTCCACAGCAACCCGACGAAGTGCACGCGGGACCCGGAACGCCGCATCTGGTGGGGCGACCCGCACGTGCACACGGTGCTGAGCGACTGCATGACCGACAACTGCCGGTCGCTCACGTTCTGTCACGTCGCCGCGCGATGGTTCGCCGGACTCGATTTCGTCTCCGCCGCCGACCACGTCTCGAACGGACGCTGCACCCTGGGAAAGTGGATGGACCAGCGGGCGCTCTGCGACGCATACGACGACCCGGGAGCGTTCGTCACGCTTCCGAGCTACGAGGAATCCCTCCGGGGCGGCGCCGGCGGCGACAACAACGTCTACTTCCTCGGCAGGCTCCCGATGTTCGTGGACGTCTACGAGGAGGGCGACGCGACCACGCTTGCCGGGAAGCTCAGGGAAGGCAACCCCGAACTCGAGTTCATCATTGTCCCGCACCACACCACCCGCACCGGAAAGCACGGGGAGTTCTCGGAAGACATCTACCCCGGTCCCGACGTGATGCCGGTGGTGGAGATCCACTCCAAATGGGGGACGTCGGAATACCGCGGCAACCCGAACCCGCTGAAGAAGATCCATCCCGGGCCGAGCTACGTGGTCGATCTTCTGAACCAGGGGTTTCCGCTCGGCTTCATCGGCGGCACCGACACGCACTCGACCATGCCCGCGGGCTTCGGAGACGACCACCTGGATAAAGGCCTTCCGGGCCTCACGGCGGTGAGGACGGGCGAGCTGACCCGTGAGAGCGTCTTCCGTGCCGTCGCCGCACGCAACTGCTACGCCTCGAGCCTCGAGCGGATTTATCTCGACGTGGACGTCGCCGGCGCGCCGATGGGACGGTCTATCACCTGGCCCGACGCCGCGAAGCCGCGGGAGATTCGCGTCGCCGTCGCCGCGCGGAGCGACATCGAGACCATCGATCTCGTCCGGAACGGCGAGACGATCGACAGTCGGCGGGTGGATGACTGGCACGCGGACGCACGTCTAACCGACGACGCCGACCTCGCCCCGCTCGCCCTTCCGTCGCCTTACCTGGGCGATTTCGTCTACTACTACGTCCGCGTGACGTGCACTTCGGGCGCCCAGGCGTGGTCCAGCCCCGTCTGGCTGCGCCTCGGGCGATGAGGTGCGAGAGGACCGAAGGAAGCGTCAGTAGCCGCGCAGGAACCCGAAGCCCATCGAGGCGAAGAGCACCTTGTAGATGAACATCCCCGTCATCAGTCCCATCATGGCGTAGACCACGACGGGAAGCACCTTGTCCCGGAAGAACCCCACCCCGAACCACCGGTAGATCACCCACTTCACCCCGAGCACGATGAGCATCGAGAACCAGATCTCACCGGTCCCGTAGCCGTCCATCGACATCGCGGCGGCCACCACCACCCCCACGGGACTCAGCGGGAACCGCACGTGCTCACGTCGCAGGTACATCACGATCCCCACAATGGCCATTCCCATCGGGATGGCCAGCCACATTCGGACGTTGCTGAAGACGGTCGGGGTGGCCTCGTAGGCCATGCGGATCATCGGCTGCGAGTAGCTGTAGCGGGCGTATTCGGCCGCGGTCTCACCGTGCTCGAACCCGTAGTGGTGGATGAGCACCAGGTAGCCGAACATGACCAGTGGGAGTGAGACCAGGAGTGTCACGACGACCGCTTTCATTACGTCACGGGTGCTGGTGCCGGTCCGGTAGGCCACCTTGAAGGCATAGAGCAGGGGGAGATGGGGGCCGAAGACGTTGTGGAAGGCGCCGAAATGGATGGTGTGACCGATGGCGAAGTAGGACGCCGGGGTGCGGAAGATCGGTGTCGCGTCGGGCATGCAGAACTCACGGGGGAACGCGTGCGGGTACGCGATCACCTTGCCCGCCGACCACGGCGAGTGGTAGTGCCACCCCGCCTCCCCACTCAGACGCATCAGCGAAAAGAGGAGCGTCACGATGACGAACAGGCACAGACACACCGACAGGACGTGCTGGAAGAGGTCAGCCGTGATGTCCCCCAGTCCGTAGACGAAAAGCGCCGTGAAGGCCGCGAACGAAAGCACCAGTCCGACGACGATGACGCGCGGACTCGTGGGGTCGCTGCCGTCCGCTTCGTGCGTGCCCCGCCACCCCCGCTTCACGGCGTCTGCGATCTTCCCCCGGTTGAAGAACACCGTCCAGAAGGCCAGGCCCACCAGTCCCCCCATGCCGAGGACGTTGATCATCCAGTTCTCGGACGTCAGGTCGCCCACCCCGCCCATGTGGATCCCCAGCCAGTAGAGGACCGCCGGAATCACGATCTGCAGACCCGCACGGAAGACCACCGCCGTCAGCAGCACGTCGATGGGGAAGAAGATCAGGAAACACAGCACGAACGGGTCCCACGAGAGCTGGATGAACTGTCTCGGGATGAGTCCCGTGTTGGTGCCGTAGTGTGCCACGTTCATGGGGATGGGACCGTGGGACTCGGGACTGACGCTCAGGATGCCCGGGACGCAGAAGGCCAGTCCCACGACGAAGGCGACGCGTACGGCTCTCGAGAGCTTGCGTGCGGCCGGATCATCCGACGCCGCGGGACGGTATTCGACGAGGCTCTGTCCGACCGTCGCCAGCGGGAACGGCAGCTTCTCCTCCTCGACGAAATGACGTCGGAAGAGCAGCACCACGAAAATCGCGAACGCCTGGAAGCTCAGCAGCATCGCCCCCCAGTAGACCATCGGCGTCATCCATTCCTTCCAGGGGATCTGGGAGAAGCCGATGCCGCCGCGACGGAAATAGTCGATGGCCTCCTCACTCTCGATGCACCAGGGGGATTTCATCCAGGCGAGGTATTCGGCGTCCTTGCCGGCGTAGATGACCACGATCTTGATGGGCGATTCGAGTGCCCCACGGACGAGGACGCCCCAGGGGATCGCCACGGCGACCATGGCGTAGATGATGGTGAGTTCCCGCGGCGTCAGACGTCGCCGCTCGGGCAGACAATGGTTCACCGCGGTCACGGCGAACAGGGTGAAGACCGCACCGAACCCGATGAGGTACAGGAGTTCGATGGTGCTGAGAGGGGCGTATCCGGAGAGGGTGCAGTCGTAGAAGAGCCACACCAGGACGAGCAGGGACCCGACGATGAAGGCCCTCGGCGTCAGACCGCGTTCGCCTCGAATCTCAGGCATGCCGGCGCTCTCGTCTCGTGCGCGTCAGTCGGCCAGCTCGACGATCAGGCTCTTCATCTGCGGGTTGCTCTCGCACGTGATCGTATAGACCTCGTTCGCCGCCCGGGCGACGTGCTCGTCCACCTTCTCGATGCCGCCTTCCTCCCACAGGTAGGTCACCTTGACCGGTCGGAACCCGCCGAAGGGCTCGGTGTAGTAGGCGTCGATGCGGTGGTTGAAGATCAGGGTGGCGTTCCAGAAGGTGGTGCCGATCCACTTGACGACGGCCGACTTCGTGCCGGGGGGGATGTCGGTGACCTCGGTGAAGACCCCGAAGAACGGGGTGCCGCCGGGGCACCTGGCGACGCTGTTGAACGTCTTGCCGCCGTCGTAGGAGACCTGGACGTCCCAACCGGCGCGCTTGTCGCGGGCACGGTAGTGGGTCATGATCGTCATCTTCGTCATGTCGCTCGGCGTCGTGATCACGTAGCTGATCTCGCCGTCCTTCTGCGCCGGATCGATGAACACCCTCCCGTCCTTCAGGTTCCTCGTCTCGGGGTGGAAATCGGTGAAGACGATCTGTTTGCCCTTGTTGTTGGGGTCGGTGGAGCCTTCGAGGGTGACGGCGCCTTCGTGCGGCCCGGCGGAGAAGGTGATGGTGTTCTTGCCGCGCGCCAGCGCCGGCAGAGGCCGCTGCGAGTGCTGGACGTCGTGCCGGAAGCCCAGCGCCTTGAGACCCGTGCCCTTCCCGCTCAGCAGGATCCGCACGCGGTAGTCGTACCGCCGGATGATGAGCTTGCTGAGGTCGATCTTCTGCTCGCCCGACTTCTCCAGCTTGCCGGCCTCGGTCCAGTCGAGCCCGTTGTTGTCGCTGAGGAACACACGGACCGCGCCGTCTTCGCCGACGCTGGCGTCCAGCGTCACCTCGCCCTTGAGGTAGACGTAGGAGCACGGGTTGCGGATCTCGAGGATGCCCTGTCTCGCGTCGTCCTTGGCCTTGAGCGTCCCCGCGTCGAGGACCAGGTTCTCGAACCGCCAGGCGTTCTTCTCGAGGGAGGCGTCCAGGGGAACGGCGTAGATGAGCTCACCGTTGCCGATGCGTCCGGGGGCGATGTCGCCGAACTTGGTGCAGTAGGCCCAGCTGCCCTTGCCGATGGTGGCCTTGAGCGAGCCGGGGGCACCGCCGGTGCCGTCCATGTTGACGTGGAGTCCCTTGTTGGACCAGTTGCGGATGAGCTTCTCGCCCGGACGAAGCCGCACGTTGACCCGATACCCCATCGAGTACCCGGCCTCGTACGGGAAGTACGCGCTGCCGTCGTACTCCTGCATGGTCGAATACCACCCGTGCGTCTTGGCCGGGAGCCACCCGTCCCCGCCGTAGAACGGACTGTCCGCCAGGAGCCTGGGACCGTTCTTCCACCCCATCCAGCCGCCCTCGGCGTGGTACTTCCGCAGCTTGGCGTCGTTGCCCTTCGGCTTGCCCTTGGGGTTCTTGGGCTGGTCCAGGTAGTCGGGGTTCGCGTCGTACCATTCCCTGACGGCCGCCTGGATCTCCTCGATGGAGGCGATCCTGCCGTTCGGGACGGCATAGTTGGAGAGGGCCCTTGAGAACTTTCCGTTGACGGCGTCGGGGGGCTCGTCCCTGAAGACGAAGAAGTTGATGAGCGAGGCGTCGAGCATGTGCCACCGGCCGTCCCACTCGATCTCGGGCAGGACGTGGGCGACGATGGTGCTGATGCGACAGTTGAGCCCCACGTACCGCGCCAGCGAAGCGATCTCGTTGGCCGCCACCCCGCAGTAGGAATACCCGTAGACGTTGAACATCTTGATGGCGTCCTGGACCGAGCCCTCGTTGTTGAGGAACTCCGAGGGCGGGGAGTCCTGGTACTGGTGGGCGACCAGGGTCTCCCAGATGGCCAGGGCCTTGTCCTTGTCGCTCATCCCCTCCCGGATATACGACTTCTTCCACGCCTCGAGGCTCGAGACGTCCTTGACCTTGTCCGACAGCACCTTGACGTTGGCGACGACGGCGACGTTCTGCTGTGCCGATGCGGGGAACGCCCAGAGACACACGAACAGCCCGAGAATACCGAACGTCAGGAATCGCTTCGTCATCTGCTCCTTCCTTTCTTCCGTCTGTGCCGGACGTCAGACCACCTATGTCATTCTGACCCCGCCTTCAGGCGGGGGAAGAATCTGGCTACAAATGGCGGGGCGTATCTGCATGGATGGGAAGCCTTCCGCCCCTCATGGCCAGATCCTTCACCCCGATGAATTGGGGTTCAGGATGACATATCACACTTGTTCCCCACACGCGACATCACTCCGCCAGCTCGACGATGAGGCCCTTCATCAAGGGCTTCTTTTCGCACGTGATGGTGTAGGTTTCGTTCGGTGACTTCGCGACGTGGACGTTGCGCTTCTCGACCCCGTCTTCGGTCCAGACGTAGGTGACCTTGACCGGTCGGAAACCGCCGTGGGGCTCGACGTAGTCGGCGTCGATGCGGAAGTCGAAGATGCAGGTCGTGTTGCGCTGCTGTCCCGAGAACCGGACAAGGGCCTTGCGCGTGCCCGCGGGGACGCCGTCGACGGTGACGTATTTCGAGTTGCCCCGGAACGGGCCTTTAAGCTTCCCCGCGTCCCGGAAGGTCCGCCCGTCGTCGAAGGAGACCTCGAGGTCCCAACCGTCCCTGGCGTCGCGCGCCCGGTAGTACGCCCCGAAACGAAGACGCGTCATGTCTCCGGGCGTCTCGATCGGAAAAGTCACCTTGCCCCGCCCGCCGTCGAGTCCGAAGAACTTCTCCTTCACGCCCTCCATCTCCGGGTGGAAATCCGTCGCGAGGCGCTGCTTCCCCTTCACGGACGGGTCGGTGTTTCCCTCGATGCTGATCGTCCCTTCCTGCGGACCCGCACTGAAGGTGATGGTGTTCGGTCCTTCGCCGAGCGCGGGAAGCGGGGCCTGCGAGTGCTGGACGTCATGGGTGATCCTGAGCGCGTCGAGCCCCGTGCCGGCCCCGGTCATCTCGAACTTCAGACGGTAATCGTAGCGACGGAAGCAGAACGGCTTGAGGTCGATCTTCTCCTCCCCCGATTTCTCGACCTTCGCGATCTCTTTCCAGTCGAGACCGTTGTTGTCGGAGTAGTGGACGGTCAAGGCGCCTCCTGCGCCGACGACCGCCTTGAGGGTGGCCTCTCCCGAGAGGTAGACGTAGCTCGACGGCATGCGGATGACGAGGACGCCCGGTTTCGCGGCGTCGGCGAGCCGCAGCCCGTCCCCGACGCTTGCCAGGTTCTCGTACGTCAGTGCACTGAGACGGAGCGAGGCGTCCTTCACCGGCACCGTGTATTCGAGCGTGCCGTTCCCGACGCGTCCGGGCGCGAGGTCGCCGAGCTTCTCCTGGTACTTCATCTCGGCGCGACTTTTCATGCACGACGGGCCGCCCCGGTGCTCCATGTTGACGTGCAGTCCCTTGTGCGACCAGTTGCGCACGAGTCGCTCGCCGGGGCGCAGTTGGACATTCACCTGGTAACCCTGCGAGTAGCCGTACTCGTACGCGTCGATCTTCTTCGCGAAAAGCGACATCACCGTGTTCCAGCCGTGGCCGCCGGTGGGGTCCCAGCCGTTCGCGCTGAAGAACTCGGAAGCGCCCAGGAGTGCCGGACCTTTCTTCCAGCCCTCGTTGCGCATGAACTGTTTCAGCGAAGCGTCGTCCTTGACGACGTCGGGGTGCTCCCTGCCCCACGCGGTGACCGCCGCGACGATGTCCTCCACCGACGCGATCGTCCCGTCGGCCTTGCGGAAGTAGTATATGCGCTCCGAGTCCATGTGGTGCCACGCGCCGTCATACCGGATCTCGCTGATGCTGTGACCGGGGATGGTCCAGCCGCGGGCCTCCATGCCGATGTGGCGTGCCAGCGCCTCGTCACAGGCCGACGCGCAGCAGCACATCCCGTAGCCGTAGACGTTGAAGATCTTGATCGGGTCGTGGACGTCCGCCTCGTTCTGCAGGAACTCCTGGGGCGGGGAATCGACGTGTCGGAACTTGACGATCGACTGCCACAGCGCGATCGCTTTCTGCTCACCCGTCATGTCGTCGCGGATGAACGAACGCTTCCACGCCTCCATGCTGGAGACGTCCTCGACCTTGTCCGACAGCACCTTGACGTGACTCACCACGCCGACCCCGTCCTGCGCGGAAAGCTCCGCTGCCAGGACCGCGGCAAGCACCGCCGCCGTCAGCACCGCGATCATGCGCCTCATCGACATTCTCCTTTTCCCCCGTGTATCTACTCCGCCAGTTCCACGACCAGGCTCTTCATGAGCGGCTTCTTCCCGCACGTGATCGTGTAGACTTCGCTCGCCTTCGTGGCGACATGCTCGTCCTTCTTCTCGACGCCGTCTTCCTCCCACAGATAGGTCACCCGGACGGGACGGAAGCCGCCGTGGGGCTCGAGGTAGTCGGCGTCGATGCGGAAGTTGAGGATGGCGGTGTTGCCTTTGCCGGTGCCGGCGTATCGGACGAGTGCCGAGCGGGTGCCCGCCGGCACGTTGGCGAAGGTCGTCCACCTCCCGTTGTGCCGCTCGGACTTCCCGAAGCGCTCAACCGTGGTGAACGTCTTCCCGGCGTCGGTGGAGACCTGGAGGTCCCACCCGGCGTCGGGCTTGCCCGCCCAGTAGAAGCACCCGAAGCGGAGACGCGTCATGTCGCCGGGGGTCTCAATCGGAAACGTGATGTGTCCGGTGTCGCCCGTCAGCAGCAGACGCTCGGTTGCGATGTTTTCCATCTGCGGGTCGAAATCGGCGAAGACGAGCTGCTTGTCGCGGTTTTTCATATGGCTCGAGGCTTCGACGGTGACGGTGCTCTCGGGCGGGTCGGCACTGAAGGTGATCGTGTTTTCGCCCTGGGCGAGCGCCGGGAGCGGCCGCTGCGAGTGCTGGACGTCGTGGGTGATCTTCAGCGAAGCCAGCCCCACGGAGTTACCCCGCATCTCGAACTTGAGCCGGTAGTCATACCGGCGCAGAACGAGCTTCGACAGGTCGATCTGCTGCTCCCCCGACTTCTCGACCTTCGCGATTTCCTTCCAATCGAGGCCGTTGTTGTCGGAGAAGCTGACGACGACGTGTCCGGGGTTCGGGATTACCGTCTCGAAACTCAGCTTGCCTGAGAGATAGAGGTAGCTGGAAGGGATGCGGAAAATGAGGACGCCGGGCTGTCGGTCGTCCCGCACCACGGCTCTCAATTTCGTCCTGGGAGCGGACATGACATTTTGGGCCGCAACTGCCGAGGTGCGCCAGGCGCTGTCAGCCAGGGGGACGTCCCACTCGAGCGTGCCGTTGCCCACACGGCCGGGGGCCAAGTCGCCGAAGTCGGGGCAGTGGACGAGGTCGCCCTTGCCGATCTGTCCCTCCATGCAGCCGGGCTTGCCGCCCGTGCCGTCCATGTTGGCGTAGAGCCCCTTGTTGGACCAGTTGCGCACGAGCCGCATCCCCCGACGAAGCTGCACGTTCACCTGGTACCCCTGCGAGTAGCCCGACTCGTACCGGAAAAGCGTCGAGCCGTCGTACTCCTGCATGGTGGAATACCAGCCGTGTGTCTTCGCGGGAAGCCACCCGCGGATGCCGTAGAAGGGACTCTCGGCCAGGAGCTTCGGACCGCGCTTCCATCCCCAGCCCCCTTCCTCCCGTCCGAAGGCGTAGAGCTTCTTGTGGTTCCCCTTGAAGTCGGGGTTCACCTCGTACCACGCCTTCACCGCGGCCATGACCTCGTCGACCGAAGCGATGTCACCGTCGGGCTTGGGAAAGTAGTTGATGAGCGACGGGTCGAGGAGGTGCCACTTGCCGTCCCAGTAGAGCTCGGGAACACAGTGTCCCTTGATGGTCCAGCCGCGCGCCGGCATCCCGGCATACCGTCCCAGGCAGGTCACCTCCGCCGCCGCCACGCTGCAGTAGGAATACCCGTAGACGTTGGCGATCTTGATGAAGTCCAGCACCGTGTCCTCGTGGTGCAGGAACTCCTTGGGCGGGGAGTTCTGCTGCTGGTGCTGGACGACCGAGCGCCAGATCGCGATCCCCTTCTCCTTGTCGCTCATCCCCGGACTGATGCACGAGTTCTTCCACGCTTCGAGCGACGAGACGTCCGGGACCCCGGTCGAGAGGATCTTGACGTTCGAGACGACGGCGACCTCGGCCGCCTCTTGAGCGATGACGACGGGTGTCGACAGGACGACCAGTGCGAGCGCGAGGAGTGATCCATTTCTCATGACATTCTCCGAATGAGGAAGATCCGGCCCCGATGCATCGGGGCCGGGCCCTTGTGCCCCCAGTGCTACTCGGCCAGTTCGACGATGAGACTCTTCATCAGCAGGCCATCGGCGCAGCGCACCTTCCACGAATCCTTCGGTCTGCGGGCGACGTGCACGTTGCGCTTCTCCTCGCCGTCCTCTTCCCAGACGTAGGTGACCCTGACGGGACGGAAACCCCCCGCGGGCTCGGTGTAGTCGGCGTCGATGCGGCAGTGGAAGACGCAGAGGGTGTTGAACTGTCTCGTGCTCTGGAAGCGGACCAGCGCCTTGCGCGTGCCTTGCGGGACGTCCGCGAAGGTGACGTAGTGCGAGAGTCCGCGCGTCGGGCCCTTCACCGAGTCGACCGTCTTCCACGTCTTGCCGTCGTCGAAGGAGACCAGGAAGCTCCACCCCTCGCGGGCGTCGCGCATGCGCAAGTGTCCGCCGAAGCGGAGTCGCGTCATGTCGCCCGGGGTCGCCACCGGAAACGTCGCGACGCCGATCGGACCGTACTCCTTCACGCGTCCCATCTCCTCGTCCATGCCCTCGAGCGTCGGGTGGAAACTCCCCGCGACGAGCTGCTTCGCCTTCGTGTTCTCGTCGGTGGTGAACAGCCCCTCGAGGGTGACCGTCCCCTCGGGCGGTCCGGCGGTGAAGGTGACGGTGTTCTCGCCCGGGGTGAACGCCGGCAGCGGCGTCTGCGCGTGCTGGATGTCGTGCGTGATGCTGAGCGCGTCGAGCCCCGTGCCCGCGCCGGTCATCTCGAACTTCAGCCGGTAATCGTAGCGGCGGAAGCAGCGGGACTTCAGGTCGATGACCTGTTCGCCCGAGGCGTCGATCTTCGCGACCTCTTTCCAGTCGAGCCCGTTGTTGTCGGAGAAGCTGACGGCGATGCGTCCGGCCCCGCCGACAACCGCCTTCACGTCGGCCTTGCCGGAGAGATAGACGTAGCTCGAAGGCATGCGGATGACGAGAACGCCCGGCGTGTTCGGATCGACGACGCGGAGTTTCCCGTCCCGCGCGGCGAGTCCCTCGTACGTGAGCGCGTTCAACTTGAGCGAGGCGTCGCCGACGCGCACGTTGTATTCGTGCGTGCCGTTGCCGACGCGTCCCGGGGCGATGTCGCCGTACTTGCGCTGCAGGCCCATCCCGGCACGCTGCGCGATGATCTCGGGGACGCCGCCGCTGCCGTCCATGTTGACGTGCAGTCCCTTGTTGAACCAGTTCCGCGTGACGCGCTCGCCCGGTCGCAGCTGCACGTTCGGACGGTAGCCGTGTCCGTAGGCGTATTCGTAGAGCTGGTCGGGCTTGCAGTCGTACTCCTGCATGGTGGAGTACCACCCGTGCCAGCCGGCGTGGTTGGCGCCGTCGCGGGTGTACCACTCCTCGGCGCCAGCCAGCATCGGCGGGCCCTGCTTCCACCCCTCGTTCTTCGCGAACTCGCGGAGCTTCCTTTCGTCCATCCGGTATCCGGGGTTCTTCGCGTGCCAGTCCTTCACCGCGGCGATGATCTCGTTGACGCTGGCGACGCTGCCGTCGGGCGCGTGGAAGTAGTTCATCACCGAGGGGTCCAAGAGGTGCCACTTCCCGTCCCACTGGAGTTCGGCGACGCTGTGCGCGTGGATGATCCGTCCGCGTGCACCGTAGCCCAGGTACCGACCCAGCTCCTCGACGTTCGCCGCCGCGCAGCAGCACATCCCGTAACCGTAGACGTGCACCGTCTTCATGAAGTCGTGCACGTTGAGGTCGCTCTGGAGGTATTCCATCGGGGGGGCGGTCTGGTGACGGTACTTGATGACCGTCTTCAGGATGACGACGCCCTTCTCCTCGTCGCTCATCCCGGGCTTGATGCTGCCGGCCTTCCACGCCTCGAGACTCGACATGTCCTCGACCTTGTCGCTGAGGACCGTGACGTTCGAGACGACGCCCACGGCGTCCTTGTCCTGTGCCGGAAGACTCCCGGCGGTCAGCACCACGCACAGAACAGCCGCAGCTCGCAGCAGGGACTTCATTCGAGGCTCCTTGAACGGTTCAACGGGCCCTTCGACCGGCTCGGGGCCCCGACGGCGTCGACGGACTACTCGGCCAGTTCGACGATGAGACTCTTCATGAGCGGCTGCTTGGCGCAGGTGATCTTGTAGACGTCCTTCGGCTGCTTCGCCACGTGGACGTCGCGTTTCTCCTCACCGTCCTCTTCCCAGACGTAGGTCACCTTGACGGGTCTGAAGCCGCCGTTGGGTTCGACGTAGTCGGCGTCCATGCGCACGTCGAAGAGACACATGGTGTTACGCAGGCGGGTGGTCTGGTAGCGGAGGAGTGCCTTCCGTGTTTGCTTCGGGACCTTGTCATAGGTGACGTAGGTGCAGCAGCCGGCGTTCGCGCCCATCTTCCCGGCGTCCTGCCAGGTCCGACCGTTGTCGAAGGAGACCTGCATGATCCAGCCTTCGCGCTGGTCGCGTGCGCGCCAGTGCGCCCCCATGCGGATGCGGGTCATGTCGCCGGGGGTCTCGACGGTGAAGGTCGCCGACCCGCCGGTCGCGTTGTACTCCTGCACGCGCAGTGTCTTCGGCTGCAGGTTCTCCAGCACCGGGTGGAAGTCCATGATCTCGAGCTGCTTGCCCTTGTTCTTCCCGTCGAGGTTCGTGTTGCCTTCGATGGTGATGGTTCCCTCCGGTGGTCCGGCGGAGAAGGCAACGGTGTTCTCGCCAGCGCCGAGCGCCGGAAGCGGAAGCTGCGAGTGCTGAACGTCGTGCCGGATCGAGAGCGCGTCGAGACCGGTGCCGGCGCCGGTCATCTCGAACCGCAGCCGGTAGTCGTACCGTCTGAAGCACACCGGCGCGAGGTCGATCTTCTCGTCGCCCGTCTTCTCGATCTTTGCGATCTCCTTCCAGTCGAGACCGTTGTTGTCGGAGAAGGTGACGGCGATGCTTCCGCCCGCACCGACCGCGGCCTTGAGGGCCGCCTCACCGGTGAGATAGACGTAGCTCGAAGGCACGCGGACGACGAGGACGCCGGGCTTCGCGGCGTCGGTCACGCGCAGGCCCCCGCCCGCCGGGGCGACGTTCTCATACGTGAGCGCGCTGAGCTTGAGCGACGCGTCGCCCACCGGGACGTCGTACTCGTGGGTGCCGTTGCCGACGCGTCCCGGGGGGTGCGTGCCGAACCCGAACCGGTTCCAGTAACCCACGCCGGCGAGCCGCTTGAGGATGCCCGGGGCGCCTCCGTCCTTCATGTTCACGTGCAGACCCTTGTTGGACCAGTTCCGTGTGAGCCGCTCACCGGGTCGAAGCTGAACGTTGGGTTGGTACCCTTGAGAGTAGCCGTACTCGTAGATCATCCCGGGCTTGCAGTTGTATTCCTCGAGTGTCGAGACCCAGCCATGGGTGCCGGCGAGGTTCGCACCGTCCTTGGCGTAGAACCCGGTGCTCGCCAGGAGTGGCGGCCCCTGCTTCCATCCCTCGTTCCGTGCGAACTGTCGCATGGTCCCGCCGTTCTTGCACACCTCCGGGTTCTCCTGACGGAACTTCTTGACCGTGGCGATGATCTCGTCCACGCTCGCGAGCGACCCGTCCGTGTTCCTGTAATAGTTGATGAGTGACCCGTCCAGCAGGTGCCACTTGCCGTCGTAGTATGCTTCCGGGACACTGTGGGCGTGGATGATGCGCCCCCGTGCGGGCCACCCGATGTACCGCGCGAGCTGCTCCACGTTCGCCGCCGAACAGCAGCACATCCCGTAGCCGTAGACGTGCACCGTCTTCATGAAGTCGTGCACGTTCCCCGCCATCTGAAGCCACTCGTTCGGGGGACTGTCCTGGTGACGGTATTTCACGACCGTCTTCCAGATCTCGAGTGCCTTCTCGTCGTTCGTCATGCCCTCCTTGATGTGGTTGGCCATCCAGGCGTCCAGACTGGACATGTCCTCGACCTTGTCGGACAGCACCTTGACGTGGCTGACCACGCCCACCGGCTTGTTCGCCCCGGGCTGTGCCGGCACCAGACGTGCCGTCCCGAGACAGACCGCCACGCAGAGACACGTCGCAAGCAACCGCTTCATCACGCCTTTCATCCTGTCCATTGCCCGTCCTCTCTCAATTGGAACGAGGGTTCGCACGGAAAACGTTACCTCCTGGGTTCGTAGATGACAAGCATCATGGGTCTCTTCTGGATCTCCTTGAACTCCCGGGTGAAGGCCCTCATGTAATCCTTCCCGTTGCCGTGGAGCACGAAGCCGTGGTTGGGGTGCTTGCCGTCGGTCCAGAATTTCACGGCCTCGGTGAAGTCCCAGACGTTCACCTTCCCGGTGCTGGGCCCGTATGCGAGGTAGATGGGCCAGAAGTCGGGGTCGTCTCCCTCGTAGGAAACGGCCCCCGCGAAGCCTCCGACGGATTTCCAGTACTTGTCGTGGGCGTATTCGTAGGCGTTCACCTCAGGCTCCACCCAGGGACGGTTGCAGGCCTCGGCGACCCACATGTTCGGCTTCTCGGGGCCGTAGCCCTCTTTGGGGAGGCCCCGGCTTCGCGTGAGGACGAGCTGCGCGGCGAGGATGGTCGAGCCCGTGGGGACCGTGGACAGGTCCACCCGGATGATCTGGCTGCGGTGACGCATGAAGACCTCGAGGTCGCCCCAGCCATGGCTGATGACTGCGCGGCCCAGGACGTTGCTGTCGGGACCGTGACTGTTGATGTGTGCGTCCATCCACCCGACGTACGCCTTCTCCGGATCCGCCGGGTCAAAGCCCTTTTCCCCCTCCCGGAAGATCGCCTGCACCGCCTTGGGATGGTCCTTCTTCAACTGGTCATACCTCGCCTTGAACTCGGCCTCGACCTGCTCGATCGGTTTGTCCACAGGCTGTTTCCACCGGTCCTTCAGCTTGTTTCCGAGGTCCTGGACGCTGGTGACGCCCAGGTCGGTGCCCAGCACCTGGAACTTCACCGGCCTTGCGTCGCCGGCGGGCGCCTTCTCGGTGCTCAGGCGGAGGTTGTCCACGCAGATGGATTCCCCCTTGTGCGGCTTATAGAGGAAGATCTCGACCGTGGTGACCTTCCCGTCTTTGGCCTCCATGCCGAGCCACCAGCCGCCGAGGGTTCCGGTGATTTCGTTCTTTCCGGGGAGGAGGAGCTCGGTCTTCACCCACGGGTTGTTTCTCAGGCGGTTTTCCAGGAGTACTCGGAAGCCCACGAGACATACGCGCGTGACGGTGACGTCGGCCTTGAGGGTGGCGAACTTCGCCTCGACCCAGTTCTCGGCCACGGGCACCGCCTCGGTGGTCACGGTCGGCCAGCGTCCGCCGTCGAACGTAATCTTGAGGCTGTGCTTTCCCAAGGTGACGCCTTCGGTCGAGAGCTCGAGCTTCGCTGCGGGCTCGTCGGCCCCGGGCAGTTTCCTGTTCTCAAGCGTCAGGGGCGACCACTTCGCGAGGTCGGCCGCATCCTCGAAGTCGAACAGCACCTTCCCTGCCCCGAGCGGCGTCGAGGGGTCTTCGCCCGCGGCCGGCCGCTGAAACGCCGTCGCGAAAAGAACCGCGACAACGCCGACGGCCAACCATGCTCTGCCCCTGCCTCGCATCCCGGTCCCCCTTTCACCCCTTACTGCTTCGGCTCGTAGACGACCATCAGGGCGGGACGTCGGGCGACGTCCTTGTATTCCCGCGTGAACGTCCGCATGTAGGGCTTGTTCGTCCCGTGCAGCATGAAGCCGTGGTTGGGGTGTTTCCCGTCGGTCCAGAATCTCACCGCCTCGGTGAAGTCCCAGTGACTGACGTGTCCCTGGCTCGGGCCGTGTGCCAGGTAGACGGGCAGGAAGTCGGGATCGTCACCCTCCCAGTGCATGCCTCCCGGATATTTCCAGAACTTGTCCTTCGCGTACTGGTACCCGTTGAGTTCCGTCTCCACCCAGGGACGGTTGCAGGCCTCCGCCGCCCACATGTTGGGCTGGGTGAGGTCGGTTTTCTGTTCCATGCCGTCGATGACGAGCCTGGCGGCGAGGATGCACGTCCCCGTGGGAATGCTCGACACGTCGATCCTCATGAGCTGGCTGCGGTGACGCATGAAGGTCTCGATGGCCCCGTAGGTCCCGAAGACCGCGGTCCTGCCGGGGTTGGGGCCGTCGGGGCTGTGTGCTTCGAGGTGGGTGTCCGCCCAGCCCTCGTAGACCTTCTCGGGGTCCGACGGGTCGTACCCCTTCTGTCCCTCACGGAAGACCGCCAGCACGGCCTTGGGATGCGTCTTCCTGAGTGCGTCGAACGCCTTGCGGAAATCGGCTTCGATCTCCTCGACGGTCTTCTGCTCGGGTGTCTTCCAGGCGGTGTTGAGCTTTTTGCCGAGTTCGGCGACGCCGGAGACGACCAGGTCGGTTCCGAGGACCTTGAACGCCGTCTTCGGGGGGGCGGGGGCCGGATCGGCGCTCAGACGGATGTGGTCCACGTAAATCGACTCGCCCTGTCGCGGGTTATAGAGCATGATGACGAACGTGGTGAGCTTTCCGAACTTCGGGGAGAGGGCCTCCCAGTCGGCGCGGCCGCGGAGCTTGCGGACGACCTCGTTCCGTCCGGGCGCCAGTGCCGCAGTCGTGTTCCAGCGGGACACCCCGGCATTCCACCCGACGCCCGGCTTGCTCTCCTCCTGGAGGATCCGCACGGCGACCACACACGGCCGGTCGACCGTGACGTCGAACCGGATGCTCTGGAAGCTGAAGACGTCCTCCGGGAGCTTGAGCTTCGTCGTCGCGACGGCCGGCCATTCCCCCCCGTCGAACGTCAGCTTCAGAGAGTGTTTGCCCGAGGTCGCGTGGTCCGTCGAGCGCTCCACCTTGACCTCGGGCGGGTCCTTCTTGACCTCCGGGATCTTCATCATCGACCAGCACTCGGCCTCGGGGACGTCCTCGAAGTCGAAGAGCACCGCCTCGGCGGGCGTCGTCGCCCCGGCGGGTTCCGCGTCCTCGGCCGACGCCGCTGCGGTCCAGATCAGAAGGAGGCACACCGCTCTCAGAATCCCGTCCAGGAAATCCACGCCCGTCTCCTCGTAGGGCTCCCGCACCCCGATGCCGTCGAAGTTGGCCCTTATTAGTGTGGGTTCAGGGCACCAAGTCACGCCCGGC
>DATKVD010000176.1:0-5714 GCA_035530235.1 Planctomycetota bacterium | reverse complement strand
CATCGACCCGTGTCTTCCGGGGAAGTGGCGGAAGGTGCAGCTCAGACGCCCGTTCCGCGGCGCCACCTACGAGATCACCGTCCGAAACCCGGCCGGCGTGCAGAAGGGCGTCACGTCCGTCACCGTGGACGGGAAGCGCATTCGCGGGAACCTCATCCGTCCGCACTCGGACGGCCGGACGCACGAGGTTGAGGTCGTCATGGGTTGAGGCCCGTCTTCGACATTCGCCCCAAAGGGTCTTGCATTGCGGGGTCGCGGTGCGCATAATCGGTGCCCGACTTCCGACCCATGAAAGGAGTTGATGAGATGGCCGAGGTGATCAAGCTGAAGGACCTGTCGCCCGGGAAGGTGCCGGACGTGTTGAAGCCGGGGTACTACTTCGACTTCAAGGCCCACCCGTTCGCCCACCGGGCGCTCTTCGAGATGGCGGGCGTCGTCTCGGTGGTGGACGTGGTGGTGAAGATCAAGGACTACTGTGCCGGGTGGCTCGCGAAGACGATCACCGCGAAGGCCGGCGCCGCGAGACGTCTGGGCGTGACGGGTCCCGCCATCGGGGCGTGCAGCGTCTACGCCGAGGACGGGGTGTTCTTTCAGCCGGCCGCGATCATCCCCGGTGAGAAGCCCGGGAACATCTACCTGGAGAAGGGCGCACGCGTGGTGGGCGCCGCGTTCTACGTCGACTCGGGCGACATCCACATCGGCGCCGGCACCGTCGTCGAGCCCGGGGTCGGCATCAAGGGGCCCTGCATCATCGGGGAGAACTGCGAGATCCGACAGGGCACCTACTTCCGCGGGTCGATCATCACCGGCGCGAAAGGGTGCTTCCGCGGCGAAATCAAGAACGCCGTGATGATGGACGACGCCAACTTCCCGCATCCCGGTTACGTCGGCGACTCCCTCTGCGGGTGGAAGACCCACTTCGGCAACCAGGCCACCACCGCCAACCTCGGCATCTACTACCACGTGGGCGGCAAGAACAACGTCGTCATCGACATCGACGGACAGAAGTACGACCTCGGGGTCTACAAGCTCGGCATCATCATGGGCGACCTCTCGCAGGTGGGGTGCAATTCCGTCAGCGATCCCGGGACCTTCCTGGGGCCGCGCACCATCGTCTACCAGCTCAGCCGCATCAACAAGGGGTTCTACGGCCCCGACGAGGTCCTGAAGAACAAGCCCATCGAGCACGGCATCGTCGAACGCTCGACGTTCAAGCCGTTCTGAGCGGGCGCCTCAATCCATTCCCCTGTGATCCCGGCGGGCGGCGCGAGAAGCGCCGTCCGCCCGCTTCAACGGAACGCGTCGGCCTCGGGCCCGGCGGGGAACCCCGCTTTGCTTCATTCCCTGAAGAATTCGCTTGCCACATGACCGGTGGCATGGCTACTGTGGGGCGGAATGCTCGCGATCACGGGGCCATCAGAGAGGAGGGCGTACGGCATGAGACGCGTGCTGACGGTGCTTGTGACGGTGTGCGCGGTCACGCTGTCGGGTTCGCCCGTGCGGGCGGTCGGCGACCCGCCGCGATGGGTGGGACTCAAGACCCCCTGCGTGGCGTTCGCGTTCAACCCGCGGACGGGAGCGGTGCTGGGCCTCGACGTGAACGCCAACACGGCGAGTCTTTACCCGCGCGCGTATCTGGACAGCAAGAACAGGGAGATCGTGGGACCGGTCAAGACCGGGACGACGCCGATTGCCGCGGTGTTCAAGGCCTGGAAGAACAGGGCCTACTTCGTCGTGGCCAACTACCGGGAGGCCCGCATCGACGTGCTCGACGCCGCCACGCTGAACAGCGCCGCCCAGGTGGCCGTCGAGGGCGCGGACGTCACGTCGCTGACGACGTCCCGGCGGGCGGACGATCCGTACGTTTACTACGCGTACGGTCGCGGGCACGATTCCGCGGTGAGACGTGTGAGCGTGGAGGACTTCCACGACGAGGCCGTGACGTTTTCCAGTCCCCACAACTCGGTGATGGATATGGCGGTCTCCGCGGACGGCACGCTGATGTACACACGTGGACCGTGGTCGCCGTCGGGCTTCCAGGCCTTCCGCGCCGTCCCCGATGAGGGAGGGAAGGTCCGCTGGGCCCAGATCTTCTACGACCACACCAGCGTGGCGGCTTATCTCCCGGACCCGTTCGGCATCTACACGGCGACCGGCTCCGTGATCTACTCCGCAGACCTGAAGCGGAAGGTCAGTGAGGTGGACGGTCGGGTGACGGCCTTTTTCCCGGACCGTCCGGTCATCGTCACGGTGGGCGGACAAGATGTCCTCAGGGCCGGCCGCTCGCGTCGGGCCCCCCCGGGGGTTTCGCAGACGACGGCCCCCGCGGTGACGGCGGTGTCGTACAACGACTTCCGCGTCCTGGGCAGCGCGACGCTGCCCGCGGAAAAGCCGAACAACGCGGAACTCGCATTCCCCGAGGGAAAGGAATGGGGACACGGCGATTTCAAGCGGATTGGCTACCGGGTGCAGTGTTTCGCGGACGCCCCGGCGGACCGTGTGCTGGTGTGCAGCGGCGGCAACGTCGGCATCGTTCCGGTCTCGTCGCTGGGCGTCGTCGACGAGCCGCTGCTGGTGGCGGAGATCGACGCGCCGTCATTGCTGCGCGTCGGTCAACCCGGGGAAATTACGGTGAAGCCGGTCGACCGGCGCGCCCGGGTCTCCATCAAGGATCCCCCGGCGGGGATGAGCCTGGCCGGCGATAGGATCACCTGGACGCCGTCGAGTTCGCAGGTGGGTCACACGAGTGTCGTCCTGCAGCTCGAACACGGCGCCGCCCGGCGCGAACAGACGGTCGACGTCGACGTGGTGCAGCCCTGCGTGCGTCTTGGGTTCTTTCCGCAGGGGATCGCAATCAGCCCCGACGGCAAGCGGGCCGTCGTCTGGAACGTCCCCGGGCAGGAAGACCCCTGGGACCGCGGGAAGGGAACCTCGCGTTCGAAGCTGGCACTGGTCGACGTCCAGACGCAGAAGGTCCTGATCGAGAAGGAGTTACTCTACGGCATTACGACGGCCGCGGTGGACGCGCAGTGCGTCTACGTCGCGCCGGCGGATTCGGAGCGCGTGAACGCACTGGACCACAAGGGACTCATACGGCAGAAGCACGTCCTGACCGAGGGACGCGCACTGGAGGTGTCCATCCTCTCGCCGAAGCTCCTGGCCGTGAGGACGGAGAAGGGGATGTCGACCTTCGCCCTGCCCGACCTCACGGTGAAGAAGACCGGTGCGACGGCCCTGCCGACGGGGGACGACGAGACGGACTACCGGTGGCGGGCGCGCCGCGCCGGCTGGAACGACCGGGACGAGATGGATCGGGGGAGCGCCGTGCGTCTGAGCGACGGCTGGAACATCAACGGGACGCTCTTCACCCGCGACATGAGCCGCACGCGCATGCTGATGACCGCGAGTGGACTGCCCACCCTCGAAGTCCAGCGCCAGAACCGGGCCTCTCAACGACTCCCCTGGCACCGGCTCATCCGTCAGGGGGCGCTCATGTCCGTTTCGGGACGGCAGATCGTGGAACTCGGCCGTGGAGAGGCGTGTCTCCTCAGCGAGATCCCCGCGGCGGTCGTGCTGTCGGTCTCCGGGTGGCAGGGCGAGAAGGTGTCGGGACGGCTGACGGTCCGCGACCTCGTGTCCGGTGAGCCGGTCTGGCAGGTCATGCTCTTCGAGGAGCCCCAGCAGGGGATGGACCCGGAACGCCAGAGAGCCCTGATGCAACTGGGCGGCGAGCGGCGCACGATGGGCATGGGCCACGCGACCGGGTCGTCGCTTGTCGCGGCCGGCCGGACGATCCTCGCTGTTCTCGGCAACCGACTCTTCGTCGTGTCCCTGGACGACGCCACCGTCGTGAAGTGTACGCCCCCGCTCGAATTCAGGCCACTCGATGAGGTGAGCGTCCTCGACGGGACGAAGGTCAACACGGTCGTCCTGGCGGTCCGCGGGGGACAGGCCCCGTTCGAGTTCGAACTCGCCGCTTCTCACGACGCTCTGGGTGTCGACCCGAAGACCGGCGTCGTGACCGTGAACGGGCCGAAGGTCCTCCTGGCGGCGACGCAGCTGCTGACGGCGCGTCTCTTCCAGGAGAAGCGGGGGTATCCGGACGCCGCCGACTCCATGACGCCGCGACAACGGATCACCTCGCTCGCCAAGCAGGCCAAGGACCGCTACAAGCGGCTCACGGGCCTCGACGCGACGGGCATCCCGGTCCTCCTGCCGGTGGGGGTGGCGGTCTCGGACCGCAACCAGCAGATGGCGTCGATGGACTGCCAGTTTGTGGTGGAAGTCCCGGAGGCGACGGTCATCAAGGTCCAGGCGGCCGTCGAGGCCAAGGCCCGGGCGGAGGCGGAGGCACGGGAGCAGGAGACGGAGCGTCAGCGGAAAGAGTATGAGGCCCGGAGGGCAGAGGAGGTGGCGAAGCGCAGCGCTGCGGAGGCCGGGACGGACGCCTCCCTGAAGGAGCGGATACGCGCACTCGAGGGCCGGGTGCGTGCCCTCGAGGCCCAGATCGACATGCTCATCCGCCTGCTCGGAGACCGCGCCAAACCGTCCAAGGAGACCCGGCAAGAACCGAAGGAACCCCAATAGCCGTCTCGGGCGCGGATGTGGAAAGGTCCCGATCGGCGCTTTTTGTGAAGGAGGGCTCGTCATGAAGGTGCGCAAGGAGATTACGGTCGCGCTCGAGAATGCGCCGGGGAGGTTGGGGCACCTGTGCGCGTGCCTGGCCGCCAGGAAGATCAACATCATCGCGATTTCCGTTGTCGAGAGCGCGAACATGGGACTGGTGCGGCTGGTGGTCGACAAGCCCGCCGTTGCACTCAAGATGCTCAAAGTTTGCCCGTTGACCACGAGCGTCGAGGACGTGCTCGAGTTGTCGGCGCCGAACAAGCCCGGCGTGCTGGCAAAGCTCTCGGCGAAGCTCGGGAAGAAGCGCGTCAACATCGACTACGTCTACGGCACCGCCGCCGGCCGCGGCAAAACCAACCTCATCCTCAAACCGTCGAGCATCAAGAAGGCCATGCCGCTCCTGAGGGGGATGTAGGTCGGTACGCGGTCACAAATTCACCCTCCGCACGGGGAGGCGTATCGCGGGGAAACCGGAAATCCGAAGCACGAAGCACGAAACAAGCACGAAATTCGAATGTCCGAACGACAGGGACCCGCGGCGGTGAACGGACGTTGCCGTTTCCGTCATTCCGTTATTGTCTGATTCGGATTTGTTTCGGATTTCGAGCTTCGTGCTTCTCCATAATACCTCCCTCCGCACGGGAGGGCTCGGGCGCGTGCGCCGGCATGCGCCAGAGTTCCCGGAACACCAGGAAGAAGATGAGCAGTGAGAGCCAGGTGTGAAGGCCGAGCGCCCGCGCGGGGATGATCATCAGCCCCACGATGGACACCGCCATCAGTCCCGCGAGGAAGCGTCGGCGATCGGCCAGGAAAACCACCCCCGGCACCCACCAGATGAAGTAGTGCGTCCGCACCAGCGGCGAGAGCACCAGCACGGCGAGGACGGTCAGGGCGAGCATCCCGAGCCACGCTTCATCGGCGCGGCGTCTCGAGGACCGCCAGGCGGCCGCGCACCAGGTGGCCGCGGTCGCGGCGGCGATGACGCCGTAGAGGGCGAGTCCGATGCCGACGGGCCAGTCGGCCAGGTGGACGGCGCGGTCGCGCGGGCGGAGCCGGATGCGGCAGAGCGTGCGGACGAGCACCACGGG
>DATKVD010000175.1:0-3134 GCA_035530235.1 Planctomycetota bacterium | reverse complement strand
ACGCCGGGTCCGGTGGACGAAGTTCTTGAACGCCGTCTCCATGTCGGTTTCGCCGCCCAGGCGGACCGCGCCCAGGAACTCGAACACGCGGAAGATCTGTCCCTTGCAGCGTTTGGGCGAAAGCTGCGGCTTCAGCTCATCCGCGAACGGGATGATGTTCACGCGGTCGAGGTTCGCCAGACCGATGTACGCCAGGGCCGCCGCCACCCGACGCGCGTAGTCGAACTTCACCGGCTCACCCACACCCATGCTGCTCGACGCGTCCACCAGCAGGTAGATGTAGAGGTCCTCCTCCTCCTCGAACAGCCGCAGCAGCAGCTTCTGCATCCGGCCGTAGATGTTCCAGTCGATATATCGGAAGTCGTCGCCGGGGGTGTAGTCGCGGTGGTCGGCGAACTCGATGCCCGAGCCGGTGCGCTTGCCGCGGCGCTCGGCACGCAGCTGTCCCGCGAACACCTTCTTCGACACGATGAAGAGGTATTCGAGCTTCTTGAGGAAGTCCTCGTCGAAGAGGACGTCGTCCTTGGCTTTTCGGTTCGTCACGCCGGGCATCAGCACTCCTGTGGGTGCCTCTTCCCACTAAAGGGGGGAGGCAAACAAAACTTCCTAAAATCTCTGAAAGAAGCCCCGCCACGGGGTCAAGAACCCTGAAAATCTTTTTATTTTCGCCTTTCGGGAGGCAAATAAAACCCTGAAATCGTCCCCTTTCCCCGGGAAGATGGGGACTGTCCCCTTTTTCCTACAATTCCGGTTCCGGGACGGCGGCGACGATCTGGTCGATGAGGTGGTCCGGGTCGACGCCCTCGGCCTCGCCCTCGAAGTTCAGGATGATGCGGTGTCGGAGCGCGGGGCGGGCGAAGTGCCGGATGTCGCCGGACGAGACGGCGTATCTGCCGGCAAGGAGCGCACGGATCTTCCCCGCCACCACCAGGGCCTGCGCCGCCCGGGGCGACGCCCCGTAACGGACGTACCGCCGGGTCATCTCGGGGATGTCGAACGGCAGTCCCCCATCCTCCGGGTGCGTGGCGAGGACGATGTTGACCGCGAGGGCCTGGACGTGCCTAGCGATGGGGACCTCGAGCGCGAGGTCGCGCATCGAGAGGATCTCCCCGGCGTCGAGGACGGGCTTCGCGCGCGGCTCGGCCCCGGCGGTCGTCCGGTCCAGGATCTCGTGCATCTCGGCGGCGTCCGGATACGTCACCCGCAGCTTGAAGAGGAACCGGTCGAGCTGCGCCTCGGGCAGGGGATAGGTCCCCTCCATCTCGATGGGGTTCTGGGTGGCGAGGACGAAGAACGGCAGTTCGAGCTGATAGGTGCGCTTGCTGACGGTGACCGAGTGCTCCTGCATCGCCTCGAGGAGCGCCGACTGGGTCTTGGGCGTCGCACGGTTGATCTCGTCGGCGAGGATGACGTTCGCGAAGATCGGTCCCTTCTGGAACTCGAAGTACCGCTCGCCGGTGTCCGACTCCATGACGAGGTTGGTGCCGACGATGTCGGCGGGCATCAGGTCCGGCGTGAACTGGATGCGACTGAAGTTCAGGTGCAGGGCTTCCGCCAGGCTGCGCACGAGCATCGTCTTCCCGAGTCCGGGCACGCCCTCGAGGAGCACGTGTCCCCCGGCGAGCATCGCCGTCAGCACCCCCTCCACCACCGCCTCCTGGCCGACGATGACCTTGGCCACCTCCTCACGGACGCGGCGGAACTTCTCACAGAACGTCTTCACGTGCGCTTCGACCGTCATGGGGTCTCCTTGGGCGGTTCGAGGGGCGGGCGGATGAGCTGGAAATATCGTTTGATGTAGAAGCGGTAATCGAGCGGGATGTCTTCGGCGTGGACGGCGTCCTCGGCGATCCGGGCGGCGGTGTCGGCGACGTCGCGATAGGCGGTGGCGGCGACGCCCTCGGAGGCGGCGCCCCGGACGACCTCGATGAGACTGTCGCCGTCGCCCCAGATGCCCGGAAGCACTCGCGGGGTCCGCGTCGCGTCGATGCGCGTCGGCTCGCCCCCCGTGCCGGGACCCCGGGCCGTGTCGCCCACGCCGGGCTGTGCGTCCTCGTCGTCGCCCTTCGGCGGGTCCACCCCCTGGAGCTTGAAATACCCCAGCGCCCGGCCGTCGCCGCCGGCCGGTCCCAGCACCCACCGGCCCGTCCCGTCCAGACGCAGGGCACTCACCACGTCCTTCAGCTCCTCCAGCTCCTCGTCCATGCGGCCCAGGCCCTTCAGTTTCTCCATCTCGCGGTTCAGCCGGTCGAGTTCGCCGGCCATCTCACCGAGGGTCCTGGCGAGGGCCTGGAGGTCTTCGAGCGAGAGCTGTCGGCCCGCCTCGTCCATCTGCCGGCTGAGGACGTCGAGTGTGCGGCGGTCGGTGCCGGCGGCCCGGGTCATGAGTCCGGCGAGGGCCTTCGACTGCTCGGGCGTCAGTTCGAGTGTGGGGGGCTTGCCGGCGGCGCGCTCGGCAAGCGCGCGCGAGGTCTTACTCGCGTCGTCCAGTTTCAAGTCGGCCATCGCCCGGCCGAGGTCCGCCGTCGCCGGGTGCTCGGCGAGCACGGTGCCCTTGGCCGCGAGGGATCTTTCGAGTTCCCGTCTCCACGTGTGCGCGGTGCGACCGGCGGTGCGCCGGCGTTCGACATCATCCAGACGCGCCTCCACCTCGCCCACGCGCGAGAGCGCCTCGTCGCGGGAAAGCTGTCCCGCGCGGATGTCCGCGTAGAGCTGCTTCAGCTGTCGCATCGCGTCGGCGAGCTTCCGGTCACGGTCGAGGTCGAGTCCGGCGAGAAGCGAGTCCACCGTGCGCTCACCGTCAAACCGCAGCGCGGGCAGCGGCGCCGGACGCGGCTCGACGACCGCCGAGGCACGCCCGTCGAAACCGGGCAGCATCAGCAGCACCCCCATCACGACGACCGCCGACGCCAGCAGCGGCAGTCCCCTCGGCACACGGAACGGCACCGCTTCCGCCGGGACGACACGGTGCAGGTGAGACGCGGTCTCGTGGATGTGCGCGAGCATGAGGGGCGTCGGGTGTGCGAGTGTCGAGAACTCACACGCACTGCTCAGACGGTCTTCGAGGTCGAGGTGCACGTCTGCGAGCCGTGCGGCGGCCAGTCTCGAGACGGGCCGGACGGCGGCGGTCGCGA
>DATKVD010000174.1:0-2206 GCA_035530235.1 Planctomycetota bacterium | reverse complement strand
CGTCTGGGCGCGGTACCGTGCGGCCGCGCTCTTCCGGGTCCTCGAGGTCTTCCTCTACGTCGCGTGGGCACTGCTGGTGGCGACGACGTTCAGGAGCCGGCGGGAGGTCTCGCACCTCCTGAACGTCTTCCTCGTGGCGGGGGTGCTGACCGCGGCGGCCGCCTTCGCGTGCTATCCCTTCTACGAACTTCACCGACAGCAGGTCTTCCTGCCGATGGGCACGTCCAACTGGCTGGCGGCGTGTCTCCTGATCCCGATGATGCTGTGCGTGGAGGGGTTCTGCCGGAACGTATTCCGTCGGGAGCGGCACGTGAAATCGGCGGCGCTCTTCGGCGTTGCGTTCCTCTTCATGGCACCGGTCTTCGTGCTTTCGGAATCCGAGTCGGCCGCGGTGGCCTTCGGTCTGGCACTAGCGGCACTTCCCGTGCTTCTGCACGTGAGACGCCGATGGCTCATCACGGGCGTCATCGCCGGTGTCCTCGTGCTCGGGTGCGTGGGCGACCTCACGCTCGGGAAGCCCGGCAGACTCCGCTCCTTCGCCGCGTCCAAGAGCGTGAACATCCGTCTGTCCATGTGGCGGTGGGGGCTCAAGCTGGCGCGTCGCAATCCGGTCAGCGGACTCGGCGCGGGCGGGTACTTCCCGAACGTCGGCACCGTCTCCGCCGGGGACATCACCCGGAAGCCCGGCTACTACGCCGACATCAACCTCCACGCCCACTGCGAGCCGCTCGAGGTGCTCGTCGAAGTGGGGGTGCTGGGACTGGCGGCGTTCCTGCTGCCGCCGGTCGTGTGTCTGCGGGGCGTGGTGAGGCTGGGGCGTGACGGGCCGACGGACGACCTCCGGCTGCGTCTCGGGGCGTTCGCCGCCGGGTGGCTCGCGGTCCTGCTGCAATCGTTCGTGACCGTCGGGATGCGGTTCTGGGGCGTGCCGGTGGTCTTCTGGACGGGCGTCGGACTGATGCTCGCGGCGCTCCGGGTCGTTCCGAGACCGGAAGCCGACACCCCGTCGGAGACGGGCCGGCCGCTCTCACGCCGGACGGTCAACGTCGGGATCGGCGTCCTGGCGGTGCTGATCGCCGCGGGCGGCTACTTCGTCATCTTCCGGGGCTTCCGGGCGTCGATGGCGATGAAGCAGACGATCTACCCGATGGGCGCCGACCGGCGCACCCGGCTGCTCACAAGGACGGCGGAGGAGTCGGCGTTCTTCGTGGCGCGGGTGCGGGCCCGGAATGCACTCGGACGTCACTATCAGGAACTCGGGAGACCCGCCGACGCCGCCCGGGCGTTCGAAACGGTGCTCGACCTGGCGGGGGACTACTGTGACACGAAGCTCCTCCTGGCCGAAACGCATCTCGAGCGCGGGAGCCTGGGGGACGCCATGCCGCTCATGGAGAGCTACGGGACGCTGAGGCCGGCCGACCCCCGAACGGCGGACGACCTCGTCCGGTTCCTCGCCGGTCTTCCCGAGGCCACGGACGCCCGCGACCAGCTCAACCGCCTCTTCGAAGCCTACCCCGAATGCGGCAAGGTGCACGTCGCCGCCGGGAAGATCGGACTCATGCTGGACCCCCCTCAGCCGGAGGCCGTCAGACGACACTTCACCCGGGCACTCGAACTCAACCCCTCAGACGCACACGCCGCATACCTCCTCGGCATCGAAACACTCAAGGTGAAGGACTACGCCGGGGCACGCGAACTGCTGAAGCGGAGCTACGACACGGGCCTTCGCATGCCGCTGCTCTATCTCAACCTCGCACGCATGGAGCGGATGTTCGGCGACGAGGCCCGTGCCCGGGAGCTGCTCGAGGAAGGCGTGCGACTCTTCCCGAAATCCCCGGAGCTGAAGCAGGAACGCGACGGGCAAGGGGAAGCGACGGGTTGATTCCGGGCGGCGGCCTGGTGTATCATGGGGTGCGGCGGAAGACCGCGGGGGCATGTCATGAACCAGGGCGAGATCGTCGACTGCCTGGCGGAGCTGGCCGAGAAGCTGGGGCTCGAGGTCCGCTGGGAAGGGCTCATCGGCGACGGGGGCATCTGTGAACTCCGCGGCAAACGCATCCTCTTCGTCGACCGCTCGACCGGTCTCGACATCCAGGTGGACGTGATGGCGGGCGCCCTCTGCGACGAGCCGCTGGAGGACGTCTACATCCTGCCCGAGGTCCGTGAACTCCTGGAGAGGGCCCGCGCCGAAAAGCGGGCACGCGAG
>DATKVD010000173.1:0-2473 GCA_035530235.1 Planctomycetota bacterium | reverse complement strand
CTGAGCCTGGCACGGTCGCTCGTGCGCGGCGAAGGATATCAGGCCGACGGCATCCCGCACACGCTCGTGCTGCCGGGCTATCCCGTGATGCTGGCCGCGATCTTTCGCGTGGCCGGCGAGGACTTCCTCGTCGTGAACCTCGTCCAGGCGGCGTTCGGCATGGGGTGCGTGCTGCTGACGGCCGTGGTTCTCCGCCGGTGGGTGGGTACGTCCGCGGCGGTGATGCTGGCGGCGCTCGCCGGGCTCACCGAGACCCTGGTCCGCTGGTCGTCGCGCGTCCTCACCGACGTCCCGCACCTCTTCTTCTGTCTCCTGGCGCTGCTGCTGATCCAGGAGATGTCCCGCCGCGCGGGCAGGGCCTCCCGACTGACGCTGGCGTGTCTCGTGGGACTGGTGGTGCTCGTTGCCGGGATGCTCCGTCTGAACGGACTGCTGCTCCTGCCGGTCGCGGCGGTGGCGCTCCTCCGGCCGCGCGGGAACCGGTTGACGCTCGGCGAGAAGTGCATCGCGCTCGCCGTCTGGACGGCGGCCGTCGGGGCGCCGTTCGTGCTGTGGCTGCGGCACGTGACGTCGGTGCCCCCCGAGCTGCGGAACACCTACCTCGCATGGGCCGGGCTCGACACCGGACCCGTCGGGCTCCTTACGAATACGCTTGCGACGCTCGCCACGCTTCCCGCCCAGCTCGCCGAGACGCTCTTCCGGAACGACCTCACGCTCGTGCCGAACGTCGTGGTGGTGCTCATCGCGGCGGCGGGACTGGTCCTGCTCGCGCGGCGGGGCGCGTGGGCCCTCGTGCTCTTCACCGTGCTCCAGGTGGGACTCTTCTCGACGCAGGAATTCCAGCGTCGCTATCTCCTGGTGGTGCTGCCGGGTGTGGTGGCGGGGTTCGTCGTGGGTGCGGCGTGGCTGGCGTCGCTCGCGCGCCGGTCCCTCGGAACACTCGGGATAAACGCTCCGGCGGGCCACGCGGCGCGACTCGCCGTCGTCATGATCGTCCTCGTCGTCCTGGTGCTCAACCTCGTCCCCGTCGTCAAGTGGACCGTCGAGGCGCACGGGCGTCCGTTCTACGAGACCTGGCGAGGCGGCCGGTGGCACGAGGAGAGGGTCCTCTCGGCGTGGATGCGCGAGCACACCGTTGCCGACGAGGTCTTCTGGACGGAGCGTCCGCGGGTGATCGCGTTCCTGGCCGACCGGAAGGTAATGGGTCCCGGCACGCCCTGCGAGGCGCGCACCGTCGAGCCGCTTCCCCCGCGCGAGGCCATCCGGCGGAACCTCCTCCACTGGCAGCCGCGCTACGTCTTCCTCGACGACCGGGAGAGAGCCTACAGTGAGCGGGTGCTCGAGGCGGTCACGGAGGCCTGGCCCGCGTTCCGGCGCGTCGACGTCCCCGGTCTCAGCGGGCTGACTGTGCTGGAACTGCCGCCGCCGCGCTAGCGGTCCTTCCGGTGCGGCTCGGCGCCCGAGCGTCGCAGGAGCGACAGCTGCTGTGCGATGAGTCCCAGGAAGAACGAGATGAACCCCATCATGATCGCGAGCATCGCGCCCACGCTCACGCCCCGGCCCGCCAGCACGTGAGGCACGCCCCAGATGACCCCCGCCAGGATGCACACGATCGACATCGGCAGGAAGATGCGCATCGGGTTGAAGAGCACCAGGATATTGAGCACCGCCATGACGGTTTCGAACGCGGTGCGCGTGCTGATGGTGCTCTTGCCCGCGGCGCGCTCGCCAATGCGGATGGGCACCTCCAGCACGCGTCGCCGCTGGTTCAGGAACACGAGCGTGATGACGTCGCTGAACGACATGCTGTCCGGGCAGAGGTGCAGGCACTCGCGGGCGACCTCGGTGCGGTAGATCTTGAGTCCCGAGTTGATGTCATGGATGGGCACGGGCATGAGGAGCCGCGCGAACGTGCGGATGAGGGTCTTTCCGAACCCACGCCAGGCCGACGCCGACTTCTCCCCCTTGCGGCCGCCCACCACCATGTCGGCGTCCTCGCGCACCACCGTCTCCACCAGCAGGTCCACGTCCGCCATGCGGTGCTGGCCGTCGGCGTCGATGGTGACGACGAAGCGCGTCGTCGCCGCCTCGACGCCCGTCTTGATGGCCGCCCCGTAGCCGCGGTTCACCTTGTGGTGAAGCGCCGTCACGCCGGCGCCCTTGGCCGCCGACTTGTCCGCCAGCGCCGCGGTCCCGTCGTCCGAGCCGTCGTCCACCACCACGAGCGCATAGCCCTTCTCGCGGCAGTGCGCGACCACCGTCGGCAGATAACTCTCGAGCGCCGCCGACTCGTTGTACGCCGGCATCACCACCGTCACGTCGTCGGCCATCCTTGATCCCCCGCTCTCGCCGTCGGCGAAACGCCCCCCGCCCGGCCGTCCTCGCTCATCGGCCGCCGTCTACATCGTCATGCCCGCGACCGACGACACCAGGCTGAGCGCGTTCTGCACGATGCCCAGCAGGTCCGCCGCCG
>DATKVD010000172.1:0-19733 GCA_035530235.1 Planctomycetota bacterium | reverse complement strand
CAGACACCGAGGGAGCGAAGCGCGTGGTGGTGTGCCAGCTCGAGGACCAACGCGAGCAGACGACGTTCATCGGTGAGGGATTTGCGGTGGGGTCGTCTTCGGTCCCTCGCAAGTTCGTGGCGAGTGAGGACCCGACGCTGGTTCTGCCGCGGGTGCTGGGGAGCTACCTGAAGCACGTCGGGTTCAACGTTTCCATGACGGGACGTCTGCCGGACGTGAGAAGTGAGACGGTGCGGAGCGTTCTGAGCGGGCACAGGGCGGACTACCTGATCACGGGTCTTCTGGAGGAGTACTACGTGCGTGCCCGGCCGTACACGGGACAGCCGGTGATGGTGCTGGTGAAGTTCCGTCTGGACGTCTACAGCGACAAGGGTCGTCTGCGGACGTACTACCCCGCGCGCATCAGTGAGTCGGAATTCCTCGGGGAGAAGGCGAGTGACCCGGCCGAGATCGCCGCTTTCGTGGACCGCACCGTTCAGGAACTCTTCACCCGGACCTTCGACGAGGCCTACTTCCTCAAGACGCTCGACCTCGAGCCGGACGCGGTTCGCGAGATCATGAAGGCGAAGCCGATCATCGTCGAGCCGCCGGCGGAAGAGATGGAACCCGGGGAAGTCGTGCCCGAAGTGGTCCCCGGATTCGAGCCGCCGAGGGAACTGACGGAAGAGGAGAAGCTCGAACTGGAGCGTCAGAAAGCAGCCCGTGAGCTCGAAGAGGCCATCCGGCAGTCAATAGAGCCGTGAGAGAGGCGCTCGTTCGCACGATGAGTGACCGTGGCCCCGGCACGTTCGCCGGGGCCGCGCTTTTTTTCCGACGCGTGCCCGTCTATGCGTCGTCGCTCAGGGAGCGGATGAGGTCGAGGTTCAGCTCGCCTTTGGCGCCCCAGCCGCGCCTGCCGTGGGGGATCTCGGGACGGAACCGCTCGTAGAGTCCGCGGGATTTCGCGACGAGGTCTATCGGCTTGAAGGCGCGTGCGAGTTTCCGCATCGCGTCGCGTGCCGGCTTGAGCCCGTCGCCGAACTTCCCTTCGAGATAGCGCGTGACCGCGGCCGGGTCGATGGGCTTGTCCTTGACGACCGCACGGACGCCGTCGGTGGTGTGCTTTGCGGGGATGGCGCGTCCGCACAGCTCGACCCAGAACTCCTCGCCGAGCCCGGACTTCTTCGCCGGCTTTCCGTGCGGACCCTTGGGCGGGCCGTAGATGCCGAGCATTCGACCCTTCGTCTGCGCGGTGAGACCGGCCACGCACTTGCCCAGCGTGAGCGCCGCGTCGCGGTCGTATCCCAGCCGCTCCGCCACCACCGCACCCCACAGGGTGAGCACCGGCGCCCGGTTGATCGTGATGTGTTTTGCCATTCGGACCTCCCTTCGGAACCGACTTCGTCAAAACCATACTGCAGTAGCCTTCCGCGACGCACCGGCCGACAGAAGCCCACACTGCTAATTGCTTTCGCTCTTCAGAAAGTGCTTCCTCAAGTGCCGCCACTCCTGCGGGTCCATTTCCCACTCAGAGTAGATGGCGACGCCCTGGTAGTTCGTCGGTAGCGGGCGGCAGCCCAGAAGTCCGCCGTGGATTCCCAGCAGTCCGTTCGACAGGTTCTCCACCTGTGGGTTGTGGTAGCGGACCCCTTGGTCATCGTAGGCTGGCAGTCCGAGAAGAACTTTGGTGCCGTTCGACCAGTCTAGGACCTCCCTTGTCCACGAGACCATGAGGTTGCGGTAGAGCTTCTCTTTTTCAAGTGACGTGTCGTACATCATGACGACTATCTGGTCAACGCGTCGCGCGACTTCCCGGAAGTAGGCTTCGTCCCAGTGCACGTCCGACGTCCGCTGCCAGAAGGTCGGTGGCGGATAAGCCGCCACGGAGAGCACCTTGTCTCGGGGAATCGCCTCGCGAACGGCCTCCAGTGTTTGCAGGAAATCTGGTGTCCCGGAAGGACATGGCTCGATGTTGACGTGGATCCCGGCGAACCTCGGGTGGGCCTCCAAGAGGGCGCGAATGGCCTCGGCGAAGCGGCTTCGCCACGTGCTGTCATGTGGCAGGGCCTGGACACCGCGAACCCCTCCGACCCATGGCATGACGCGGAACTCCCTGAACTCGTCGAGGAATCGGCGCACCTGTGCTGAATCCATCTCCGGCAGCTTGCCGCTTCGCTCGGTCGGACACACGTGCGGATACACATCGGTGATGTGATGCCTTCGCAGAAGCGACGCGAGTTCCCGAATGCTCTCGACCTTCCGGAAGTCGGCCATTCGGTCCGTCCGGCCGTGGGCCTCGAACCAGGTGTCGTCGCCCAGCCAGCCGTGCTGAAGATAAATGCCGTTTTGCCCGAGGTCGTGTCGTCCGTCCGTGACGTCCTCGCCCGGGCTCCAGAGGGCATAAGCGCCGAACACGATGACGAGGAAGAATCCTCCCAACACAAAGGTACGCCACGGCGGCTTGGCGATTCTGGCCCACAGCTTCATGCCTGTCTGCTCCGCTGAAACGCCCTGTCTGAGCGACTTCAAGTATCGCGGGAACCGGCGACCTCTGCAAGCACGCATTTTGGTCTACTCACTTGATGGGGTGGGCCCGTGCACGTAGAATGCGGGTGTGAAGTCACACGGTTCTGGGGGGCTTCGGATGGCTGGGAAGCGGGTGCGCTCGGTTGTGGCGTGTTGTCTGCTGGTAGGGCTCGGCGCGTCGGTCTTCGCGCAGCGGGTGCCGCAGTCGCAGTGGTTCTACTGTGCACGGTTCTCGCCGGACGGGACGCAGATCCTCTCGGGCGGCGCCTCGCGGAAGATCCAGCTCTGGGACGTGAAGACCGGCCGCGAGGTCATCGCGTTCGACCATCCCGGGTGGCTGCACACGGTGGCGTTCTCGCCCGACGGCAAGCAGGCCCTTTCGGGGACCCGCAACCGCACGATGCGTCTGTGGGACCTCGCGACCGGACGGATGCTGCGCGAGTTCAACCACGGGGGATGGGTGACAACGGTGCTGTTTCTGCCGGACGGGAAGCGAGGCATCTCGCTCGGGGGCGGCGAGCGGGACAAAGGCGAGGCAGCGGTGCGGGTGTGGGACCTCGAGACCGGTCGCGAGCTGCGCAAGCTCACGCTGCCTGCGGCCGCCGACGGGACCGCCGGGGGCGTCAACGACGGCTCCCTCTCCGCGGACGGAAAGCTCCTCGCCGTCGCCGGACCCGACACCGTCATCTGGGACATGGAGACCGGTGACGTCGTCAAGACCTTCCCCGGTCATCGTCCCTTCACGTGGGTGATCGCACTCTCCCCCGACGGAGAGACCGTGGTCACCGGCGGCACCGACGAGCGCGTGCGCGTCACACGCGTCAAGGACGGACGCGTGGTCAAGCCCCTCCCGCAGGGGACCCGGGAGATCCGCTCGCTCGCGGTCTCTCCGGACGGGAAGGTCTTCGCGGTGGGCGTGCTGGACGGGACCATCACGTTTCACAGCCTGCGAACGGGCGAGCGCCGGGGACGCATCAAGGCCCACCAGTTCATCGTCTCCTCGCTCGACTTCTCCGGCGACGGAAAGCTCCTCGTCTCGGGCGCGTTCGACGGGACGGTCAAGCTGTGGAACGTGAGGACCGGCAAGCTCGTCCGGTCGCTGCAATAGCGCCCGTCCCCGGTCACGGGCTTCGCGTGTGGCGCACCTTCCGCACTTGAAAAACACGTGCGTCGCGCATAGTATCCGGGCGTGGACCCGGTTCAACCCAACGGAGGAAACCGATGCCAAGGAAGCGCTCTTTTCGAATCAGTGACGTGAACGCGGTGAGGGAGATTGGGGCGATGGACGCGACGGCCGACGGGAAACTCGTCGCGTTTGCGGTTTCGGAGACGTCGTCCGACGGCGAGAAGATGATCGGGCAGGTCTGGCTGTTGGACGCCGAGACCCCCGAGGGCGCACGACCCATCACCGCCGAGGAGAGCCGAGCCGGGCTCCCGCGGTTCTCGCCGGACGGCACGAAGCTCGCCTACCTCGCCGCCGGGACCTCGAAGGACGACGAGAAAGGCAGGCGGCAGCTCGTGGTGCTCACCGCGCCCTTCTCCGAGCCGCGCACCGTCACCAGACTCGAAGCCGGCGTCCGCTACTTCGAGTGGCTCACGGACTCGCGCTTCATGGTCCTCGCCGAATCCGACGCCGCCGCGAAGAAAAGGAAGAAGGCCGACGAGGAAAAGCGCGACGCCTACGAAGTGGACGCCGACGAGCCGAGGACGAGCCTGTTCATCGTGTCCGCTGCGGGAGGCAAGGCCAAGCCCGTGAGCACGAAGGGCGGTCACGTCGCGGTCGCTTCGGCGTCGCCGGACGGGAAATCCATCGCCTACGTCGCGTGCCGGCACTCCACCTTGAGCGAGATGTGGAAAGGGTCGGAACTCTACGTCCTGAACGTGCGCACCGGACGCTCACGGCTTCTCAGAAAGATGAGCACCCCGGTCTCGGCGATGTACCGCCCGCAGTTCTCGCCCGACGGCACGCGCCTCGCCGTCATCGACGGCATCCGCAAGGGCATGATCTATCCGCACCGCATCTACGTCCTCGCGCTCGACGGCAAAAGGGCCGTCACCGTCGACCGACGGGTCGATCGTTTCCAGTCGGCGCCCAAGTGGCTCGACGAGGGGAACGTGTCTTACCTCATGCAGGACGGGGTGAGCCGGAAGCTCCGTGTCGCACCCGCCTCGGGCGGTGCCGGACGCGACCTCGTCGATTGGCCCGGGAGCATCCTCGACCACGTCTGGCACGGGCCCATCCTCGACCACGCCCGGGCCGATGAGGCCGCTCGCGTGTTCTTCGTCTACAGTGAGACCGACAGGCCCGGTGAACTCTATTCCCTCGACGTCGCCGCGGGCGGCGAACCCGAGCGCCTCACCTCGCTCAACCGAAAGCTCCACGCGATCCGCCACGCGAAGGGCGAAACCGTCCGGTGGAAATCGCGCGAAGGCTGGACTGTCGAGGGGCTTTTCATGCGCCCGACGAAGAACGTCCGCGCGCCCTGGGCGACGGTGGTGATTCCGCACGGCGGGCCCCACGGCGCCATCAGCGACGAGTACGCCCGGCTGAACGCACAGGTCTTCTGTGCGCGGGGGTACGCGGTCTTTCTGCCCAATTTCCGCGGCTCGACGGGCTACGGGACGAAGTTCCTGCTGTCGATCCGGAAGAACTGGGGAGGCGCCCCCGCCGACGACATCGTCCGCGGCATCCGGTATCTCATCCGGCGGCAGCTCGTCGATCCGAAGCGCATCGTCGTCTCGGGCGGCTCCTACGGCGGCTACATGACCGCGTGGCTCATCGGGCACTATCCGATGTTCCGTGCGGCGGTCGCGCACGCCCCCGTCGTCAACAATATCAGCATGTGGGGCACCACCGACATCCCCTCGTTCAAGGAATGGAGCTACGGCGGCCGACCGCTCGCGAACTTCAGGCTCTACTGGCAGCAGTCGCCCATCAGCGCCTTGAAGGGCGTGAAGACCCCGACGCTGGTGCTTGTGGGCGACGTGGACCTGCGCGTGCCCGTGGGACAGGCACAGGAACTCTATCGCACCGTCCAGGCCGAAGGGGCACCGGCGAAACTCGTCCGCTATCCCCGCGAACCCCACGGCATCGGCGAGCCGCGTCACAAGACCGACGTCATCGGACGCACCCTCGCCTGGTTCAAGGAACACCTCGGCAAGGACTCGCCGGACAGATAGGAGAACAGGTAGATGGTCATTGGATTTCCCATCGTGCTGCTGGTCGGTGCCGGGCTGGTGTGGGCGCTTGTCGCCTTCTTCACCTCCCAGGTGAATCGGGTCCTGAAGCTCCTCGTGGCGCTGCTCCTTGTGGCGGCGGTCGTCGTGGCGGCGATGTTGATCATCGAGATGCGGACCGCGCGGATCGAGCTGGTCAACAACGCTCGCGTGCCGCTCACCGAACTCACCGTCGCGACCCACGATGGCGCCAAGCGCCAGTGGGTAGATGAATTCGGAAGGCTGGACCCCGGCGACACGTGCATCGTCAGACGCATGGTGCCGGACCTCCGCCTGGACGAGGTGACCTTCCGCCTGGCCGGCAAGTCGTTCCTCCATGATGCAGGCGGGCTCGCCTGCTGGGGTGAGACGGTCGTCCTGACGGTCACCGACAACGGAACAGTTGAGAGGAGTCTCCGTCACTGAGCGAGCACCTCGGGAAGGACTCGCCGGATCGATAAGCACCGGATATCAAAGGAACAGACGTCATGAACAGGAATCTCTCGGTCGGGCTGCACTTTGTGAAGATTGCGGCGGAGAACCCGCCGGAGTACCGGTTTGCGGGGAGTACCCGCGACGACTGGAAAGCATGGCGCAAGGCGCTTTTGCCGAAGGTCAGGGCATCGCTCGGGAAGATGCCCGGGAAGGTGCCGCTGAACCCCGAGACCCTCGCCGAGTGGACCGAGGACGGACTCGTCAAGCAGCGCATCGTCTTCGATGTCGAGGACGGACTGTCGGCCGTCGCCTACGTCTATCGCCCGGAGAACGCGAGGGGAAGACTCCCGGGCATCCTCGCCTGTCACGGCCACGGCCCGTTCGGCAAGGAAGCGGTGATGGGCAACCGCACCGACGCGGCGATTGTCGCCAACGTCGAGGCCCACAACTATGACTATGGCTACCAAATGGCCAAAGCCGGCTTCGCCGTCATCGCCATCGACTGGCGCGGGTTCGGCGAACGCAACGAGCGCGGTCGCATCCATCACCGCGACGTCGTCGGCTCGCGCGACATCTGCAACGTCTATTTCCTGATGGCCGCGATGCTCGGGCAGACGCTCCTCGGACTCGACGTTCACGACGGCATGCGCGCGCTCGACTATCTCTGCGCGCAGGACTTCGTCGACCCGGACCGCATCGGGGTGATGGGACTGAGCTTCGGGGGGACGATGACGACGTGGATGTCCATCTGCGACGAACGCGTGAAAGCCGCCGACATCATCTGCTACAGCGACCGCTTCGACGAGTTCGCCATCCGCGACGCCAACTTCTGCGGCAGCCAGATAACCCCGGGACTCCGCGCGCTCTGCGACCTCCCGGACCTTCACGGGCTCATCGCGCCGCGACCGCTCCTCGTCGAGATCGGCACCCACGACACCTGCTTCCACGCCGACGCCGCCTTGAGCTGCTACCGCGAGGTCGAGAAGATCTACGCCGCCGCCGACGCAAGCGAGGATCTTGAACTCGACTTCTTCGAAGGTCCCCATTCCTGGGGCGCCAACAAGAGCGTGGATTTCTTCAGGAAGCATCTCTGAGGGGTACGAAGGTTAGTGCCCGACCCAGCCGCGGCCGGTCATCTGTCCGCCACTGTCAGAACTGCACCTTGGGCACCGCTTTCTGCTCCTCGGCGGCTTCGAAGTATTCGGCCTTCCCCACGCCGGCCAGGTCGCAGAAGAACCGGCCGAAGAGGGAGCGTGCGTAGCTGTTGAGGGTGCGCACCGCGTCGTTGTAGCGTTTGCGTTCGACGGCGATGCGATTCTCGGTCCCTTCCAGCTGGTCCTGGAGTTTCAGGAAGTTCTGGTTGGCCTTGAGTTCGGGATACGCTTCGCGCAACAGCAGCAGTCGCGACAGCGCGCCCTGAAGTTCCGACGCCGCCTGTGCCTTCCCCGCGACCGACCCGGCCTGGAAATACTTCGTGCGCGTGTCCGCGATGTGCTCGAAGAGTTCCTTCTCGTGCGCGGCGTAGCCTTTCACCGTCTCGACGAGATTGGGGATGAGGTCGAAGCGTCGCACGAGCACCGTGTCCACCTGGGCCCAGCTCGCCTGGACCGCTTCATCGAGCCGAACGGCCTTGTTGTATCCGCTCGCAACGATGAGGACCCCGATGAGCACGAGCAGTCCGAACACGATCAGCGCGACCGCGCCGACACCCATCTTGCCGCTGTTGGTCCCTTTCCGCATGGTTCGTCGTCCTTTCACGTTATGTTACCAGCTTCCGCCGGCGCCGCCGCCACCGAAGCCGCCGCCGCCTCCGCCCCCGAAACTCCCGAAACCGCCGCCGAAGCCGCCGCCCGAATACCCGCCGTAGCTGCGTCCCCCCGTCGTCGTGTATCCCCAGAAGGACCCGCGACGGCCGGAGCGTCTTCGTGACACGACCACGACGATGAACAGGATCAGAAACCCGAGCAGCAGCAGCACTCCCAGCGGCGAGGTACCGCCGGGCGACGTCGGCCGTCGAAGGTCGGGCATGCCCGTCAGGGTCACGTGACGGTCCTCGGCGATTCTCCGGGCCAGCAGTGCCGTCGCCTCGAAGATCCCCTGTGAGAACCGTCCCGCCCTGAAGTGCGGCACCAGCGCCTCTCGACCGACTTGGCCGACGTAGCCGTCGGTCAGCACGGGCTCCCAGTCATAGCCCACTTCGAAGCGGTACTTCCGGTCCTTGTGGGCGACCACCAGGAGCACGCTCGCGCTCTTCCGGTTCGCGCCGAGTTTCCACCGGTCGGCGCGCTCGAACGCATACTGCGCGATGTCCTGTCCGCCGGTGGTGTCGACCGTGAGCACGAGGATGCGGGCAGCAGTCTTCTGCTCGAGTTCCTGAAGGAGTCCCGTCAGTCGGTGCTCGGTGCCGTCGTCGATGACGCCCGCACGGTCGGTGACGAACGTCGTCGGCGCCGGCTCGACCTCGGCCGACCACGCCGGGGAGACGAGCAGGAAGACCAGCATGAGTGGCTGTACACGCGGCACGCTAAGCATCGCCCACCTTTCCGAAGGCATCCACCGTGCGCGAGAGGTGATCGACGACCTGGTAGATCCCTTCGAACAGTGTCTCGATCTCGTCGGCCTGCGGCTGTGCGTGCTCCAGTTTGAGTGTCATCATGCGGCGGACCGCCTCGGCGTCGAAGCCGAGCTTCCCGGCGGCCGCCTCAAGTGTGGGCAGGGCTTCGCGCGGCCGATCGACGTCGTTGAGCCACAGCATGGCCCGCAGCAGCACGGCCAGTTCCACAGCGCAAGCGGTGAGAAGACCGGCAACGATCCTCGGTTTCCCGAGCGCCCGGATGTACCCCTGGCGCAGCGTGATGAGCGCGGCCTTCAACTCTCGCTCGCACTGGAGACGCACGTCCTCTTTCTCGAAGCGCAGGTCGGCGAAAGGATCGCTCCCGTGCACCACGAGGTGGTTCAGCTGGAAGTCGAGGAACTCGACGCCGAAGACGTCCGCGGACCGCTCGATGTATTCGGCCGTCATCACGAGCGGCGCACGCAGTCTCCGCCTGCCCATCTCCCTGCCGCGGGAGGCCAGCCGCTTCAGGAGCTCATGGCTGCGCCGACCGACGACCAGCACCGTGTTGATGTCGCTGTGCTTCGGGTGGAAATCGCGGGTCAGGGCGCTCCCCACGACGCTGAGCGAGGACAGGTTCTCGCCCAGGTCCTCTTTCAGCCGCGAGAGCAGAAACGCCACCGGCCCCCGCACTTCTTCCCGAAGCGAAAGGATCGCGTCTTTCCTCTCCGTGTTCTCCGTCACTTCCGTCACCCCTCCTGCGGGAGAAATGTTCATGCACCGAGACAATGCTATCTGCTCGTCCAAAGCCTGTCAAGCAAAGGTACCCCGCGACCGAGGGGGCGTTGGCGCCTCTTCTTCTTCGCCTCTCCCCTGCCCGCCTTCCGTTTTCCACGCGCGTTCACCCGTGCCTGCCCCGGGCGGAGCGAGGGGTGCTCTGCGGCGAAATGGGCTTGCACGAAAGCGGACAATCTCACTCCTTTATTTGCCTCCCCAAACGGGAAAATGAAAAAGTTGCGACACTTTCTTCTGCGTTCCTGAGACGTCAGCCGGCTTCCTTCACAGATTTTCGTAACTGACCCCCGATTCTGTTTGCCCTCGCCCCCTGGTGGAGACCCACGTTCCAGGTCGCACCGTGCAAGCGGGAAGGACCGCACAAGACACGGAGGAAGACATGGCAAGACTGGACGAACGCAAGCGCCGGGTGCTGGAACTGTTGACGCTCGGCGGGCTTACCCAGAAGAAGGCCGGCAAGACCGTCGGGGTCCGCGCTGAAACCATCAGCGAGTGGAAGCGCGAGGACCCGGAGTTCAGGCGACAGCTCGAAGAATGGCGGACCGGACCGCCGCCCGATGCACTGACCCTCGCACAGTCGCGACGGATCATCATCGACGAGTTGGCCCGCCGGGTCCTTCACGAGCGGTCGAAGCTCACCATCCGTGAGCTTCTCACCATCCACGACCGGCTCGACAGGGAAGACACGAGACACAAGGAGGAGAGAGATGACGACGACACTGGATCCACCGGGGGAGCAACACTCACCCCCCAAGAGGCCGAGCGTCTCTGGGCCGACATCGACCGAGAAACTCGACGCCCTGAAGAGGACACGCCCGCACAACAGACACAGTCTTAAGCGCTACGTCCGGCAGTTCCTCGGCATCGACGTCCCGGACGCGCGCGTGTGCGACGGTCACGATGCGCCCCTTGACTACCTGGAGCACGCGTTGCTCGACCGCGGCGGGAACGCACTGGTGTGGGCGTGTCGCGGCGGGTCGAAGACGATGCTTGCGGCGGTGCTCACGGTGCTCGAGAGCTGGTTCGCTGGTGGGCTCGAGACGCGGATCCTCGGCGGCAGTCTCGCGCAGTCGGGGTACATGTACGGTTACGTCCGTCGGTTCCTTCGCCGTGACGAGTGGCGGGGGGACGTCGAGAAGATGACGGGGTCGCGCGCGGCGCTGAGGAACGGCTCGCGCATCGAGGTCCTTCCCGCGAGCGACCAGGCGGTCCGCGGGGTGCACGTCCCCAGGCTCCGGCTGGACGAGGTGGAGGAGTTCCGGGGGGACGTGTTCCAGGCGGCGCTGCTTCTGCCGCAGTCGGTCGGAGACCTGCCCGCGCGCGTCGAGATGCTCTCCACACTCCACCGACCCTACGGCATCATGAGCGATCTCGTCGACCAGGCCGGCGACAAGGGACTCACCCTCTTCAAGTGGTGCCTGTGGGAGGTCGTCGAGCGTTGCCGCGACCGATCGTGCAGCCGGTGTGCGCTCTCCGACGACTGCCGAGAGAAGGCGAGGCACGCCCGCGGATACTACGCCATCGACGACGCCATCGCCAAGAAGCGGCTCGTCTCCGACGAGGCGTGGACCTCCGAAATGCTCTGCCTGCGGCCCAGCCGCGAGGGACTCTTCTACAAGACTTACAGCGAGGACGTGCACGTGGCGACGGAGCCGATTCCGTACGACCCGTCGAAGGAACTCTACCGCACGTTCGACTGGGGCGTCAACGGACCGACGGTGTGTCTGTGGGTGCAGGTGGACGGCGACGGCCGGACGTACGTCATCGACGAGCTGTATCAGTCGAGCATCGCGGTCTCGGACATGGCCCGGGGCGTCAGGACCTACGAGGAGATGCGCGGCTACCGGAACGTCCTCCGCAGCTACTGCGACCCGACGGGACTCTCCTACATCATGGAGTTCCAGAAGGAGGGGATCCCGTGCCAGGGTCGTCGCGAGGACGGCGGCCGATCGAACGTCCGGTTCGAGGGGTTCGAGACGGTCCGCAGGTTCCTCAAGCTCGACGAGCACGGAAGTCCGAGGATGCTGGTGAGTCCGCGCTGCGTGAACGTCCGCCGGGAGTTCCGCACCTATCACTACCCGCAGACGCGCTTCGGCGTCAACCCCGCCGAGGACCCCGCCAAGGTGGACGACCACGCGATGGACGCACTCCGCTACTTCTTCGTCTCCCGCTTCCCGCAGACCGACTGGCAGTTTGCGTGAGCGCCGACTGAAGAGACAGCGCCCACGAAGCTGCCGTCCAAGTCTAATTTCAAGCCGGAAATTAGATTAACTGCGCAGCTTCGGGGTCGCTAGTTCAATTCACTATACTTGACCCACCGCCCCGCTCTTGCCCCGCTCCAGGTGCGCTCCGGCCGCGGCAGGGGCCAACGGGCCGCGCGGGCCCGCCTCAAATCGGACAATCTCACTCCTTTATTTGCCCCCCCAGACGGGAAAATCAAAAAGTTGCCCCACTTTTTTGCCCGTTCCTGAGCCGTGAGGGGGCCTCCTTTCAATATTCTACGAAGTGACCCCCAAATCTGTTTGCATCGGCCCACGGGTAGGGGCGCAGATCGCCTATCGAGTGAGTCACATTCGCAGCGTCACTTTCTTCATAAGGAGGTTGAAAATGTCAAAGGACACGTGTAAGGTGTTGGTGCAGCAGATTGAGAATGAGAAGCAGTACATGACGGGGCTGCGGGATGTAATCGGGGCCTTGTCTGACCTTGTGTCGGGAGGCAGGACTGTACTGAATGTTGCGGAGTTCGTGAGGTACACCAGTTACACAGTATTAGCGGCCACCGGTCTGGGGGGAGCTGCGAAGACGGTATTAGGCAAGATCATCATGCGCCTGGGAGTCCTGACCGGCTTGGGTGCCATTGCAGGCGAAGCGCGCTTGAAGAAATACCTGAATGAGGGCGAAGTGCCGGAGGTGCAAAGGATGATTGACGAGGCGGAGCGCGAGTTTCTTGCTGCGGAACGAAGAATTCGACAATATCGTCGTGAGTACAGAGAACTCGGGTGCGAGGTGACACTGGGCAAAGCGCCCTAGCTCCTTGCCTGGGGAGGGGATGCGATGGATAGGGAGACGCTCACAGTGCTGATCGGACTGACGCCTTTCCTTCTGGCGGCGCTTGGCTATGGCACAGGCTGGGTGTTGTTCCGGAAGCGTGACCGAAAGGTACTCCGGTACTTCCGGGTGGTCCTCGTTGTCGGGTGGCTCTTCTCCTTCCAGTTGCTCGCCTGTCATGCGGTTTTCATGGTCGGCTTTGACCGGGGAACATCCGGACAGCCCAGGCAGGATGCCTATTTCGGCTTTTACAGGTTTATTCCGTACATCGGATCGGACGGGATCACTTTATACAGAAGCCCCTTCGGCGCGCTCCTGCTGCTGCTCGGCTCAAACGCTGCTGTCCTTTGGTTGCTGAGAGGGGAACGGCGGGAAGCCGACACGCGTCTTGCCGCCGCCCAACCCCCGCCGACGGCCGAAGGCAGCTGAGCCCTTCGCCTTTCCGTCGTATTGCCGTGAAATCCCGGGCCTCCGGCCTCTCAGACCCTCGCTTCAGAGCCTTTCCAGGCGCCCACAGAAATCGGACAACTTCACTCCATTATTTGCCTCCCCAAACGGCAAAATAAAAACTTGGCCCACTTTTTTGCCCGTTTCTGAGCCACCAGAGGCCTTCTTTTAGAAATTTTACTAAGTGGCCCCCAAATCTGTTTGCCCTCGCCCAAAGGCGGAGGGCGGGCCGGAGGCACACGGCGCACGGGCCTCGGAACTCGCAAAGCACGGCGTGCGTCGCACGCTTGAAACCGTGGGCCGACCCGCAGAGCCGGGCGCCGAGTTATTCGGGAGATAACAACGATGATCGGTTTTGCAGACCATGACCTGACCGTTGAGATGGTGCGTGAGGTGCGGGAGCAGCTCAAGACGCAGGCCGACGCGCTTCGCAAGGAGGAATACCGGACGCTCCTCGATTTCTACGAGGGCGGGGGCGCGCCGCTCTCCGACGAGTACGTCCGACGTCACTACCGCGAGGAGGAGGACGCGTGGCTGGCGCGCAGACTCAACCTGCGCGGCCTCAACATCACCCGCGCCGTCCCCGAGCGCATCCGCGACGCACTCTACGGACGCAAGATCGAACGGACTTGCCAGGATCCCCAACAGGACGCCCGGCTGAAAACGGTCTACGAGGAGAACCGGTTCGACGGCATCGCGAACCAGATCGCACTCGAAGCGTCGATCCTGGGCAGCCACGTCGTGGGGCCCTACTGGGACGAGCGGCTCGGACGCGTCGCCTTCCGCACGCGATACCTCGGCGACGTCTACCCGTGGGTCTCCGAGCAGAACGCCGACGTCCTCGAAGCGATGCTCGTCGAGGTGGTCATCGACGACCTCTTCACCGGCGAGAGTTTCCTGCGGGCGGAGATCTACACCCCGCACGAGACGGGCATCTTCATCGCGGCGGACTCGCGGACCAGCTACTGGGAACTCGACCGCAGCTTCCACCCGGACGGCGACCTCACCAACCCCTACGGCGTGATCCCGTGGGTGCACTTCCGCGGCAGGACGCCCGCGCAGTCGGGCGACTGGTTCGGGCTCTCGGACATCCGCGACGTGGTCGAGGTCAACAAGTTCATCAACGAGCTGCTGTCGATCGCCGACAAGAACGCCCACGACCAGGGATGGAGTCAGCTCGTCCTCATCAACTTCCCGGACGACGTGGAGAAAGTGAGCGTCGGGACGTCGAAGGCGATCCGCACCGGGGAAGGCGGCGACGCGAAGTACATCGTGCCGGACCTGAAGATCGCGGATTTCCTCGACCTCATCGACCGGCTCTACGCGTGGGCGTACGAGGGTGCGATGGTGCCGCTGGCGGCGATCCGCACGAGCAGCCAGGCCAAGAGCGGCATCGCACTCGAGATCGAGCTCAAACCCCTTCTCGATCTGGTCCGTGAGCGCGAGGTGCGCTACCGACGGAACGAGATCGAGCTGATGAAGCTCACGCTCCTGGTGGACACGGCGCACCGCGAGGGACGGGGCTTCACGCCCGAGGAGGCGCGGGAGTTTCTGAGCGGCGTCGAATGCGACGTGCAGTTCAGGGGGAGCTTCCTGCCGGAGGATGCATCGGACGAACTGGAGCGTGACCTGAAGCTCCTGGCGGCGGGACTGGCCGACCCGGTCGACCTCGTCGCCCGTTACCACGGCCTCAGCCGTGCCGACGCCGAGCGGAAGCTCGACGAGATCCGGAAAAGAACTCTTTAACCACAGAGAACGCAGAGGTCGCAGAGGACAACAGACCGAAGGCTGAAGACTGTAGGCGCGGCCGTTGGGCAGGACTTTCGAGTTTTGAGTTTCGAGTTTCGACTTTACCACGACAGGGAGAAAGACGTGACGGAAGCAGATGACGTTCGAGAGGAGAAGACGTTCAGCGAGGAGTACGTGAAGACACTGCGTGAAGAGAACGCCCGGCGGCGACTCGCCGAGAAAAGCGTGAAGGAAGAACTGGCTCGGGCCAGAGAGGCGCTGGGCATTGAGGGTGACGGGTCCGTGGACCTGGCCGAAGCGGCCGGGAAGCTGCGGGCCCGAAGCGAGGCCGACCGCGACGCCGCGAGAGAGGCGGTCATCGACGCCGAGTTCACGAGACTGTCGGGTGAGCTGGCACTCGTGGACGTGGACGCGGCGAGACGGCTGGCCGATATGAGCACGGTTCGGGTGGATCTCGAATCGCGCAAGGTGGAAGGACTGCGAGAGGTCCTGGAGACCCTCCTCCGGGAGAAGCCGTATCTGTGCGGTCGTGCCGCGAGAGCGGGAAGCCCGGGCGGCGGAACCCCGCGCTCGACCGGCAAGCAGGACGACGATTCGCTCGGCGGCCGAATCCGGAAGCAGTTCCAGAAACGTCTGCCTTCGGGACTGGCGGTGCCGGGTGCAACCCTCGGCGACCTCCGCATCACCCGGTAGGACGACGATGTGCTGTAGTCTCGGGGCCTTGTGCCCCGAGCCGAGCGGCCCACAAGGGGGCCGCACTACAAGACAACGGCATTCAGCAAAGGAGAAGTGATGGCGAACATCCGAGGCAACATTTCGACGTACGATCAGTCGACGCCGATCCTCGAGGACCTCTCGAGTGCGGTGCGGTTCGGGGCGGCTTACGACGCGCCGCTCTATGCGTTTCTGGACCGCAAGCCGGCGACCGACAAGGACCACAAGTGGATCGAGGACAAGGCGAACACGCGCTCGACCACGGCGAACAACGGCGGCACCGTCACCTCGGCGGCCACGAGCATGACCGTCAGTGACGGGTCGCTCTTCGCCGAGGGCGACGTGATCGTCGTGGACAGCGAGTACCTGCGGGTCTCCTCGGTCAGCTCGAACACGCTGACGGTGAGCCGGGCGTTCGGTGGCACCACCGCCGACAGTCACACCTCGAACGCGACGGTGGTCATCCTGACCAACGCGCAGCCGGAGAACGCCGGTCCCGAGGCGCTCGCCACCGCCAAGAGCGAGGCGCACAACTACACCCAGATCTTCATCCGTCCGGTGGACGTCTCACGGACGATGCAGCGGGTGCGGAGCGTCACCGGGAGCGAACTCGAGTACCAGATCATGAAGTCGGCGCTCGAGGTGGCACTCGACATCGAGCGGGCGCTCCTCCGGGGCAAGATGGACGCCGGCAGTGACTCGGGCGCCCGGGCGATGCAGGGCCTCGACGACTTCATCACCACCGAGACCGACGACGAAGGCGGCACGCTCAGCATCAACGAGTTCAACACCTTCCTGCGCGGCATCTGGGACAACGGGGGCAGCCCCGACATCCTCCTGTGCGATGGCCTGTTTCTCTCGGTCATCCACGAGTGGAACGTGGGGTCGCTTCAGGTCGCGCCCAGTGATCGCATCGGGGGCGTGCGCGTGACGCAGTGGGTGAGCCCGTTCGGCGTGTTCACCATCCTGCCCGACCGGCAGGTGGCGACGGGCACGTGCTACGCACTCACCTCGTCGGCGTGTGCGCTCGCGGTGCTGGACGACGTGCACTACCAGGAACTCGCCCGCACCTCCGACGGCATCTCCGGCCAGGTGGTGGCCGAGGTGACGCTGGAGTGCGCCAACGAGCAGTTCCACGGTCGACAGTACGGTGTGACGGGGTCCGCGTAAGGGACCCGTTCCGGGGAGAGGGGGCCTGCGGGCCCCCGCCCGGAACACCGCAAGCACCAAGCGCCAGGCAACAAGCACCAGAGGACAAGCATCAAGCCGAAATTGGAATCTGGAATTTGTGATTTGGAATCTGCCTCTCAGGAGTTTCCTCCCATGATGCCTTCCCGGCCCATGACCGTCGGCGACGAACCGTCAGACCAGCCTTACGCCCGATGGCAGGTGGTCGACGATCCGCATGGCGGAAGGTTCATCGTGTTGCGGGTGGACGGGAAGGACCCTGCCGGGCACTGGGTCTATCGAGTGGTGCGGGATTTCTCCCGCCCACTCGAGCCCAGTGCCTATGCTTCGACCTCCACCGACGCCGACAGGCTCAAGCGCTACGAACTCAACTACGTCGCCAACCGCCCTCACGTCCGGCTGAGCGCCGGCGACGTGCCCCGAAGCGACGTCGTCTATCTCGTGGGCAGCGGGCCCTCGCTGCGCAAGAACTGGATGCACCTGCTCGATGTGACTCGCGGCGTCGTGCTCGGCGTCAACCAGACGCCCGGCCTCATCCCCACGGAGCGGATGGATTACTTCATGTGCATCGATTACTCGCTCGACGGCTCGCACTGGAGGGACCGCATGCACGGGACGGTAGGCATCTTCGACGTGGCGGCCACCCCCGCGGTGCACCTGGGCAGCTTCAAGGAGAAGCGGTGGTTCGTGCCGGCGAGCCGGAGCCCGTTCTACGACAAGGCCCGACTGGCATTCCCGCACCTCGTGATGCTCGAGCACGGACTCAACGTGACCTTCACCGCGCTCTCGTGGATCGTGCGCGTCCTCAAGGCACGAACGATCGTGCTGGTCGGGATGGACTGCTCGTGTCCCGAGTCGATGCGGCACTTCGACGAGCCGCTCGTCTTCGACGCCGGGGAGGAATACCTCGTGGCGAAGGACGTCCGCGGACACGCCGTTATTACCAATCGCATCTACCTCGACATGGCCGAGTGGCACACCGGCGTCTTCTGGTTCCTCAAGGACGCCGGCATCCGGGTCGTCAACGCGACCGAAGGCGGCATCCTCACGAACTTCGTCGAGCAGCGCTGTCTCCACGATGTCGTGCCTGAACTCAATGGGTCGGCAAGCAGAAGCAGCGGGTTAACCGCAGAGGTCGCAAAGAGCGCAAAGGACGGAAGAGATAAACGACTGGAAATGAGTTCGAGGGACAGGTAGCATGGGACTCATCCTGACGGAGACAAGGCGCGTCGGTATTGCCGATCACGCGGGAGATCGGGCGTGGTGGTCTCGGCAGGAGGCCCGGTTTGAGGTCCGGCGTCGGCAGGCGATGCGTCACATTAAGGAATGGGTCTTCAACCTGAAGTACGCCGACGAGTTCGCGAGGGGAAACGGAGAGTGCTGCCGCAGCTCTACACGGCTCACTTCAAGCACAAGGACCGTGCCGACCGAGCGAAGCAGGCCTTGGACCGGATGTCCTCGGGAAGGGGGTAAACGTCATGGACGGGGCGCCGTGGGATGAGGGGATGGAGCCGGGCGACGGGAAGCCACGCATTGGCTCTGCGGTCGGGTGCTTCGTGTGTGCTTCGGTTTTCATTACCGGCCTCGTGCTGCTCGCTCTTGAGATAACGCGCTCGATCGCAACGGGCACGCTTCCGGATGAGGCACATTTCTCAGAGGATCTTTTCGCCTTGGGAGCGATTCTGCTGGTAGGCGGATTTGCCGGCAGGTTCGGAGCACGCTGGGCCTTGGCGCGCGGCGACTGGCCCGGACGTTTGATCCCAACGCTGAAGCGGGTCTCCTGGACGGTCGGCTTGGTTGGCGTGGGTGTGATGGGGATTGCCGCCGTCTGGGGGCTCATTGTGATCCTGTTCCTGGAGCGCTGACCCACTGCCGTCGCGAACCGCCAGCTTGCCTTCCACCGACTAGCCTCTTTCTCGCCACATTGCACTCCTGATTCAGCCCGCTGCTTCAGAGCTGTCAGGCACACCGTCTCAACAAGGAGAAGTCATGTCGAATTTTTCGAGCGATGCGCATTTGCTGAAGTGGGAGCCGGACGTGTTCCGGCTGTGTCGGTTTCCGCAGCAGAAGCTAGGCGGCGGCTCGACCGGCGCGACGTCGGCCGGCTCGACCACGTTCACCGACGGGACCTCGGGGGACTTCGTCAACGCCGGGGTCGACGCCGGGCACGTCATCTTCCTCTCGAAGTCCGGGGCCTACGACGACTACATCCCCGTCGAGTCGCGCACGAGCGCGACGGAGCTGGAACTGGACGCCCCCGCCGGCATCTTCACCACCCAGACCGGCATCACCTGGTCCGTCCACACCTTCGACCCGCAGCACGAGGAGGTACACTTCGAACTCCTCGAGCGGTTCGACGTCGACGACGAGAACCTCCTCAACTACGACGAGGAGGACGTCTTCAACGTGCGGGTGCTCCGACGGGCGTCGGTCTTCCGGGTCCTGGAGATCATCTTCCGGGCACAGGCGTCGAGCGAGGAGGATCTCTTCTGGAAGAAGGCCGAGCGGTATCGTGCGCTCTTCGAGCGCTCTCTCGCCGCGGTTCGGTTGCGCTTCGACTTCGACGCCGACGGCGCGCCCGACGAGACCAAGGACGCCCACTCGGTTGACCTGCGCGTCGAGCAGTCCGGTGATACCTGGCCGACGTGAGCCTCTCATCCGTGTAGTCGCGCCCCCTTGTGGGGCGCACCTGACCAAACACCGGGCCACAAGGGCCCCGGACTACTGTGGAAGGAACTCGGCAAATGGCAGACAAGGATTGGAGCATTTTAAGTGACGTGGTGTCAACGCTGGAGGGGTCGGGCCTGTTGCGCCTGGTGCGGCTGGGTGCGGGACCGCGTCCGGAGGACGTGCCGGTCTCGCAGCTCCCGGCGTGCTTTGTGGCGTACGAGGGAACCGATGAATTCCCGTCGGCGGGGGGCGACGACGAACTCTTCTGTGCGCTCAGGTTCCGTCTGGCGCTCATCGTCAAGGGACAGGAAGAGGACGCGCGCATCGAATCGGCGGTCAAGCTGGCCAACGACGTGAAGGACACGCTGATGGTGGACCGCTTCCGCTCGTCACAGGCCGCCTACGGACCCGC
>DATKVD010000171.1:0-10857 GCA_035530235.1 Planctomycetota bacterium | reverse complement strand
CACGCGCCCGGCGTGGGCAGGCGATCGTCCGTCGAAGCGGCTTGTGCCGTGGTCATGTCTCCCCCGCTGCAGCGTCGGTCGACCGGAAATCCTGTTGCATCGTCGCTCGTTATCCGTCATGATGGTAACAGGATGGAGGGGCGTGGGCCAGTCAATTCGGACGCCGGGAAAGGGGGACGTGTCATGATGCCGTTCGTTCTCGCCAATGGGGAGCTGTTCACGTTTCCGAGCGTGAGCTGGTGGATCCTGCACGTCGTGGGGGTCGTCGTGGTGTTCACACTGGGGTGTCTCTACGGGCAGCGGTATGCCCGGAAGCAGGCCGGGAAGTCGGGTGCGTCCGCCCCGCCGGCCGAGTGAGGCGACCCGTCGGCAAACGACCGCGAGACGCGGGTCATTTTTTCCACACGCGGCGGTCGTAGCGCTCCGATTCACCCGGGCCCCGGGGGATGCTCAGCGTTTCCCACGCATCTCCCGCAAGGTGTCGCGCCAGGATCACGATCTGACCGATGTGGTAGCCGAAGTGCGCGATCGCGCGCTCAACGGCGCTCAGCACGGTCTGTTTGTGTCCACGGATGGTGATGGTCTTCGCGAGATCGGCTTCGGTGAGTCCTGCGGTCGTCTCAAAGAGCCGTGCCCACCCCTTCTCCCAGCGCTCGAAGAGTGTATCCCGCGATTTTCCGTCGTCGACGAACTCGCCGTCGCGCCCTCGCCAAGGCTTCTCGCCGTCCGAGGTCAGGAAGTCCGTCCACCGTGAGAGCAGGTTTCCCGCGATGTGCTGCATGATGACGGCGATGGAATTCGTGTTCTCATCGAGCGCGACGTGCAGGTCGTCGTCCGCCACCTGTGCGACCGCGCGCTCCGCGAGCGCCTTCTGACCGCGAAACGTCGCGATCGACTCCTCCAGGAACAGCCTGCCCGTCGAGTCTTCTGCCGACATGAGGGTCTCCTACGGCTTTCTTGCCAGGATGACGGTCTTCTTCTGACCGTCCTTGTGGGCGTCGGCGATCTCGAACGCCGAAAACTCCGCCGCCCATTCCTCCTGGGTGGCGAAGTAGTGCGGGACGCCCGCTTCGTGCCCCTCCTTCTTCGCGTAGAGCTTCGGCCCGATCCGGACGAGTTCCTCGCTTCCCTCCGGCTCTCCCGGGGCATAACTCGCCACCACCACAAAAAGCCATCCGCCCCGCCGCAGGACACGGTGAATCTCACCGATGGTCTTCCGGATGCCGTCGATGTCCTGGTGATTGATGACCTTGACGGAGATGACGGCGTCGAAGGAGGCGTCGTCATAGGGAAGCGCGGTCATGTCGGCGCAGACGAGTTCGGCGGACAGCCCCTCCTTCGCGAGGAACCCCTCGGCGAGTTTGAGCGCGGTGGGGGCGCTGTCGAGTCCGGCCATCTCGAACCCCTGCGCCACGAACCCGACGAGGTGCCGCCCGTCGCCGCAGCCGAGATCGAGCACCCGCTTCACGTGGTGCTTTCGGAAGAGCCCCGCAAGCGCTTCCGCCTCCCTGTGCGGTGTGCGGTCGCGCATCGGACGTTTCCTGTAGGCTGCTTCCCATCCGGTCGCCTCCTCCGTCATACTGGATCTCCTTTGGCCTGCGTCCGTGTCGCTCTGTGCGGCCCCAGTATAGACACGTCCGTGGGCCGAGAAAGCGAAAAATGCCTTCCCCGCCCGACCGGCAGAGGTTATGCTGCCCACCGGAATCCGATGTCCCTACCGAGGGGAAAAACATGAGCTGCGTCTACGGGAAGACGATTTACACCGGCAGGAAGGTTGTGAAGGATGCCTACGTGGCGATGAGCGGCAAGAAGATCGCCGCGATTTCGAAGACGCCGCGCGGGAAGGTGCTGGGGCGCTTCGCGGTCGTGACGCCTGCCTTCATCGACGCCCACTGTCACATCGGGCTGGTGCGTGCCGGGGAGCCCTCGCACGAGGGGGAAACCAGCGAGCAGCTCGACATGATCCTGCCCGTCCCCGACGTCCTTGATTCGATCATGATGGACGACCGCTCGCTCCAGGACGGCATCGAGGCCGGGGTGCTCTATTCGTGCGTGGTTCCCGGGAGCATCCAGATCATCGGCGGACGCTCGGCGGTCATCCGCAACTACGCCAGGAACACGACCGAAGCCCTCATCGCCCGTGCGGGCATCAAGGGCGCCATGGGCTATAACCCCAGCCGCGACCGCACCCAGCCCGGCAAACGCCCCTTCACCCGCATGGGCATCCTGTCGCTCCTGCGCAAGAAGCTTCACGACGTGCGCACCAAGATGGCACGGTACCGCAGGGCCCGCGGCGCCAAGAAGCACGAGATCACCTTCGACGCCGCCGAAGAGGTGCTCCGCGATCTTCTGACCCGGAAGGAACGTCTGCGCATCCACGTCCACAAGATCGACGACATCGCCGCGCTCCTGCGCGTCGTCGACGAGTTCGGTCTCGACGTCACCTTCGATCACACCATGGACGTTCACGACCCGCACATCTACGAGGAGCTGAGGAAGCGGAAGATCGCGGTCGTCTACGGGCCCATGGACGCCCTGGCCTATAAGGTGGAACTCAAGCACGAGACCTGGCGGAACGTCCGCCACCTCATCGCCTCGGGCGTCGAGTTCGGACTGATGACCGACCACCCCATCATCCTTCAGAACACGCTGCTCCTGACGCTGAGGCATTTTCTGCGCTGCGGGCTCTCGAAGCAGGACGCGATCGAGCTGGTCACGCGGAAGAACGCGAAGATCCTCGGGATCGATTCGATGCTGGGGACGCTGGAGAAGGGCAAGTGGGCGTCGTTGGTCGGCTGGACGGGCGACCCGTTCGACCTGAGCTGCTATCCGAAGGCGGTCTGGGCCGAAGGCGAGTGCATCCACTCGGAGTGAGGCGCCCTCGGCGGACGCGCCCTCACACCGCCGCGCCTACTTTTACCAGCACGCGCTCGAGGACGGAGGCGCAGTAGCCGCACGTCTCGCACTTCCGGTCACACGTGGTGACCCTCTCGAACCAGTCGTCGGGGAAGCGCGCGTTGTCGATCACGTAGGGCAGAAAGAGCGGCCCCTGTCCGGGCTCCAGGAGGTCGGGCAGGTTGCCGGTGAACTTCCCCTCCGCGTAGGCGCGGATCACGAGCCGGGGGTTGGCGTGCATCCGCGTCGCCAGCTTCATCACGTCGAAGAAGCGCTCGTAGTGACGCACGTCCTCCGGACGGATCCACGTGTTCTCCAGAAACGTGCCCCAGTGCTCACGGTCGCGGAAGTATTTCCAGCAGAACGCAGGGATGTCGTCCGAGACGGGCGGGTGCGCGGCGGCTTGCGCTTCGTGCGAGACGACGTTATCGTGGAAGGTCTGCACCGCGCACCACGCGAGGCACCCGCTGTTAACGAGGATGTGGAGCGTCTTCCCTTCGCGGTCGCACCAGCGTTTCAGCTCGTCGATGCGTTCGAGGTCGCGGTTATGCTCCCGCTGCATCGTGTAGCTGTCGAAGAGATGCGCGACGTATTCGAACGCCCGCACCGTCCCGAGACGCATGTTGATCGATGCGCGGACGTCGACGTCCTGGAAATCGCACTTCACGACCTCGGCGATCATCGGTGACATCGTCGTGACCGTATCGAGCCCGACGGTCTCGGTGAGGTGTCCGACGATCTTGTGCACGCGGGCCGCCAGCTCGCGTGAGAACGCCCCGGCGCCGTAACACGACGCATTCAGCAGCAGGTTGAGGCGGACCCCCATCGCGCGCAGCGTCCGGAGGTCCGCTTCGAGCCTTTCGCGCGCCTCCTCGTTCGTCACCCCGTGCATCCCGCTCATCGGCGAGCGCCCGCTCGGCATGTCGAGCCACGCAAAATAGACCTCGTCAATATTCTGCCGGAACTCGCGGACGATCTCGACCAGCGGTTCCTCATCCGCATCGGGCAGTTGATAGCCTACTGCAAACCTCATAGCGACCGTCCGCTGCGACTTTCGAGTTTGGAGTTTCGAGTTGCGACCGTCTTTAGAGCTTCCACGGCTTGCGTCTCTGGAACGGGTGCTTGAACCGGTTCTGGAGCTTGCCCTGCTCTTCGAGGTGCATCATGCAGGCGCGGATGCACCCGCGGGCGCCTTCGAGCGCCCGGCCGTAGACATACTGCGGTGACACCTTGTACTGCTGTGCCCGGCCGACCGGCTGAGTGAACCCCTCCTCGTCCTCGGGGGTCATCATGAACGGGTTGAATTCGCGGCTCGCCCCGCAGAAATACCGGCTGCACAGGCTGTAGTCGATCTTCCCCCACTCGATGTCGCGTCCGGCGACGGTGACCTTGACGGTCTCGTCGGCGCTGATGGCGTCGCCGGTGCAGTTCTTGACGCACAGCATGCAGCGGTCGCAGAGCTGCGGCCCGTCGTAGAGGGGATCGGGCTCGAGCGGCGCGTCGGTGAGCACCATCGCGAGCCGCTGCCTCGGACCGAACTGCGGGGAGATGAACATCTTGCTGTAGCCGATCTCCCCCAGCCCGGCGGCGAACGCCGCGAGCCGCAGGTGCACGAAGACGTCCGGCGCCGCACGCCCCGGCGCCACCGGCCGGCTCCAGTTCTCACGCAGCTTGCCGGTCACCTCGGGGTCCTGCCCGCTCGTGTTCGTCGCCGTCCACGGAAAGTTGTTCGGGATCGGCAGGGCCTCATATCCCTCGTCCTCGAGCATCCGGCAGAACCGCCACAGCACCATGGGCTGAAGCACCCAGTTGATCCCGGCATACCCCATCCCGGCGTAGGCGACGTAGAAGGTCCCTTCCTCGATGCCGCGGAGCGCCCCGCGCAGGATCCGAAACCCCATCACGATGCACGCCTTCGCGTCCGGGAAGATCTGCCGCGGGTCCATCTGCAGCGGCGCCCCTTCGAACCGGTCCATCGACGCGATGCCGACCAGGTCCGCACCGCACTCCTTCGCAAACTGCTTCACGCTGACTGCGTCCACGCTCTCGACTCCTTTCACAGAAAAGACTCCGGCGTCTGAAGATCGCCAGAAGGATACCCCGTGGTCGGACGTTCGCAAGGCGAAAAGCCGGTCTAACCACCGAAAGCGTTATGGAGGAACCGCTGGTACACCGACACGCGGTCGCGATCCTGCCAGTCCGCCCATCCCAGGCCGATCAAGCCGAGACACCGGGCCATGAAGACGATGCGGGCCTCGGTCGTTTGGTCGCCCACCGAGCCGGCGGCGGCCAGGGCGGCACGCGCGAAATCCCAGCCTTGCCAGGCACACAGTCCCACGTAGTCCCCTGCCGGTTCGGAGATGCATGCGTCGGCAAAGTCGATCACGCCGGCCACCTCGCCCCCGGTGTTCAGCAGAACGTGTTCCGCCTGGAGGTCCCCGTGCGTCAGGCAGCATTGACCGGAGTGTCGCGGGGGTCTCTCGATGCTCCCATCGAGGAATGGCGCGCACCGGTCCCTCCATCGGGCCGGCAAACGGGGCGTCACCCTGTCCGCGAGGCGACGCACCTCGTCAAGGAGGACCTCGACATGATCGCGAGTCTGACGCCCTATGCCGAGGGCGGCGGCCCGGTCGACACTGAAGCGATGCAGTGCCGAAATGAACTCGCCCAGGCGTCGCGCGTTGCCTTCTCGTCTTCCCTGCGGCATGGTCATCGTGTCGCCCTGCGCCCCGGGAAGGAAACCGTACCCCACGAAGTGGAAGGGAAACAGATCGCCGGGGCTGCCCCAGTGCCGGGGGCGCGGGACCGGCAGCGACAGGTGACCGTGCAGTGCGTCAAGCATCCGCATGGTCGAGACCAGCCGCTGCTCCCTCTCGCGTCTCTTCGGAAAGAGGAAGACCCACTCGTCGTCGGCCAGGAAAGCGAAGCTGTCCCAGCCTTCGTTCAGGAAGGTCACGTTCCGGACGTTGAGCGCCGGGAATTGCCGCCTGAGGACCTTCCCTGCCAGGTCGGGGGTGAGATGGACCTCGGCTCTCCACGGGACCTCTTCCACGGCCGGCCTCCGGTCTGCCGCTGCCGGTTGTCCAGGCAGCACGACGGTGCTCAGGACTCCGTGACCCGGCGCATGGTGACATCGTGCAGTTTGCGGAAGACGAGCACCGCAAGGATCGCGCCCGCGAGTGCCATCGTCATGTCCCACTGCGCGTCCCAGAGGTCGCCCTGCATCCCGAGCCACTCCGGACCCTTGTCCGGATAGAACCCCGCCACCCACCACATCTCCAGGAGCTCGTAGAAGCCGCTGAGGGCGAGCGGAACCGCGACGCAGAGGAACGACAGCCACTTCCCCCGCCTGAGCGGGCTCGTCCTCAAGAGCAGCTCGCGCGTGAGAAGCGCCGGCGTGACCCCCTGCATGAAATGTCCGACACGGTCGAAATGGTTCCGCGAGAGGTCCAGCGCCTCCTTGAGCCAGTTGAACAGCGGCTCCCCGGCGTAGGTGTACTTCGCCCCGACCGCCAGCACGACGAAATGAACCGCGCACACGACGTAAACCAGCGACGAAAAACGGAACCAACGATGGATGACCACCAGCAGCACGACGCCCGGGAGCCCGAGCATGATCTCGAAGAACCACGTCGGGTAATCGTGCGGCATGATCGCCGACCACGCCGTGGCGACGACCGTGACGATCACGAGCGTCCAGAGACCCCGGTCGGTTTCGGCGTGCGTCCGCGTGCTTTCGCCCGGCTCCGTCTCAGGCATGGCTCCCCCCTTTCAGCCGGAACCGGCACCCCTGCGGCAGGTGCTCCGCCGTGACCCCGTCCAGGTGCTCGTTCACGTACTGCGTGAGCGCGACCATGCCCGGCTCCTCGGAGGTGCCGTGGTTGACGCGGATGACCGGCACCCCGATGTCCTCGGCGTACTGGACGTCCCGCCAGAAGAAGACGCCGTCGTCGCAGACGACGCAGCAGTCGCAGCCCATCTCGACGAAGGTGAAGACGCTGCAATAGCAGCCCGTGCCGATGCCGATCCTGGAGACGGGTTTTTCCGGGTCGCCCACGGTCTGCACCATGGGTTCGCCGATTGCGGCCGTCCGGCGGGCGACGTCCGCGGCGAACTCGCCGAACGGCACGGCGTCGATATCATAGCGGTGCTGGTAGCGTCCGCGGGGACCGAAGGCGGCGGGCTTCCCCTTGAGACCGAGAAACTTCGCCCACGCCCACGGAATGCCGATCCCGGGCCAGCCGTCCCACGCGTCGTGGTTCCGGATGATGACGAGTCCGTGCTCGTGGATGAACCGCAGCTTCTCCGCGCAGAGCGGCTGGGTCTCGGGCGTCTTGTCCCAGTGGTCCCAGAAGGTCGGCTCGTGGCAGAGGATCAGCTCCACGCCTTTGTCGGCCGCCGCACGGACCGCCGCGAAGCTCGGCATCCACGTCACCAGACACCGCCTCACCTCCTTCTCCGGGTCGCCGACGATGATCCGGTCGACGGTCTTCGTGCGGTCCACCCACGACGCCCGCGAAAGAAAATGCTCCAGCACGTCCTTGGCCTTCATGTTGTCATCCCTCCTGTGGATGCTTCTCGCCCGCTTGCCCGTTCTGCATCTGTCTGCACCTCCGGCATCGGCGTCGGAGTTCCGTGAGAGAGGCCTCCCGGTCGACGCGTCCGAAGGGGCCGCCCTTCTCTGCGAACGGCATCCTTCTCGGCAGCGGCGACGCGTGGTTCATGTGGCGTCGACGCATCTCGCGGACGAGTGCGTCGTGACGCGGCCGGATCGACCGGACCTCCACGAGTCCCTTCTCGATATACCCGCGGATGTTCTTCCTTTTGCGCAGGCACCCGACGAGCATGTGAATCTCGACGTGCTCGCCCAGGAGGTGTCGGTCGCACATCCCCCGCGGGTCCACCATCCACATCCTCATGGCGCCGTCATCTCCTGACGCCCCACGACAAGGCCGCTCATACCCTCGCCCCCGCGATGTCGCTAAGGGTCACCGCAGCGTCCTGGACGACCGCTTCCCAGAGCTTCGCGCCCAGCTCGGCGCTCGCGTGGGTCGGGTCGCCGATGACGCCGGTGGATGAATACGCCGCGAAGTCGAGGTCCGGGTCGTCCCAGTTCACCGGCGGGTGTTTCGGGTCGGTGATCTTGTCCACACGGACGGACTGTGGACGCAGGTGGAGCGCGATGGAGGTGGCGAAGCTGTCGGCGTGGCCGCCCGGGACGTTCGCCTCGCCGATGCGGCACCAGATGTCGTGATACGGGTGCTTCGGCTGGAAGGCCCTGGCCTCGCCGGCATGCGCGGCGTTGAAGCGCGCCACAGGCCCGCTCAGGTCGTGCTGTCCGCAGCCCCGCCAGACGACGATGCGGCGGAATCCCTGGTCGGCGAGCGACTCGAGCACGGCGGACACGACCTCCTCATGGAGCGGCTGCGGCAGGTCGACGTATCCGCTGCCGAAGTTCCGGTGTTCGGGCGTCGGACCGAAGGGCAAGGCCGGAAGCACCAGGGCATGCACGTCATGTTGCGTCGCGGCGCGATCGGCGGCCGCCAGACACACTGTCTCGGCGAACCAGGTGTCGAAATCCACCGGGAGGTGCGGGCCCTGCTGCTCGGTGCAGCCGGTGGGGACCACCGCCAGACAGGCGGCGTTTGCCCGCTCGCGGATCTCCTCGTAGGTCAGCTCGCCGAATCGCATCCGTCCGGTCCCCTCACCCGAATGCCAGCAGTTTCACCGCCGCCGCGGCCGCCAGCACCATGATAACGTATCGGAACGGTTTTTCCGGGACCCATTTCGGCACGAAGATGCCGAGCACCCCGCCCACGAGGATCGCCGGCACCAGCTTCAGGTCGAACTTGAGCGAATCGACCGTAATCATCCCGAGCCCCACGAAGAACGGGACCTTGAAGAGGTTGAGCAGCATGAAGTACCAGGCGATGGTGCCGATGAACTGGAAGCGGTCGAGACGCATCGCCAGGAAGAAGACGATGATGATGGGACCGGCGGCGTTGCACATCATCGTCACGACGCCGGCCGAGAGCCCGAGCGACCACGCGAACAGCCAGTGGTGCGGGATGCGCTCGTCGGCGAAATACCCCCGGTCGCGCAGGAACTGCATGCTCAGCAGCACGATCGCGATGGCCCCGATGAGTCGACGGAGCAGTGCGTCGCCGATCGCCCCCATCAGGAAGTACCCCACGATGATGCCGATGAGGGCGGGAGGCGTCACACGCCACAGGTGTTTCCACTGGGCCTTCCGGTGCCAGTAGATGACCGCGAAGACGTCGCCCACGATGAGCATCGGCAGCATGACGCCGACGGAGAGCTTCGCCGGCATGCTCATCGCGAGCACCGTCACCGCGAGGATGCCGATGCCCGGGATGCCGGTCTTCGAGATGCCGATGATGAACGCGGCCGACGCCGCGCCGATCCACGCGAGGGTGTCCAGGTTCTGGAGGATTTCAGGATCGGTGATGACGCTGCTCCTCTCGCAGGTGTCATTCTGAACCCCGATTCATCGGGGTGAAGAATCTGGCCAGGACGGCGATATCCAAAGCAGGGCACCCGGCCGTGTATTCGGATCCAGATGCTTCGCTTCGCTCAGCATGACACCCCTGTCATCCTCTCCCCCTCAGCCCTTCGGGGTTTCGGCGAGGAAGCGTTCGAAGTTGCCGCCGAAGAGGTTTCGGACGTCGCGCTCGACGTCCGCCTCATCCACCGGCCAGCCGGTGTCGGCGAGGTCGGTGTACTTGTCGGTGAGCACCTTCGCGATCACCTCGCGCGAATGCGCCCACTTGTAGAGGAGTTGGTCGAGGACGCGGGCGTCCGAGTGCTGCGGGATGTAGCTGAGGCCCAGTAGTTCCGTGCGCATGCGCGTGATCTCCTCGACGAGCGAGGGGTCGTTCAGGAACCACCAGCACCCGAACGGCATGAGGTTGCCGAACTTGCGGGCGATCACGCACAGCTGGTGCTGGTTCTCGCGACTGAGCATGGTGACGAGGAAGCGGTTGTCGGGGAAGTCACGGCAGAGCCGGGCGACGACGGCTGCGTCGGCCGGTCCGACGGCGTCGCCGGCGGTCCGCAGTCCCGGGTTCGTCTGCCGGTCCACGCCGATCATCAGTGCAAACGGGATGCCCGCCGTCCGGGCCGCCGGCAGCACACACTCACGGATGAGCCGCGAGCGGTCCGTCGCGTCGGGATAGGTGAAGTCGTACGGCAGGGAAACCGCCAGGTACAACGGGTTGATCCGCTCGACCCAGTCCAGGAGGAACCGTCGGACCTCGGTGACGGTCTCGTCGTCGATTTCCGTCCTGACGGTGTAGTCCCAGCTTCTGAGCCGGTCGGCGGCGTCGGGCCAGGCGCAGAGGATGGGGTCGATGCGGAGTGCGGCGGCGAAGCGTGGGTCGTCCTGGGACTGTGCCGTCCAGAGGGCGTGCTCCGCCGGGTCGAACGGGTCGTTGGTCATGACGACACGGGCGACGTTCGCCTTGTCGAAGACGGTGTGGATGTGTTCTTTGGCGCTTCTGCTTGCGAAGTATTCGCGTGCGGCTTCCAGCGCCCCCGGGCCGACCTCGAGGCCGAGCATCTTCAGACACGTCAGGGGCCCGCGGCACGCCTCCGACACGGGCGAGTTCTCCACGTAGAGCTTCCGCCAGATGAGGTCCGCCTGCTCACGCTTCGTCATCGCATAGAATCCGTCGTAATCCGGCGGAATGCGGCGGAAGGCTTCCGCCACGAGGTAGTGGTACGTGATGAGTTCGTCGATGCCCCACAGGCACAGGCTCCCGAACGACGCCGGGTAGAGGTGCGTGTGGACGTCGATGACGGGGGTCTCGCCGACGACCTTTCGGACGCACTTGGCGATGTCCTTGTGAGTCGCGAGGGGCATGATAGTCCTCCGTTGTTCAGGTGGCGGGCAACTGGAAGAGGTATTTTAGCAGGGGCATGCGGAAGATGTGAAGGAAAATG
>DATKVD010000170.1:0-2206 GCA_035530235.1 Planctomycetota bacterium | reverse complement strand
CGTGGCCCCTTCGGGGCCCGAGACGTTCTCCCCCTCCGTGAGAGGGAGGGGGATACCGCCGTCGGTCGGAGCGGAAAGGCACCGGATGAAGAAGACGGTGACAATGGTGGCGGTCGCCGTGTGTGTGTGGATGGGATCCGTCCACGCCGAGGAACCGTCCGGCCCGGTCGTCGCGCCCGAGGAGATCACCCCGGAGACCCGTCAGGCGATCGAGCGTGGACTGGTCTACCTGGCCGCCACCCAGAAGGAGGACGGGTCGTGGCCGCTCTACGGCGGGGTGGGAAACACCGGCATCACGGGACTGGCGGGTCTGGCGTTCATGGCCGGCGGCAACGTCCCCGGTCGCGGGAAATACGGTGTCAACGTGGAGCGGGCGGTGGACTTCGTCCTCGAGCACACCCGTCGTGACGGCTACATCACGGCGGGAAACTCGCGCATGTACGAGCACGGGTTCGCGGCGCTCTTCCTCGCCGAGGTCTACGGGATGACCGGCCGTCCCGACGTCAAGAAGAAGCTCCAGAGTGCGGTGCTGCTTATCGAACGCACCCAGAACCCCCAGGGAGGCTGGCGCTACAACCCCGTCCCCTACGACGCCGACATCTCCGTGACCATCTGTCAGATCATGGCCCTGCGCGCCGCCCGGAACTCCGGCATCCAGGTCTCAAGACGCGTCATCGACAAAGGCATCGAGTACGTCAGGAAGTGTCAGAACAGTGACGGCGGGTTCACCTACATGCTCGGGTCGCGGGGGTCCAGTTTCCCCCGGGCCGCCGCCGGCGTCTGCTCCCTCTACTATGCCGGCCAGTACGAGGATGAGGCCCTCAAGAGGGGGCTCGATTACCTTCACCGGTCGATCGCCGCCTCGGTGGGACAGGCAAGTGCGGGACATTTCTTCTACGGACACTATTACGCCGTCCAGGCCATGTTCCAGGCCGGCGGGAAATACTGGGAGGACTATTACCCGAAAATCCGTCAGAAACTCATCGAGACACAGCAGCCCGTCGACGGGGCGTGGAAAGGCTACGGTCACACCGCCTACGCCACCGCCATGGGCTGCATCATATTGCAGGTGCCATACCGGTATCTGCCGGTGCTGCAAAGGTAGGACACGGACGACGGCTGAAGGTCCAAGGTCCAAGGTCTAATGAATGACCAGGCACCAATGACGAATGGGGCCGAGGGGCGATGCGCCGAGCGAGAGGGCGCTGGCGTCCGGAAGGCCAAGGCAGGAACTGATCATGACGACCGATGACCCGATGCGACGGAAGATCGGCGTGCTTCGCGGCTGCCTGAGACGGCTGCTGGCCGTGGACGGGGTGGGGCGTCTGCTGACGGTGTCCGTGGCGGCGGGGACCGCCGCGGTGCTCCTGGACTTCCTGCTCAAGCTGCCCGGGGCGGTGCGACTGTTCCTCCTGGCCGCGGCCCTCGGCGTCACCGGCTTCGTCCTCGTCAGGGGACTCCTGAAACCCCTCCTCGTCCGCATGAGCGACGAGGACCTCGCCGTGTCCGTCGAGCGTCGCTTCCCGCACCTCAACGACCGGCTCATCTCCACCGTCGAGTTCACCCGTGGGGACGAGGAGACGTCCTACTTCGGCTCACCGGCCATGGTGGAGGAGGTGGTGGCCGAGACCTACGAGACGGCCGGGGGGCTGGACTTCCGTGGGGGTCTCGTGACGTCGGGGGTCCACCGGACGGTGCTGTCGGGGGTGCTGTTGACGGCGGGCGTCGTGCTGGCGCTCGTCTTCTCGACGACGGCACGGGTCGGGGCGAAGCGTCTGCTGATGCCCCTGGCCCGAATCGCGTGGCCCCAGCAGACCTTCATCCGGAACGTCCGGCCGGGAAGCGTCCGCGTGCCCCGCGGCGAGGACTTGAACGTCCAGGTGCAATTCGCCGGACGGCCCCCGTCGAAGGCATGGATCGACACCACCGTGGGGGCCGGCGCCTTGAACACGCGCCGGATGACCGCACTGAAGGACGGGTCGTTCCTGACGGCGCTGGGCCCCGCCGCCGACAACGTGACCTACCGGGTGCGCGGGGGCGACGCCGTCAGTGAGACCTACTCGGTGGAGGCGCTCGAGCGCATCCGCATCCAGGACAGGAAGCTCACCTACACCTATCGTCCTTATACCCGGCTCGAGGAGAAGGTGTCGGAGGGGGCGGGCGGGACGCTCCGTGCCCCCGTCGGCACCCGCGTCGCCATCCGTGC
>DATKVD010000169.1:0-5193 GCA_035530235.1 Planctomycetota bacterium | reverse complement strand
GATGGTGCACGGGCAGTATAAGCACCTTCCCATGACGAGCCTGGCGCTCCTGGCGGCCCTGGGGCTCGCAAATCTTTACGTGCGCATCGGCCTGCGCAGCTTCCCGGTGCGTCTGGCGATCTTCGCCGTCCTGGCCGCCGGGCTGGACTGGGCCGCCGGCGGCATGGTCGTCCTCTTCGGCGCCCTGTGCGGGGTCTTCGAACTGCTGAAGGAACGCAGAATTGCTCTCGGGGCGCTCTGCATCCTGTTCGCCGCGGCACTGCCGTTCATCGTCGCCGCCTGTTCCTACCGGGTCGACACGGTCCGGGCGTTCGTGCCACTGGTGCCCTACCGCGGGGGGATGGTTCTCCTGCTGTCGAGACCGCTCAGCGTGCAGGTGGCGATCCACGTGGTACTGCTCCTTTTCTTCCCGGCGGCACTGGTGATCTCGTCGCTCCGGGTGGACCTGTGGCGGAAGGTGCGGCTGTTGGGACGGTGGGCGGCCCCGGCTGAGCCGACCGGGTCGTGGACGCCGGTCTCCCTGGGGGGGTTCCTGGTCGTCGGGGCCCTTCTGGCGCTCGTGTCGTTCAACGCCGACGCGAACGCCCGGCTTCGCATCGACTACCACGCCGATCACGGCAACTGGGAAGCCGTCCTCGAGAACGCACGTCGGCTTTCCCCTGAGTGGTATGACCTTGTCGTCGTGCACGAGGTCAACCGGGCACTGTACCACGCCGGGAGACTCCCCCGGGAGATGTTCTCCTATCCCCAGAAAGACGTCCGTGGGGCGCTCACCTCGGAACAGAACAACCTCCTGGCCTACAGGAAGCTCGCCCAGCTCTTTCTCGAACTGGGACGGGTCAACATGGCACAGCACTGGGGGCACATGGCACAGGAGACCCACGGCGAGAGTCCGCCGCTGCTGAAGCTGCTGGTCAAGGTAAGCGTGCTGAAGAGACGGATCCCGCTCGCACGCACGTATCTGCGGGCACTCGCGAAGCATCTGCTGTGGCGGGGGTGGGCCCGGGAGCAGCTGCGACGGCTCGAAACCGATCCCCTGATGACGTCGGACCGGGAGATCGCCTACCTGCGCTCGGTCATGGTTTCGGAGGATTACCGCTACGGGGGCTTCGGCGGCGTCACCTGGACCCAGTTCCTGACCCAGCCCCTCCAGACGAACCCACGGAACCGCATGGCGTTCGAATACCTGATGATGTACTTCATGCTGGCGAAGCGTCCCGACCTGGTGGTGAGCTACATCCGCCGACTGGACGACTTCAACGACGTCGGCATCCCGCGGCACTGGGAGGAAGCCATCCTCGTCCACGCAAGGACACACCCCGACGTGAAAGTCGACCTCGGCGGCCGGCAGGTCAGTCCCGAGACGGTGGAGCGGTTCCGCGGGTTCCTGCGCGACGTGCTCGACTACGAGCGGTCGTCGGGGACCGAAAAGGAAGCCGCATCCGACACCCTGGCCCGACGGTGGGGAGATACCTACTTCTTCTACTTCACGGTCGGTTACTCCGAACCCCGTCCCGGCTGGCGGATCACCCGTTCCCTGGAACCGGAAGGAGCAGGCCAATGACGAGGCCTTACGTCTACCTGGGGGCTGTCCTGGCGGCCGCGGCGGTGGTCGCCTACTGCGTGGTGTCCGGCGGTCCGCCGGACGTCGGCACGCACACGTCGGTCGAGCAGACCCCGAGTCTCTCTCCGGACTATGCCGGGTGCGTCATCCCCCCGAACATCGCACCGCTCAACTTCGTGGTGAAGGAGTCCGGAGAGCGGTTCTTCGTCAGGATATCGGCCGGAAGCGGTGAAGGCATCGACGTGGTCAGTGCGTCCGGACGGGTCGTCATTCCGCCCGGGCCCTGGAAGCGTCTGCTGGACGTCAACCGCGGCGGGAAGCTCACCTTCGACGTCTACGTGCAGCAAGGCGACGGGACGTGGCGGCGGTTCGCGCCCGTCGTCAACACCGTCGCCCCGGAAGACATCGACCCGTACCTCGTCTATCGGGAGATGCCCGTCTACAACCTCATCTGGACCGACATGAGCATTCGCCAGCGCAACCTGCAGAATTACGACGAATCGGTCATCCTCAGCAACCAGACCTACGAGAACGGGTGTGCGAACTGTCACACCTTCCTGAAGAACCGTCCGGACAGCATGCTCCTGAACGTGCGACGTCTGGGCAAGACCGGGCCGCCGGGCGGGTTGACCATCGTCCGGAACGGCGCGGTCGAGAGGATCGTCAGCACGAAGACGGCCTTCAATCCCATCCCCGCCATCTACCTGGCCTGGCACCCCGACGGGAAGATCGTCTCCTTCTCCACCAACAAGGTGCTCCAGTGCTTCCACAGCGTGGGATACCACCGTGACACGGTGGACACGTTCTCGGACGTGGCGCTCTACCTCATCGAGACGAACACGATCACCACCACACCCGAGATTTCGAGACCGGACCGTCTGGAGACCTACCCCACGTGGACGCCGGACGGACAATGGCTGTACTACTGCAGTGCCCCGCAGCTTTCCATCGCCCGGTACCGGGAGGCCCTGTATGACGTGATGCGCATCCCTTACGACGCGGAGTCCGACACGTGGGGCAAGCCCGAGAGGGTCATTTCGGCCGCCGACGCCGGACTCAGCGCGGCACTGCCGAGGATCTCTCCCGACGGGAAGTGGCTGCTCTTCTGCATGATGTCGTACGGGAACTTCGCCGCCTTCTCCCCCTCCAGCGATCTCTACATGATGGACATGAAGACCGGCAAGTACGCGCCGCTCGACATCAACAGTCCCGAGGCCGACGCCTACCACTCGTGGTCGTCGAACAGTCGCTGGTTCGTCTTCAGCAGCAAGCGGCTGGACGGGTTCCTGGCCCGGCCCTATCTGAGTTACGTGGACGAGACCGGGAAGGCCCACAAGCCGGTGCTGCTGCCCCAGAAGGACCCCGCGTTTTACGACGCACACATCCGGATCTACAACGTCCCGGAACTCACGGTCGGACCCGTCACCGTGAGCGAGCGGGACATGGACCGGGCACTCTATTCGCCCGGGATGACGGTGAAGGCGGCACTCGACCCACGGGTGGTGCCGCAGAAGCCGGTCGGACCCGACGCCCAGGACACCCAGTACGAGCCGGGTCCCGGGGGATGACGACCGGTCAGTTCACGTCGCCCATGTAGACCGGACCGGCATCGTCGTGCATGCGTCTGAGGAGCGGCCGGAGCGCCTTCGGGTAAAGACGGGACGCCTCGAGCGAATTCACCGGCAGCCATTCGACGCCCAGCTGGCCCTTGTCGGGCTCGGTGCCGGTGCCGAGGTCAGCGGTCCCCACCCTCCGGCACTCGAACATGTACTCGATCTGGTGGGCGTCCGGGTCTTCGTCGGCAAACTCGTGGTTCAGGGCGATGTAATCGCGGACGAAGCGCAGCGGCCCGATCTCGATCTCGACCCCCACCTCCTCCATCACCTCCCGCCGGAGCGCGTCGTGGAGCGTCTCGCCGAAATCCGCGCCGCCTCCGGGCAGCAGGTACCAGTATCCCTTTCCGTCCCGCATCTTGAGTGCGAGGAGCTTCCCACCTTCGATGATGATCGCCTTGGGTGCGGGTCGGATGGGTTTCACTTCCCCTCCCCTTCTTTCTCGATGACCGCGACGTAGGCGGATCCCCCGGAATCGATGAACCGTCTGACTTTCCAGCCGGTGCCCGCAAGGATCTTCCGCATCTCGGCCTGCGAGACGAGGAGATAATCGAACCAGGGCGTGGCGCAGGTCTCATACCGGATGCGGAGACGGAGCTGCCCGCTCATCCGTCCGCGCTTCCGGTTGAACCGGTGGTAGGCGAGGTGACAGGGAACGTCCGTCTGGTAGGGGTCATTGCTCTCGGCGATGATCCGCGCGCGGCCGGTCGTCATGGTGTAGAGCCGCCTCAAGAGCCACCGTGCCCGCTTGAAGCCGCCGAACAGCCCGAAGTTGTTCCCGTAGAAGACGAGCGTGTCGAACGTGCCCAGCTTGTGCGTGAGCTGCGTGACGGACATCACCCGCGCCTTCTTCACCCCGCGCAGCCTGCACACCTTGACCGCCAGCGGGGAGATGTCAATGCCGGTGACGTCGAGGCCCTTCTTCTGGAGATGGAGACAGACGCGCCCCGCCCCGCACCCGACGTCCAGGACCTTGCCGCGCGCAAAGCGGATGCCCTTTCTCTGCTGAAGCGGCCAGTCCCGGTACCCGGCGAGATAGTAACTCGGCCCGCCCGAGGTGTCGACGTACCCGTCATCCCGCTCGCACGTCTCGCATGCGCCCCGCCCGTGGTGGTAGTCCCACAACGCCCGGCCGTACCCGTCCTCTCGAACCGTCAGTCTGGCCATTTCAACTCACCCCTCCGGAACACCAGGAGATCGATGGCTTCCCTCACGGGTTTGGGCTCTCGCTCGGCAAGGGCGGCCTGCTTCAGGGCCTCGAGCCCGTCGGTGATCTGCTCTTCGGTCATCAGTTCGAACGTCGAGAGCGACCGCAGCTTCAGCCGCTCATGCAGTGCGCGGAGACTGGGGTCAAGCTCCTGGACGACGGCGCGAAGCGCGACGCGCTCGAAGCCGGCCGACGCGAACGTGCGGGTCAGCTCGTCCACGTCGGGCAGCCGACGGTTGTCGATCTCCTTCGCAGCGGGGAAGAAGTCGTACCACGGAATCGCGTTGAGCCGGTCCCGGAAGCAGTTTCTGACGAAGACCGTCGCGTCGGGCCTCAGCACCCGATAGAGCTCCCGGCAGGCGTCCGGAATGCTCCCGAAGTGATGGACGGCCTGCGACATGAATGCGGCGTCGCAGCTCGCGTCCTCGCACGGGATCTCCTCGGCGTACCCCTCCAGGTACATGACGCGTGGGTGTGTGGCGTTGGCTTCGGCCTTTCTGCGCATTTCGCCCGAGGGCTCGACGCCGATGACGTGCGCACCGAAGTGCCCGGCCAGCGGCACCGAAAACCGCCCCGTGCCGCACCCGAGGTCGAGTATCGTCAGACGGTCCCTTCGTTCATCGGGCAGGAATTCGCCCAGCGCGTCCATCCAGAGCGTCACGGTCGCCGGCGAAAGCCTGCGCCCCGCCTCGTACGTCCGGTGCTGTGACTCGTCGTAGTCCATAACCCTCCCGGGGAATGCACCATAAGACGGCGCCGGGCCGGCCGGCGTTCACTGGCGGAGCTTCGCTTCGCAGCGGGGGCAGGCC
>DATKVD010000168.1:0-10299 GCA_035530235.1 Planctomycetota bacterium | reverse complement strand
GACCTCGAGCTTGTTGTAGCCGGTGTAGGCCGGGCGGAAGGGGTCCGCCTGCTGCGCGTGTGCGCTCAGGCCCATCCCCAGCACGAGTAGCGCCATTACGACGCCGAACGTCAACGTGCGTCCCATGCGTTGCTCCCTTCGGGGCGGGCCGGGCCGGTTATAGTCTTCCGCGGCGGAGGATGGCCGCCAGAAGCCACAGTCCCAAGAGTGCGGCGGTGAGGTAGCCGATGATGCCGAAGATGGGAAAGGATCCGTATTTGGGTCCCACGTCTGCGGCGAGCACGAGAGAGCTGCCGATGATGAGTGCGGCGACGATGATGCTGAACGATACGCGGTTGGACGCCCGTTCCAGTTCGAGCGTGAAGGCGTTGAGACCCTTGTGTTCGAGTGCGAGTCCGAGTTTGCCGGCGAGCAGACGGTTGACGAGTTCGGAGAACTTCTTCGGTGCACGCTCCAGGAGCCGCCAGAGTCCCCAGAGCTGCCGGCCGCCGCGTTTCGCCAGCCGCGTGGGCGAAAAACGCTCCAGCATCAGCTTGCGGGCGTAGGGCTCGACTGCCCCCTTGATGTCGAAGTCCGGGTCGAGACTGCGGGCCAGCCCCTCGACGGCCGTGAACGACCGTCCCAGGAGCACGAACTCCCGCGGGATGACCGCCTTGTGCTTCCGGGCCGTCTCCATCAGTTCCAGGAAGAGCTTCCGCGTGTCGATGTGCTTCAGGGGCATCCCGTAGTAGCGGTCCAGCAGGTCCCGGACGTCGGCACGAAGTTCGTTCGTGTTCTCCACCTCGCCCAGGACGCCCATCTCCACGTAGACGTCCACGATGATGTCCACGTCGCCGTGGACGACGGCGATCATCAGCGTGCCGAGGTCGTCCTTCATCTGGTCGGTCAGTCGTCCGACGAGGCCGAAGTCGAGGAGTCCGAGGACGTCGTCGTTGCAGAGGAAGAGGTTCCCGGCGTGGGGGTCGGCGTGGAAGAGACCGGTGACGAAGAACTGCTTCATGAAGACGTCGGCGACGTGACGCGCGAGGGCCTTCTTGTCGACGCCGAGGCGCTCCAGCTCGTCCACGTGTGCGAGACTTGTCCCCTCGATGCGTTCGAGCGTGAGGACGCTCGTGGTGGTGTATTCCCAGAAGACGTCCGGGATGAGCACCTTGTCGGTCTCGTCGAACCCGGCGGCGAAGCGCTCCGTCAGTGCCGCCTCGCCGATGAAGTCCAGTTCCCGACGGATGCCCCTGGCGAATTCCTCCACGACCATCGTCGGACGCAGCACCGCCAGCTCCGGCACGTGTTTCTCCAGGAGTTCCGCGAGCTGTGTCATCAGGTCGATGTCCGTCGTGACCAGCTTCTCGATGCCCGGACGCTTGACCTTCACCACGACCGACTGTCCGTCGGTGGTGACGGCGGCGTGCACCTGGGCGATGGAGCCCGACGCGAGGCACTCGGGGTCGAACTGACTGAAGACCTCCTGGAGCGTGCCGTCCAGCTCGGTCTCCACGCGCTCGCGCACGTCCTCGAAGGGGAAGGGCTTCACGTGCTCCCGGAGCTTGCCGAGTTCACGGATGAAGACCTGGGAGAGGAGGTCGGGCCGGCCCGCGAGCATCTGACCGAGCTTCACGAACGTCGGTCCCAGCTCCTCCAGCACCAGTCGCAGCCGGCGTGCCAGGGCCTCTTCCCGGGTCAGACCTTCCTCCTCGGGCGGGCGCCCGAGCCGCTTGAGACCCGGGACGTAGTGGGCGAGGTTGAGACGGTCGACGATCTCTCCGAACCCGTGCCGGGCAAGCACGGTGAGGATGTGCCGAAGCCGACCCAGACTGCGATAGGTGCGGGCGAGCTTGACGATGCCCATTCCCTGCTCCCCCTGATGCATCGGGACCTGTTGCCGATTCCGTCGCGGGCCACGGGTGCCCGCGCTACAGCTTCAGGATGATGGCGTGAATGTCGACGAGCGTTGCCAGCAGGGGCTCGAGGTCGTCGAGACGGAGCTGCGTGGCGGCGTCGGACCTGGCCTCGTCGGGGTCGGGGTGGACTTCGAGGAAGACGCCGTCGGCCCCGGCGGCCACGGCGGCCCGCGCCAGCGCGGGCGCCATCCCGCGCACACCGCCGCTCCGGGTTCCCTCGCCCCCGGGCTCCTGCACACTGTGCGTCGCGTCGAACAGCACCGGACAGCCCGTGGTCTGCAGCGTCGGTATCGACGTCATGTCGCTCACGAGACGGTTGTAGCCGAAGGACGCCCCACGCTCCGTCAGGATCACGTTCTCACATCCGGCGTCACGCAGCTTCTTCACGACGTTGGTCATGTCCCACGGGGCCATGAACTGGCCCTTCTTGACGTTGACGGCCTTTCCCGTCCGCGCGGCCGCCGTCAGGAGGTCCGTCTGCCGACACAGGAGCGCCGGGATCTGGAGACAATCGAGCACCTCTCCGGCGAGGCGCACCTGCGAGGTCTCGTGGACGTCGGAGGTCACCGGCACGCCGATTTCGTTTCTTACCCTGTCGAGGGTCTTCAGTCCGTCTTCCAGTCCGGGTCCGCGGAAAGAGTGGTGAGACGACCGGTTCGCCTTGTCGAAAGAGGCCTTGAAGACGAACGGGACGTCGAGCCGGTCGGCGATCCGCTTGATCTGGGCGGCCACGCTCAGGCACATCGATTCGCTTTCGATGACGCACGGACCGGCGACCAGTGAGAGGGGAAGCCCCTCGCCGATTTCCACCTCACCCACACGGACGCGTCGCGTCTTCCCCATGGTTATCCTCATCGGTTGACCAGCACGGTGATGGCGTCGTCGACGCACTCGAACGCCGCCGGCGTGTGGGTCCGGAAGTCGCCGTCAAGCTGCACGGCGACCTCGCGCGACGCCTCCACCTCGAAGCGCCGGCCGCGCAGGTACCGCACGTTCGCGAACCGGTGGTGCGCCTGCACCGTCGTCGCCGACATGTAGAGCCCCAGCCAGGACCGTCCGGCGCCCCCGAAGACGACCGCATCGAGCCGGCCGTCGTCTGGACGTGCCCAGGGCGTCATGGTGAACGGACCGCCGTAGCTTCGCGTGTTGCCGATCACGAGGTGGTAGACGGGGACGTCCAAGGCGGCGCCGTCCACCCGCACGTGCAGGGGCTCGAACGCGTAGCTCCAGAACGCCCGCCACACCGGTGCGACGTACGACAGGTAATTGATCGCCCCCGTGCGCACGTCGGCCATCTGCCGCGTCACGAACGCGTCGAACCCGACACTCGCCATGCAGATGAAATACCGTCCCGCGCAGCGGCCGAGGTCGAGCTTCCGTCGGCGGCCGTGAAGCACCAGCGCCGTCACCCGCCGCGGGGCTCGACTGAGTCCCAATTCGTGCCCGAGGACGTTCGCCGTCCCGAGCGGCATCACCGCCAGTGCCGTCGACGTCCCGACGAGGCCCTGCACGGCCTCGTTCACCGTGCCGTCCCCACCGCACACCAGCACCGTGTCCGTCCCGTGCGAGACGGCCGACCGGGCAAGCGCTTCGGCATGTCCGGCCTCGTCGGTCGTGAGGCATTCGACCTCACAGCCTGCGTCGAGCAGCCGCTCCTCGACACGTCGAACACGACGGTGTGCCTGTCCGCGTCCCGAGATCGGGTTGACGATGATGCACACACGCCGCCGGGACCTTGCCATGCGCGTCGTCTTCCTCCGCACGCCTCAGGGGGACAGGCGCTTTCCCTCCGCGTCGGTGATCTTCTGGTCCTTTGCCTCGGTGATGACCCTGGTGCCGGGCGGCACCGAGTGGGTGAGCCACACGTTGCCGCCGATGACCGAGCCCTTCCCCACGACCGTATCGCCGCCGAGGATGGTCGCCCCCGAGTAGATCGTCACGTTGTCCTCGATGGTGGGGTGGCGCTTGCGGCCGCGGATGATCTCGCCCCGTTCGTCCTTGGGAAAGCTCAGTGCCCCGAGGGTGGTTCCCTGGTAGAGCTTCACGTTGTCGCCGATCACGGTCGTCTCGCCGATGACCACGCCGGTCCCGTGGTCGATGAAGAACGACTTGCCGATGGTGGCCCCCGGGTGGATGTCGATGCCGGTCTCGGCGTGAGCGATCTCGGTCATGATGCGCGGCATCAGGGGGATCTTCTGGAGAAAAAGCTCGTGCGCCAGACGATAGACCGTAATGGCCTTCGTGCCGGGATAGCTGAAGATGATCTCATCGAGGCTCTTGGCCGCCGGGTCGCCGTCATATTCGGCCTGGAGGTCGAGTGCAACCAGCGCGCGGATCTGCGGCAGCTTCTTCAGGAAGGTGACGGCTTCCCGTGCGGCCTGGTGCTCACAGTGCTTGCACTCGGACTCCGGCCCCGCGATGCGGCACGAGTGACGGATGCACAGAAAGATCTGTCGTGAGAGAAACACGAAAACCACGTCCAGCGAACCGGTCAGGTGGGACGAGAGGGTGTCCCAGGTCAGGTCCTGCCGTCCGACGTACCCGGGAAAGACGAGTTCCTCGAGCCGACGGATGATGTCGGCGATGGCGTCGCGTGAAGGCAGAGGCGTCCGTCCGATGTTGCTCAGTCCCTTGTGCTGCTCGAAGGACGCGTACAGGCCCTCGGCCACCTCGGGGATCATCCATTCGGGATGGGCTTCGTCGCTCACGGGGCGTCTCCTGACGAAACGTCTTTTCCCGACGGTACTTATACGCACCTCAGCGCCTTGCGGCAAGGAAAATATCGCCGCACGCGCGGGACGCCGGGACCTTGACGGCGCCTCGGAAGTACGGTAGACTTGAGCTGGTTTCTTCCGGAGCCCGCTTATGCGCTACTGCATGGAATGTGACCGCCTCACGATGGAGACGGATTCGCTGACGTGTCCGGCCTGCGGGACCGTGCTCCTGTCGCTGGACGAACTTCCGGAGGAGGACCTGGACCGCCTCGTCGTCCTGACCTGGTGTGATTCCCTTCCCGAAGCGATGGTGCTGAGGGCCGCGCTGGATGATCAGGGCATCGACTCCATCCTCGAGGACGAGGGCCTCCTGGAGATCGCGAACCCGTTTCACGGCAGTGGCGACGCGCAGGGCGGCACGCGTGTGCTGGTGCGTCTGGAGGACGCCGAGGCGGCACTGGAGCTTCTGCGACAGAAGGACGCGGGTGAACTCGCCATCTCCGAAGACGATGTGCTCGAGGAAGACGAGGAGCCGGAACAGACTGCCCCGCCCCCTGACGATACCGGGTAACACGTCAGCGTTGTCATTCTGAGGAGTCCCGGTTCACCGGGACGACGAAGAATCTGGCCGTTGCGTTCTTCAACTCACGACTTCACGGCAAGCGCAGGTCCTCCGGCCGTATGAGGCCAGATCCTTCGTCCCGACAAGTCGGGACTCAGGATGACAGGTGTGGGCGGATACGGACGGGTTACGATGCGACCCGCGGGAACTCCCCTTCCGGGTTGCCGGTCACCTCGTGCAGGAGCGTCATGAACCGGCACAGGCTGTCGAACGTGACCCAGGGCTGGAGGCCGTGGTCGCCGTTCGGGAAGTAGCCCCCCTTCCCGAGCAGGCCCGGCACCTTGCTCATGATCTCCGGCTCGATGAGGTGAGCGTTCCCCTCGTTGATGACCTCTTTCTCCAGCCACCCGAAGAGGACCATGGTGGGGTGCCGCTCGCGAATCTCGAAGAGGTCGTTCCCGGCCTTGACCTCCCACGGGTAGATGCCGTTGACGCCGTAGGGCTCGACGACGCCCGCGAACTGCATGGCGTTGCCGTCGGTGTCGATGGTGACGAGCGGGACGTCGCAGTCGCGCGCGAACGCACACACCTCCCGGTAGAACGCCCCGGCGAACGTGTCGAAGTGTTCCGGACTGCACAGCATCCCGTGGTTGTAGCAGCAGTCCTCCCAGCACTGGACAATCTCCGGACGCAGACGCTCGATGAGCGGGAACTGGCAGGTGCGGACCATCTCCAACTGCCACGTCATCATGTCGTGCAGCAGCTCCGGGTCGTCGTAGAACGTGAGGCTCAGTCGCTCCGGTCCCATGAGCGAGCGCAGGTATCCGTATCCCCCGCCCGCGCCGACGCTCAGGGGCCGCTCGCGCCGGTCGTAGCGTCGGCACGCCGCATCCATCTCGTCGGGGGGCATGAGGCCGGCGGGCGTCTCCCGCTCGCGGTAGAACTCCCACGACGCACGGTCGCGCACGGGGAACTCAATGAACTCGGGCATGATGTAGGTGATGTCGTTGTCGATGACCTGCCGGGTGAGCGCGCCCGATTCCGACTCGATGATCTCGAAGTCCCCTTCGATGCGTCGCTTCTCCCTGAATCCGCGGACGCCCACGCGGAGGTCCACCTCGCACGTGATCGGCTGCGTGGTGCCCCAGTAGCGGTACCAGCTCTCGACGTCGCGCTGGCCGGTGCTCAGGTTCCACACCCCGCCCACGTGAGCGGGCATGCCGGTCTCGACGAGCCGACGGTGCGTCTTCTCCATGCACCCCCCACCCATCCCGGGCGCCCCGGGAAAACTGAAGATCGGCACGTAGTCCGGCTCCTCAAAACGCACCACCGCAAGGAAGCGTTCGAGATCGTTCATGTCCGCCCCACCATCGGTCGCCATGTGGTGACATGCTTTGACACAGGGAACTGCCCGGGGACGAAGTATGCCAACTCGACCGCCCCGCCGCAAGCCTTTCCCACACCTCCCGGACCCGCACACGCACGAAAACCCTTGAAATCTCCGATACTTACGCTATAGTGTCGGCTTCTGAATGATTTCGGAGAGGGCTGCATCGAGGTGAGTGATGGCCGTCAAGGCCCCGCGGGGGACGTCCGACATCCTGCCCGACCGTGTGAAGCTCCACCAGTACATCGAGGAGCAGGCGCGGACGGTCTTCGAGCGCTACGGCTACGCCGAGATCCGCACCCCCGTCTTCGAGGAGACGGGCCTCTTCGTCCGCTCCATCGGCGAGGTGACCGACATCGTCGAGAAGGAGATGTATTCGTTCCAGCGCGGGGACGAGGGGACGTCGCTGACGCTTCGTCCGGAGGGGACGGCGGGGATCGTGCGTGCCTACATCGAGCACAACTACCCGAAGCGGAAGCGGTTCCAGAAGTTCTACTACCTCGGTCCGATGTTCCGGTATGAGCGTCCGCAGGCGGGCCGGTCCCGGCAGTTCGACCAGTTCGGCGTCGAGGTGTTCGGGTCGGACTCACCCCTGGTGGACGTGGAGACCATCGTGCTCGCGTGCGCGTTCTTCGACAGCATTGGACTGGAAGACTACACGGTGAGGGTCAACTCGATGGGGTGCCCGGCGTGCCGGGCGGCGTTCCGTCTCGTGCTGGAGAACGAACTCAAGCGGCGTCGAAAGGACCTGTGCGAGACGTGCCGGGAACGACTTGAGCGCAACGTCTTCCGCGTGCTTGACTGCAAGAACCCCGAGTGCAAAGCGATCTGTGCCGGTCTGCCCACGCTGGTGGAGCACCTGGACGAGGGCTGTTCGGCGCACTTTGAGCAACTGAGGGCGGGTCTGGAGGCCGTCGGACGCGGCTACGAACACGACCCGCACCTGGTGCGCGGGTTTGACTACTACACGCGGACGGTTTACGAGATTGCACACGGAGGTGTAGGCGCCCGGGACGCCATATGCGGCGGCGGGCGCTACGATAATCTGGTGGAAGAACTCGGCGGACCCGCCACGCCCGCCACGGGGTTTGCCATCGGTGTCGTCCCGACGCTCGTTGCCGTGGAGAAGACGGAGACCCGTGCGCTGAAGTCGAAATTGACCGACTTCGACGCCCCCGTGCCGGTCACGGTCTACGTGGTCGCGGTGGACGAGGCCACGCGACGCTACGCCTTCAGGCTCCTGGAGCACCTGAGACGTGCGGCGGTCGCCGCCGACGGTGATTTTGAGGGCCGGTCACTGAAGGCCCAGATGCGATCGGCGAACCGGATGAAAGCCGCGTTCGTCGCGGTGGTCGGCCCCGATGAGGAAGCACGGAAAAATGTCAGCGTGAAGCGACTGTCCGACGGCACCGAAGCAACCGTGGCCTTCGACGACGTCGTCACGCACGTCAAACACAACTGATTCCCCCTCCCCCCTTGAAGGGGGAGGGAGGACTTCGATAGAACGGAGAACACATCACATGCCTCAACGAACGCACACCTGCGGAGAACTCCGCAAGGAACATATCGGCGACGAGGTCATACTGGAGGGGTGGGTGGCGCACCGGCGGGACCACGGCGGCGTGGTCTTCATCGACCTCCGCGACCGCTACGGACTGACACAGGTGGTCTTCCGGCCCGACCGTCACCCCGAGGCCCACAGGCTGGCCGACGGCCTCCGCTCGGAGCACGTCATCCGCGTTTCGGGCAAGGTGGAACCGAGACTCGAAGGACAGGAGAACCCGAAGCTCGTCACCGGCGAGATCGAGATCGACGGTGAGACGCTGGAGGTGCTGAACACCGCCGAGCCGCCGCCGTTCGACCTGGATGAGTTCGAGACCCAGACCGGCGAAGCCGTCCGGCTTCGGCTCCGCTACCTCGACCTCCGCCGCCCCCGCATGCAGCGCAACATCGCCATGCGCCACCGCATGTGGAAGGAAATCCGCGACTTCTACGACGAGCAGGGGTTCCTCGAGATCGAGACCCCCTTCCTCACGAAGAGCACGCCCGAAGGGGCACGCGACTACCTGGTGCCCAGCCGCATCGAGCCGGGACACTTCTACGCCCTGCCCCAGTCGCCCCAGCTCTTCAAGCAGATCCTCATGGTCTCGGGGTTCGACAAGTACTTCCAGATCGTGCGGTGCTTCCGTGACGAGGACACCCGTGCGAACCGTCAGCCCGAATTCACGCAGCTCGACGTCGAGATGTCGTTCGCCGACGAGGACGACGTCATCGACAACGCCGAGCGACTGCTCGCCCGGCTGTTCGCGAAGCTCCTCAAGCGAGAGCTGACACTGCCGCTCGTGCGGGTGCCCTACGCCGAGGCGATGTCACGGTACGGCACCGACAAGCCCGACGTCCGGTTCGCAATGGAACTGACGGACGTCAGTGACCTGGCGGCGGAGAGTGAGTTCAAGGTGTTCCGCTCGGTCGTGGAAGCGCACGGACAGGTGGTGGGACTGTGCGCCCCGGGGGCTGCGAAGCTCAGCCGGCGGGAGATCGACGAGCTGACGCCCGTGGTGACGGCGTTCGGGGCGAAGGGGCTGGCGTGGTTCAAGGTGGAGGACGGGAAGCTCGTCTCGCAGCTCGCGAAATTCTTCCCGGAGTCCCTCCAGAAGGGCATCATCGAGAGGACGGGGGCGTCGGCGGGCGACCTGCTGCTCTTCGTGGCCGACCAGCCCGACGTCGCCGCGAAGGCGATGGGCGAGCTGCGCCTGACCCTGGGCGCCCGGCTCGACCTCATCGACACGACCGACTTCAAGCCCCTCTGGGTGACCGATTACCCGCTGTTCTTCTGGAACGACCAGGAGCAGCGGCACGATTCGCCGCACCACCCGTTCACCTCGCCCAGGCCCGAGGACGAGCCGCTCCTGGAGACCGAGGCGCTGAAGGTGACGTCGCGCGCCTACGACCTGGTCCTGAACGGTGAGGAGATCGCCGGGGGGAGCATCCGTATCCACCGCCCGGCGCTTCAGCGGAAAGTGTTCGACCTGCTGAAGATCAGTCCGGAGGAAGCGGAGCAGCGGTTCGGGTTCTTCCTGCGGGCGCTGTCGTACGGGGCGCCGCCCCACGGCGGCATCGCCTGGGGACTGGAACGCACACTGATGCTCTTCCTGGGCGAGCAGTCGCTGCGCGAGGTGATCCCGTTCCCGAAGACCCAGCGGGGTCAGTGCCTGCTGACGGGCGCCCCGAGTGACGTGGACGCGAAACAGCTCCGTGAGCTGGGACTGGAACTGGCGGAAGAGTGACGCTTTCCGGTTTCCCTCTCCCTTGAAGGGAGAGGGTCAGGGTGAGGGTGAAGACGTGTGCCGGGCGGCGAAGGACACGGCTGGACAAGCCAGCCGTGGCACGGTCTCGATTCGGGGAACGAGATGAGGCTCACGAAGATCGTGTGCACGCTGGGTCCGGCGTGTGAGGACATCGAGGTCCTCGAGAAGATGGTCCGCTCCGGGATGGACGTGGCGAGACTCAACTTCTCGCACGGCACGCACGAGGTTCACGAGACGGCACTCACGCGTGTGCGGGCGGTCTCCAGGAGTCTCGGCAAGGCCGTCGCGGTCGTCCAGGACCTGTGCGGGCCGAAGATCCGTGTGGGGCCCGTCCGTGACGGCGAGACCGAGTTTGCCGAGGGGAGCACGGTTCGATTCTGTCGTGCCGAGGTGGAGGCCGACCCGACACAGTTCTCGTCGACCTACCCGG
>DATKVD010000167.1:0-2641 GCA_035530235.1 Planctomycetota bacterium | reverse complement strand
CCTCCACCGGTCGGACGCTCATGCCCTATGTTGCCGTCAGGGTGAACGCCGGACTCACCGCCGACTGCACCGTCCTCGACATCGAAGAAGAGAGCGGCATCCTCCTCCAGACCCGTCCGGCCATCGGGGGGAACATCCTCGCGACCATTAAGACCGCCGTCCACCGACCGCAGATGGCGACGGTGCGGCCGCGTTCCACCAGGCCGGCGGAGCGCGTGCCCGGACGCAAAGGCGAGATCATCCGCCTGGCGGCCCCGAGGGATGCGCTGAAGAGTCGCATCCGACGGGTCGGCTTCGAAGCGGACGAATCGGAGCACGGCATCCAGGAGGCGGACGTGGTGGTGACGGCGGGGCGCGGGGTGAAGAAGGCCGAGAACGTTGCCGTGGTCGAGGCACTGGCGAAGGCGCTTGCGGGTGCTCTGGGGGCGTCGCGCGACGTCATCGACCGCGGGTGGCTGCCCTACCCCCACCAGGTGGGCCTCAGCGGAAAGACCGTCACACCAAAGCTTTACGTCGCCGTCGGGGTGTCGGGGGCCATCCAGCACCTCGCCGGCATGCAGACCGCCGACACCATCGTCGCCATCAACAGCGACCCCGACGCACCCATCTTCAACGTCGCCGATTTCGGCATCGTCGGCGACCTCTTCGACGTCGTGCCCGCACTCACCGCGAAACTGAACAAACTGCAAGGAGAGTCCTCATGAGCGACTTCAACGGTCTCGGCATGAACCTGGGGAATCTCTCGCGACTGTCGAAGGCGAAGTCGCGCTCCATCAGCGCCGAGAACTTCACCGGGGAGAAGGGCAAGGGCGGGATGGCCGTCGAGGGCACGGGAGCCCAGTGTGCCCGCGACCTCGGACAGGGGTGGAAGGTCTCGCCCAGCGTGAAGATCGAACCCGGGGAGACGTTCACGCTTGCCGACATCGCGGGACCCGGCGCCGTCCAGAGCATCTGGCTCAGCGGAACCGCCTCTCTCGTTGGACCCGTCGCGCGGTTCTTCATCCTGCGAATCTACTGGGACGGACAGGAGCAGCCGTCGGTCGAATGCCCGGTCTCCGATTTCTTCGCGGCCGGCTGGGGACCCTACGCGCCGCTTAACTCACTCCCGGTCGTCATCAATCCCAACCGCAGCTTCAACTGCTTCTGGGAGATGCCCTTCCGCAAGTCCTGCCGCATCACCCTCGAAAACATGAACGTCGAGGTGATGACCTGCTACTACCAGATCAACTACACGCTCACCGAGGTGCCCGACGACGCGGCCTACTTCCACGCGCAGTTCCGACGCGTGAACCCGCTGCCCTACAAAGAGGTCTACACGATCGTCGACGGCATCCGCGGCCGAGGTCACTACGTCGGCACGCACCTGCTGTGGGGCGTCAACAACACGGGCTGGTGGGGCGAGGGCGAGATCAAGTTCTACCTCGACGGCGACGGGGCGTTCCCAACACTCTGCGGAACGGGCACCGAGGACTATTTCGGAGGCTGCTACAACTGGGACGTGAACGGACAGTACGTCACCTACACGACGCCCTTCCTGGGGATGTACCAGGTAGTGCGACCCGACGGGACGTATCAGTCGCAGCAGCGTTTCGCGATGTATCGCTGGCACATCGTCGACCCGGTGCGGTTCGAGAAGGACCTGCGCGTGACGATCCATGCGCTGGGCTGGCGCAGCGGCGGACGCTACCTGCCCCTGCAGGACGACATCGCCTCGGTCGCCTACTGGTACCAGACGCTCCCGACGGCACCGTTTGCGGCACTGCCCGATAAGGACACGCTCGAGATCATCTGACATGACGACGGATGCCAAGTACAACCCGGTGACGCCTGCGATCGTCGAGGAGCTCAAGCGCATCGTCGGCGAGAAGTACGTCATCTACCGTGACGCCGAAAAGCTGGAGCCCTACTCGCACGACGAGGTGCCCGACCGGAGTTACGCCCACATGCCGGAAGCCGTCGTGCGGCCCGGCAGTCGTGACGAGATCGTCCAGATCCTCAAGCTGGCCAACCGGGAGAAGTTCCCCGTGACGCCACGGGGCGCCGGGAGCGGTCTTTCGGGGGGCGCCGTTCCCATCCATGGCGGCGTCGTGATGCTCATCGACCGCATGAACCGTGTCCTCGAAATCGATCGTGAGAACCTCATGGTCGTCTGCGAGCCGGGCGTCGTCACCAACCAGATCAACGACCTCCTCAAGGACGACGGCCTGCACTATCCCGGGTACCCCATGAGTCTCGAGACGTGTTTCATCGGAGGGAACGTGGCGGAAAACGCCGGCGGGGCCAAGGCCGTCAAGTACGGGGTCACCTCGCGCTACGTCATCGGACTCGAAGTCGTGACCCCCACGGGTGAGATCCTCGAGCTGGGCGGCAAGCGCATCAAGGACGTCACCGGCTACAACCTCATCCACCTCCTAGTCGGCTCCGAGGGCACGCTCGGGGTGTTCACGAAGATCACGCTGAAGCTCATGCCGGTGCCCACGACGAGCGTCGACCTCCTGTGTCTGTTCAGGACCATCGGTGAGGCGATCAGCGCGGTGCCGAAGATCATGACCGAAGGGGGCATCATTCCCGCGGCCATCGAGTTCATGGACCAGGCGTCGGTGCGCTCGGCGTGTGAGTACCTCAACGAGAGCCTTCCCTA
>DATKVD010000166.1:0-13744 GCA_035530235.1 Planctomycetota bacterium | reverse complement strand
TCAACAACAAGGACTACAAGGAGGTCGTGAAGCTCCTGCGGATCATGGTGGAAAACAAGGGCGATCTGGAAGCGGTGAGAGAGGCCGTCGAGCTGCTCGCGAAAGCGGAGGAAAACCTCAAGGAGAAATAGCCGCGGGGTGTCACCGGCGGCTCCCCGACCCCTGTCCGAGGACGGCGACCGTCAATCCGAAAGGGAACGGGCCATGAGACACGCACGGGCGGCTGTGCTGGTGATGCTGTTGTGTGCGGCAACGGTCGTGCCGGACGACGCCCCCGAAAAGGAAGCCGGCAAGGACACCCCGACGGAAGCGACGAAGGAAACCCCCACCCCCGAGAAGACGACTCCCGCCAAGGAGCCCCAGGACAAGACCGAGGCCGAGCAACTGAAGGAGCGTCTGCTCACCGTCGCCGCCGGGGGAAAGCTCACCGACGACCTGGTGACCCTCTTCGGCACGTACGCCCTGTCGCGTGCAAAGGAGAAGTTCGCCACGGAGGTCCCGGCGGATTTCTGGACGTGGGTCGAGGCGAACGGGACGATCCGTGAGGGTCTGCTGGTGGCGCTGCACCCCGACTACAGCCCGCACGTCGTCAAACGTCTCCAGGAACTGCGGGAGAAGTTCGGCGAGAAGGTGGACGGTCATCCCCACCTGGCCCTCGCGTTCGCGGTGGTCTTCGGACGGGCCGGCGACGACGAGCCCTGGGGACCCTACCGGACCTACCTGCGTCGTGACCGCAAGGCTCCCACCATGGAGGAGTCCTTCCGGTACTACCTGAAGTACGAGAAGTCGATGAAGCTCTCGCTGACGGGCACGCCCTGGCCGCTGCTGGCGTGGGTGGCGGACAACGAGACCCCGCTCAGGGAGCGCCTGTGGGTGCTCGAAAACTTCGCCCGCCAGACCGGCAAGGGCGTCTACTACAAGGTGCCCTACGACTGGGACAAGCTGAAGGGCAATCCGGACATCGGCGACCGTCCACGCACGCTGGCCAACCTCCGACAGTACGGAGGTGTGTGCGTGGACCGGGCGTATTTCGCGAGCCGGGTCTACAAGTCGCTCGGCGTTCCCAGCATGGCCGTCAGCGGCGAGGGTCGGCGAGGCGGTCACGCCTGGGTGGCCTGGATCGGTCGCAGGGAGAAATCGTACGATTTCAGCGACGCCGGACGCTTCGACAACGACAAGTACTACACCGGAGACACCTGGGACCCCCTGGCACGGAAGGACGTGCTCGACCGTGACGTGGAACTCCTGGCCGCCGCGGTCGGCGGGTCCTACGCGGAATACCTGAAGACACGCATCGGCTGTCACGTCTACGAGATGCTGGAGCCGGACGCACGCAAGGGGAACATCGCACTGCTGAAGGACAGCATCGAGCACAACCCGTTCGTCGCCCGGGCGTGGCGGCTGCTGGCGGACGGCTGCGTCGAGGGGATCATCACCCCCAAGGAGGGGGAGAAGGTCTTCGACTCGATCTTCAAGGCACTGGAGACCTACCCCGATCTGACCTACGAGGTGCTCGCCAAGATCCTGTCACCCCGGCTCGGTGCCGAAGGTGAGCCGGACAAGGAGGAGGTCGACAGGAACCTGCTGGTGCTCAGCCGTGCGTTCCGGCTCTACGAAAAGGACGAGCGTCCGGACCTCGCCGTGAAGCTGTGCGTGCTCCAGGGGGAATACCTGGAGGCGGTCAAACGTCAGAAGGCGGCACTCAGGCTCTACGTGACCGCCTCCGAGACCTACGCCACGCAGCACTTCGGATTCCGGGAACTCTTCGACCGGGCACTCCTGATGCTGTCCGACGACAAGGCCCTGAGACAGCGTCTGGCGTTCTGCGAAATGATGGTCAAGAAGGTGCCGCGACAGCGGGGCAGCTTCGACAAGAAACTCAACCAGCTGAACCCGTCCTACGTCTACGTCGTTCGTGCCTATGCCCGGGCCCTCTACGCCGCGGGCCGGGACCGACAGGCCCAGCAGTGGGAGGAGAAGATCCGGCCCAGGGACTGACGACGGCTGCACGGACTGCGAATGCCGGCAGGTGGGGCGATGGAGCGACACTCCCCGACGTGCACGACGGAGAAACACGGCAGGATGCGTTTGAAGTGCGGACGCAACCATCTATAATGTGTTGACAGGACCAGGCGGCCGGTCGGCCGCGGTTGTTGAGGGGGAAGTCATCATGAAGCGGCTGTGGGTTGGGACACTTGCGATGCTTCTTGCGGCGGCGGAACCGGCGTACGCCCCGACACTGGAGCCGGAGCCGGGCTGGGCGACGGCGGACCAGATGGCTAAGGCGGTCGAGGCCGCGAAGAAGAAGGGCCGCATCCTGTGTCTGCTGTGGGACTGGCACGAATCCTACTGGCGCACCACCGCCAAGCGCTACATGCGCAACCGCAGCCTCGGCGGCATGGTGAAAGTGCTGGTGTACGTCTCACAGAGACCGCCGCGGGACATGGAGACGGTCATGGACCAGGTCGAGGAGCCGGACGGGGGCACGCCCGTCCTGTACTTCGCCGACCCCGAGGACCTCGTCATCCTCGCGTTCGTCCAGAGCGATTCGAGAAACGACAAGGTCAGCGACGTGGCCAATCTGGCAAAGAAGGTCTACGCCTGGCGCAACAGCACACGCAAGGAGGTCGCGAAGGCCGGCAAGCTGGCTGAGTCCGGCAGATTCAAGGCCGCCCGAAAGATCTACGAGGACGTCGTCAAGGAGGACGTCGGCAACACCGTGCTCGTCCACAAAACATGGGACGCCGTGGTGGCCGCGGACGAGGTGAACGGCTTCTATTTCCCGGAGGTGCCCGCGGAAATCAACAACCTGGAGACCAAGGCCGAGAAGCGACTGCACGAGGCCGAAGAGTGCTTCGACAAGGGAGAACACGAGAAGGCCAGGGACCTCATCGAGCCGATGGTGAAGGACGGGGCCGAACTCGAAGCCGTGAAGAAGGCGGCCGAACTCCTGAAGAAGGTGGAAGAGAAGATCAAGTCCGGAAAGTAGCGGCGACGAAGCACGTTTGCCGACGGGCGGCGTCTCACACGAGACGCCGCCCGTTCTTCCGGCCGGTGTCCCGGTCCCGCGGAGCGGACAGAACCGCCGGAACACTCCAGGAAACCACGGGAGAACCGCAGACGCCAGGCGTCCCGTATTCCTCCGCGTCCTTCGCGGCCTCTGTGGCTCCAGGGCCCTCGCGAAAAGAAGACCACTCCACTCCTTTATTTGCCCCCCCAAATGCGAAAATGAAAAATCCGGGGGACTTTTTTCGCGGTTTCCGAGCCGCCGACGGGCTTCCTTCAGAAATTTTCTAAACCCACCCCCGATTTTGTTTGCCTCGACCCTTTAGTAGAAGAGAGTTGCAGGTGGCAAGTTGCAGGTTGCAGGTTGGAAGCACAGAAGAAGAAAAAGCATCGGGAATTCGGGGGAAGGGGAAGGGGCGAAATACGTAACATCTTGTCAGAACTGGGCTTGCGACTTTCGACTTTCGAGTCTGGACGGTTTCAGAGTGCGACATCGTGCAACATTGTGCAACATTGTGCAACATCGTGCGACATTGTGCGACATCGTGCGACATTTGTGCGACAGGATGCGACGTGATGCAGCATGACGGACCACCGGTGCGGCCTGGTGGCTCGTGGGCGGGTGTCTATTCGTATCGCAGTGCGCCGATGGGGTCCTGCTTGGCGGCGGTCCAGGCCGGGTAGATGCCGAAGATGAGTCCGACGGCCACCGCCACCACGAAGCCCGTCACGGTGGCCTTGGTCGAGTAGACCGCCTGGGCCCACCCGGCCAGACGGGTGATGCCGTAGCCCAGGCCGAACCCCAGGATGATGCCGATGAGCCCCCCGACAAAGGAGATCCCGACGGCTTCGATCAGGAACTGTTTGAGGATGTCCATCTGGGTGGCTCCGACGGAGCGTCGGATGCCGATCTCCCGTGTGCGCTCGGTCACCGTCGCCAGCATGATGTTCATGATGCCGATGCCTCCGACCAAGAGTGCGATGAAGGCCATGGCGAGGAGGACCAGGTTCATCAGCTTGCGGGCCTGCTGCTGAAGTTCGAGCTTCTCCTCGGGAATGCTGATGTCGAAGTCACCGACGTCGCGGTGACGTCGTTTCAGGACGGTCGTCACCACCTCGGAGGTCGGTCTCACCTGTCGTCCTTCGGTGATCGCCAGCAGGATGCGGTCGAGTTCCCCGGCCCCGGGGGCCCGCTTGACACGGACGAGTGCCGCACTCAGCGGCACGTAGATGTGTCGGTTGAGGTCCTCCTCACTCACGGGCTTTCTCGCCATCACCCCGATGACGTCGTAGACGGTGCGTCCGATGGTGACCTGTTGGCCCAGGGGGTCACGGTTTCCGAAGAGTTCCGAGGCGGCGGCCTCCCCCAGCACACACACGGACCTGGCGAAGGTCATCTCGTCGTCGGTGAAGAAGCTGCCCTTCCCGACGCGGGAGTTGACCAGTGCCGGGAATTCGGGTGTCGTGGCCCAGACCTCCGAGGTGCCCTTGATCGTCCCGACGATGATGTCGGCCTTCACCAGCTTCATGGGGGCCATGCGCGTGACGGAGGGAAGGACGGACACCAGTGCCTCGGCGTCGGCCCGGGTGAGACCCTCGTTGCCCTTCGACCGTGACTCCCTGAGGGCATCCCCTTCGAGTTCCCGGGCCACGACGCGTATCGTGTTGGCCCCCATCGCCTCGATGTGTCGCATCAGTTCGAGCTTGGCCCCTTCGGCGACGGAGAAGATGGCGATGACGGCCGCCACCCCGAACATGACCCCCAGCATGGTGAGAAACGTGCGCATCTTGTGCGTCCACAGCCCCTCACGGAAGCCGATGCGGATCAGGTCCAACCATCCCATGCGGTGGGGACGCCTCGACTTCGCCGGTGACACCACCCGGATCTCACGGTGTTCCTCGTCGGGCTGCTCCCGGTGCAGCACCTGTTCCTCACCGGTGATCTGTCCGTCACGCAGGTAGACGATGCGGTCGGCGTACCGGGCGAGCTTCTGGTCGTGGGTGACCATGATGATGGTGGTGCCCTGCCGGTGAAGCCGGTGGAAGATGGCCATGATCTGGGCGCCGGTGACGGTGTCGAGGTTGCCGGTGGGCTCGTCGGCGAGGATGATGCGTGGGTTGGCGGCCAGCGCACGTGCAATGGCCACACGCTGCACCTCACCGCCGGAAAGCTCCGCGGGCGTGTGGTCGAGACGATTGCCCAGTCCCATCGCGTCGGCGGCCACCTGCGACGTCCCGTAGCGCTCCCGACGACCGATGCCCGCGTACACCAGCGGAAGCGCGATGTTGTCCGCCGCACTGCTGTCCGACAGCAGGTTGAACGTCTGGAAAACGAACCCGACCTTGCGGTTTCGGATGCGCGACAGCTCCACGTCATCCAACTGCGACACCTCGATGCCGTCCAGTCGGTAGGAGCCGGTCGTGGGCCGGTCGAGACACCCGAACAGGTGCATGAGGGTGGATTTGCCGGAGCCCGACGGCCCCATCACGGCCACGAACTCCCCCTCGTGGATGTCCAGGTCGACACCCGCGAGTGCCACCACCTCGATGTCGCCCTTGTAGTAGACGCGACGGAGGTCCCGAACGCGGATAAGCGGGTCGCCCTCTCGGCGTCCTTCCGGCGGGGACGACGCGACGCGTCCGGGGTCGGTCGACGGGGAGCCGTGCACGTCGGTCATGCTTTCTCCGGAGACGTCCTGCGCGGGATGAGCACCTCATCACCCAGCTTGAGACCCTTTTCGACCACCACGTTCACCGCGTCGGCCGGACCGAGCGTCACCCGGCGGAGCACCGGACGTCCGTCCTCACTCACCCAGAGGAAGTCGGTCGTGTCACGTCGGACAACGGCACGTCTCGGCACGGCGATGCAGTTCTCGAAACGATCGGTGGTGATGGAGATCTTGGCGGTGTAGCTCGGTCGCAGCTTGGGCGACTGTTCCTGGACGTCCACGAGGATATTGAAGCTCATGACGTTGGCGACTTCCTCCCTGAGGATGAGTGAGCGGTCCCGGGCGAGCACGCCCACCTGCTGCACGACACCGTGGAAGAGTTCGTCGGGATAGGCGACGAGACGCACATCGACCTTCTGTCCGGGCTTCACACGGGGCCAGTCCACCTGGTTGACGACGGCGTCCACGGTCATGACCGAGGGATCGGCGACGTCCAGGAGACGGTTGGACTGCCAGACGGGGTCCCCCTCGCGCAGCGGCATCCCCCAGTGACGCGGGTAGTAGACGACCCCGTCGACGGGGGCGACCACGCGCGAACGGTCGATGCGTCCCTGCAGCAGGTCGATCTGGGCCTTGAAGCGCTCCACCCCCACCTCCGCCACGCGCACCTGCGTGGCCTGGAAGGCGGACTGACTCTCCAGTCGCTGCTTCGCGAGACGGAGGGCGATCTCCGCCCGCCTGACCTCCTGGTCGGCCACGGCGATGTCCTCTTTCGGGTCGCCTTTCAGGAGGAGTTCGTGATCCGTCTTGGCCCTCAGGTAGTCGGCCCGGGCACGCTCGTACTTCAGTCGGGCCAGGGCAATGGTCCGACCGCTCTGGATCCCCTTCTCCCCCAGCTGCTTGAACCGGTCGTATTCCTTCTCGGCCGCGTCCATGGCGTACTTCGTCTGCTCGACGGTCAGTCTTGACAACGCCTCGTCGGTGTGGGTGGGTGGGCCCAGCACGGAGCGTTTCAGTCTCGTCAGTTCCAGGTTGAGCTGTGCCTTCTTCACCTCGAACCCGAGCTGTTCGGTGACGAGCTGTGCCTCGTACTTCGCCCGTTGCAGCTCGGCCTCGACGGCGGCCAGTTCCAGCTTCTGTCTCTGGAGGCCCTCCGCGTACTCGGTGCAGTCGACCCGTGCGACCTCGAGACCCTGGGTCACCCGCGTCCCCTCCTCGATGACCCATGCCACCTTCCCGCTGATGGGTGAGGGAACGACCGTGCGCTCCCTGGGTCGAAGGCTTCCGGTGGCATTGGTGCGGAGTTCGACGTCGGTCGGCCCGACGACCATCACCTCAAAGCCCCCAGGGGGCACGGGCATCCGGACGGCGTTATCCTGGGCGCACAGCGGGGTGCACGCCAGGACCATCGCGACCGTCACGGGAAACAGCCCGCTCAGTTTCATCGCTCTTCCCTCCCGAGGGACTGTCGTTGCTTCGGCGCCACCAGGGACACCCGGTCGCCCTCCTTGACACCGTCGAGGACCAGTGCGTCGACGTCGGAGCGTCCGCCCACCTTGACCGGCGTCTCGACGAGCTGATCCCCCTCCAGGAGGTAGACCACGTCCCTTCCGGACACGGAGAAGACGGCCTTCTGCGGGATCACCAGTCCCTCCGCCTGCTGCTGCGTTCGGATCTCCGCCCGACCGTTCAGACCCGTCCGTATCTGGGCGTCCTGCTCGTTGAAGGTGACGACGACCTCGATGACCTTGGTGCCCAGGTCTTCACGGTCGGACTCGCCCCCGCCGCTCTCGCGACCCCCCTTCCGCTTCGTGATGTGCTCGATCCTCGTCACCTTGCCGGTGAACTTCTTCTGCTGGTAGGCGTCCAGGTGAATCCTGACGGGCTGCTCCAGTGCCACCGTGCCGATGTCCTGCTCCTCCACCTCCACCTTGAGCTGCATCCGTGTGGTGTCGGGGAGTTCCATGAGACGGTGCCACGGTCGGACCTCCATCCCTTCCTTGATCTTCTCGAGTCCCTCGTGGGTCCAGAGTCGTCCGTAGAAGACGGTCCCGGTGACGGGTGCCCGTATGCTGCATTCCTCCATGATGCGCTCGACACGACGGAGGTTCTCCCTGTTGAGTCGGAGTTTTCCCTCGGCCTTCTTCAGCGACTCGTCGAGCTGGGCCAGGGTGAGGTCACGGGTGCGTTCGGCCCGCTGGAGTTCCAGTTCCGTCAGTTCGAACCTGATCTTGGCCTCCCGCAGCTCGGCCTGGGTGGCCCCGGCCTTTGTCACCTGGTAGACCAGAGACGTCCGACTGTGCTCCGTCATGGCACTGCGGTATTCCAGTTCACGCTGCTCGAGCTGCTGCAGGGACACCCCACCGCCCTTCTCGTAGAGCTGCCTCATGCTCTCATAGCGGACCTTCGCCTGGTCGGCGTTCTTCCCGGCGGTGGTGCGGTCTATCTCGGCATTGCGGAGATCGGTGGGGATTGGGAGACGCTTGAGTTCCTCGAACGCGGAGGCGGCCTTGGCCACGTCCTGACGGGCCTTGCTGACCAGTGCTTCGAGTCGGTCGCGCTCGGAGCGGAGATTGGCCTGGGCACTGTCCCGGGCCCCTTCCGACGATCGGATGTCGCGACTCACGTCACGGGCCCACTCCTCGAGGTTCTCGGTGTCCAGCTCGATCAGCACGTCGCCCTTCTTGACGTCGTCCCCCTCCTTGACCATGATCTTCGAGATCTTGAGCCCCCACCACCGCGGGGGTGCGATGGTGACGTTGCTCTCGGCCACGACCTTGCCGCGGGCGGAGACCCACACGACGAACCTGTCGCGACGCACGACCGCGGTGGTCTCATCACCGCCGGCCGCCTCGCCACTGCCGCAGCCCGACGCCCCCACCACCATCGAAGTCAGAACCAGGAGAAGGAAGACGTTCTTCAACTCAGCCTCCCTCCTTCCCGGGCACCCTCAACAGCACCTCCTCACCCGTCTTCAGACCTTCTTTCACCTCGACCCAGTTGCTGCCGTAGACGCCGAGTGTCACCTCACGGAGTCTCGCACGTCGTCCCGTCAGCACCCGCACCCACTTCCGGCCGTCATGCTCGAAGACGGCGTCGATGGGGACCGTCATGGCGTCGGGGACCTCGTCGCAGAGGATGACCACCTCGGCCTCCACGTTGGGACGAAGGAACGCGTGACGGCGGTCGATGCCGACGAGGACGTCGAACGCCTGGATGCCGGCCTGTTCCGTCTCGCTCCTCCGTCTGAACATCTGTCCCTCGGCCTTGTCCTCGGCCACCTTGGAGACCTCCTGCACTATCCCCGGGAACGGTCGGTCGGGCACGGAGAACGCCCGGATCTCCACGGGCTGTCCGACACGGATCCGGGAGAACTCCGATTCCCCCACCTTCGCCCGGACAACCATGTTGTCGAGATCGGCGATGTCGAAGAGGTGGACCCGGTGCCAGAGCTGGGCCCCCAGCTCCAGGGGTCGGCCGCGGAACGTGCGGTAGACCAGCATCCCCTCCCCCGTCGCCTTCGCTTCGAGTTCGTCCAGTTCCTTCTGCGACCGGTCGAGTCGGGCCTTCATCTTGTCCACCTCGGCCTGTGCCGACCGCACATCCGCTTCGAGGATCGTCAGCTGTCGGGGCTGTCGGGCCTTCGCGTCGTCGAGGTCGATCTGTGCTTTGACCTGGTCACGTCTGACGGCGTCGAGTTCCCCGGGCAGCGCCCCCTCGAGCACCTGACTCAGCAGGTTCTCGGCCTTTTCGAGTTCCCCCTGGGCCTCGGCAAAGGCCAGTTCCTTCTCCTGCATTTCCTCCCGGGAGAAGACCATCGTGCCCTTCTGGGTCAGGTCACGGATGATCTCGAGGTCCTGTCGGGCGATTTCGAGTCGACTGTTGCGGTAGTCGCGTTCGAGACGTGCACGGGTGACGTCGTCGGGGTGTGGCAGTGACTTCAGTCGCTCGTACTGGGTGCGCTTGATGGCCAGGTCGGCCTCGAGCATGGTGATCTGTGCGGCGAGTTCCTGCGTGCGGACACGCATCTGCTCTTCCTTCTCCGCCAGACGTGCCTTCGCCATCTTCAGGTCGTTGGCACGGGTGAGAACGCCTTCACGGAGGTCGGTGTCGTCGAACCGGGCGAGCACCTCGCCTTTCTTGACCATCTTGCCTTCGGGGGCGAGGTAGGTCAGCACCTTCCCACGGGGTGTGGCCTCGACACGGACGGCGTTGCCCGATTCGAGCTTCCCCGTCGCCACCACCCGGATCACCATGTCGCCCTGCCGCACCGGGACCGTCAACTCGTCCACCGTGCCCGTGATCGACCCCCACAGGAGCCACATCAGCCCGGCGGCGAGCGTCACCAGTGCCAGTGCGATGAGGATTTTCGGACCCATCACCCCTCCGTCGACAATAAAACGGGCCGCCCCGACTCCCGGCGGCCGGACGTCACGCCTATTAGTGCGTCGAACGACCGTCTTGTGTCAGGCAAAACCGCCTGCTTCCGGACCCATGGGCCCTCTTTCGGCCCGCGGGACGTCCTCCCCTCACAGATACACCCTCACGAAATCATACAGTCCCCTCAGACCGCTCCAGCAGCCGATTTCGGCCAGGAACATCCAGTGAAGGAGCTTCGCCGCGGCAACCGCCAGGACCGTCGCCAGAAGCAGCAGGAGGACGAGGACGCCCCGGCGACCCATTCGGGCGTGTCTCGAGACGGTCCGCGTGGCGGCGGGGTCGAAGGCACGGCTCTCCACGGACAGTGCCAGTGCCCGACTGCGACGGATGGCGTTGGCGAAGATCGGCTTGAAAAGCTGCGTCAGGCCGCGTGCGGGCCTGAGCCATCGTCCACGTCTCAGGTGATACCCCTTCATCCGACGGGCCGTCATCACCACCCCGGCTTCCGACACCACCACCGGCAGGAACCGGAGCGCCGTCACCGTCATGAACGCCACGCCGTAGGGCACGTGCAGTCTCACCAGGGCCGAGAGGAAATCGCCCGGGTTCGTCGTCCAGCACACCAGGAGTCCCAGACCGATCATCGTGACGATGCGCAACGACTGCACCGCACCGTAGACGAGACCCTCCCTGTAGACGGTGATGCCCCCGGTGAGTGTGCCGAGGACGGGGAGGTCCTTCGGCACCAGCACGAGCAGTGCCGTCCGCGGGACGCTCGCGTAGAAAAGGGCCTGACTGAGCATCATGCCCCACACCGTCAACAGTGCAATCACGACCACCATCCGCACCTTGGCCGCCGGGAGCCCGCTGAAACCGTAGAGCACCACAACGACACCGAAGAGACCGAGGAGGGTGCCGGGGGCGTCGATGAGCACGACGAGGACGGCGGCCGAGAGCAGGGCCGTCAGCTTCAGACGGACGTCGAGTTCCCGGATCCACGTCCGTGCCCGTGTCGTCTCGACCAGTGACCTGAGACCGATCATCGTTTCTTCCCCGTGGAGAGCAGTCGTGCAAGCTCATCCACCGACGTGACGGGCGGCCCTCCGAGTGCGAGTGCGATTTCGACAATCGCGGGCGGTCGAAGGCCGGCGCGCCGCATGACGTCGCCGTCGGCGAACACCCCCGCGGGCGTTCCCGTGGCGAGCACACGTCCCGAACCCAGCACCACCACCCGGTTCGCGTAACGCGCGGCCGTCTGCATGTCGTGCGTGCAGAAAATCACCGCACCCCCGGACAATTCCTCCACCAGGTGATCCATCATCGACTCGATCTGAAGCCGGTCCTGACCGGTGGTGGGCTCGTCCAGAAGGAGCAGCTTCGGTTCCATGCTGAGGACCGACGCCAGTGCGACGCGCAGCCGCTGTCCACGGCTGAGGGCGAGAGGCGGCTCGGCGGCGAGGGGGTCCACCCCCAGTGCCCGCATCACCTCGTCGGCCCTCCGGCGGACCTCCGCCGCACCCAGGCCCAGGTTTGCCGGTCCCGCCGACACCTCGTCGTCCACCCGGTCGGCCAGCAGCATCAGCTCGGGGTTCTGAAGCAGCATGCCGACCTCCACAGACCGGCGAGGCCTCCGCCTCGTCACGTCCTCACCCAGCACCCGGCCCGAACCCGACGAGGGCCTCAAGCGTCCCGCGAGCGTGTAGAGGAGCGTGCTCTTTCCCGACCCGTTCGCACCCATCACCGCAACCACGTCGCCGGGGAAGACCTTCAGGTCCACCTCGTGCAGGACGTCCGGCATCCCCCGACCGTACCGCACACTCACCGCGTTCAGGTCAACGAGGGGCTCCCCCGCCTCCCTTCGGGGTGTCTCTCGAGGCCGGACCTCCGCCGGGGCGTCCCCCGAGTCCGTCCGGAGCAGTGTGACGGCCTCGGCGGGGGTGCGCGGGCGCTCGGGTCGACCGAGCTTCTGCATCAGCGCCACCGGGTCCGGCAGCCTCAGTCCGAGTCTGTCGTAGAGGGCCGGGTCGTCGAACGCACGGTCGGTCTCGCAGTCGAGAACGACCCGACCGGCGTCCATCAGCACCACGCGGTCGGCCGGGCCGACCACCCCGTGCATCCGGTGCTCGACAAGGACGATGGTGAGTCCGAGGTCCCGCTTCAGACTCGTGAGGACGTCCAGCACCTGCTCGGCCCCGGCGGGGTCGAGCTGGCTCAGGGGCTCGTCGAGGAGCATCACCTTCGGGTGCATGGCGAGGACCGAGGCGATGGCGAGACGCTGCTTCTGTCCGCCCGAGAGTTCGGCGACGGGGACGTCGGTGCAGTCGGCCAGTCCCACCTCGCCGAGGGCCCGGCGCACGCGCTCGGGGATCTCGTCGGCCGGCACCCTGAGGTTCTCCAGGCCGAACGCCACCTCGTCCTCGACGCGCGAGCTGAAGAGCTGATCCTCCGGGCTCTGAAAGACGAGTCCCACGCGCGAGGAGAGCCACACCAGACCGGCGTCGGCGGTCTCGCGGCCGAGGACCTTCACGCTCCCGGCGAGGTCCCCGCCCGAATCGTGCGGGATGATCCCGTTCATCGTCCGAAGAAGCGTGCTCTTGCCGCACCCGGTCGGGCCGCTCACGAGCACGAACTCACCCGCACGCACCGTCAGGTCCACCCCCACCAGCGAGGGCGCCTCCCGGCCCGGATAGGTGTACGACAGATTCGAGATGTCGATCACGTTCCTGGTTTCCATCGCCTGTCCCACCCCGCCCCCACGAGAGCCTTCTGTCTCTGTCTTCTCTTCATCCGGCAGCCTTCGGGTGTGTCTTTCTCGGGTCCGCCGCAGCCGGGGGCGGCTGCGCCACATCAACGAAGAATAGCTCCGGGAAATTCCCCCCGGCGTGCTATTCCTTTGCCCCCGCCTTGCGCAGGACGTCCGCCACCACCACATCGCTGTTGTCGAGAGCGATCCCGAGGGCGGTCTTGCCGTGGATGTTCCTTACGGCAGGGTCCGCGCCCTTCGCGACCAGGAATTCGGCGTTCCACTTGCGTCCCTTCCGAACCGCCCAGTGCAGGGGTGTGTCTCCGTTCGTGTCCTTCGCGTTGACGTCGGCGCCGTTGGCGATCAGGAACTCGGCGCGCTCCCTGCTTCCCCACCCAGCCGTCCAATGGAGGGACGTTCTTCCCAGGCCGTCCTTCGCGTTGATGTCGGCGCCCTTCGCAATCAGGACTTCCGCGAGGTCGTCGTACCCCTGCCCGATGGCAATAAAAAGAGCCGTGCAGCCCCGCTTGTCCTTAGCGCCGAGATCGGGCGCTTTGGCGAGCAGGAGTTCGGCGATCCTCTCTTGCCCCTCCCGAGCCGCCACGTGCAGGGGCGTCCGTCCGTCCCGGCCCTTTGCGTTCACGTCCGCGCCGTTGGCGAGCAGGAGTTCGACGATCACCTCTTGTCCCTCCTCGGTCGCCCAGTGCAGGACTGTCCGTGACCCCGTATCCTTTGCGTTGACGTCGACGCCCTTCGCGATCAGGACCTCGGCGATCGCCTTCTTTCCGGTTCGACTCGCGTGGAACAGGGGCGTCCGTCCATGCCCCTCCTTCGCGTTGACGTCGGCTCCCTTTGAGAGCAGGCGTTCGGCCACGTCCCTCCGACCCGCCCGCACGGCCCAGTGGAGCGCCGTCCCCAAGTCCTTCGTGGGCGCGTTCGCGGGGCA
>DATKVD010000165.1:0-3368 GCA_035530235.1 Planctomycetota bacterium | reverse complement strand
CGTTCCGACGGTTCCCGGAATGTCCCGAGTTTCACCTGATCCTGGGGGAGATCTACCTCCGGCGGTATCTGGAAGACAAGATGCCCGAAGACGGTCGGTGGGCGGCGGAGAGCCTGGAGCGGGCGAGTCGACTTGACCCGGAAGCACTGCTGCCCCGCAAGTACCTCGCGGGGCTCTACGCCCGGATCGGCTACTTCCGTCCCGCGTCGGAGTTCCTGTCCGCACTCGACATCCGCAATCTGGCCGAGGGGGAGCAGTGCTACATCCGGGAACTCCACGGCTACTGCTCGAGACGTGCCGACACCGAGGAGGACGTCGAACGCTGTCTGGCACGGGTCCGGGAAAGCGGGACCTTCGCCGTCGACTGTGGTGACTGGGCCGCACCCGAGCCACCGGCCTTCGGCCGACGGGACTTCAGGTCCATGCTCGTTCCCCTGGCCGCCATGGAGGTGACCGCCCGGAAGTGGCTCGCTCTGCCCGGGGTGAAAGCGGTCGTCGTGCAGAACCAGGTCCGTTCGAAGACCCTCAAGGCCGACGACGTCGACGGCAGCACCATGGGGCTCGAACAGGTGGTCGGGGAAGTAACCCGCAAGTCCGTGGAGGCCTGTCACCGTATGGGACTTGGCCACGTGAGGCGATGTGACCTCAGGACGACGGTGGGTGCCCTGTCAATTCACACGTTCGCCGACACGTGGGCGGGCGTGCAGTTCGACAAGGGAGCAAGCGACACGCAGGTGCGCACCGTTACCCAGCAGTGTCTCGATCTGATGGCCGAATGTGCGGGAGAAATCCATGAAAACAATTCTCGAGAACCTTAACCGCAGTGTCGGCGTCGTCGGGAGTGCGGTGGTGACCAACGACGGGATGGTGGTCACCTCGGCCATCTCCGACGGGCTGGACGAGGAGACCCTTGCCGCCATCGGGTCTTCACTGGTCATCTCGGTGCAGAAATCGCTGAAAGGCTGCGGCGACGCCCAGCTCGAGCTGATGACCATCGAGGGGTCACGCGGCAAGATCGTCATGGTCAATGCCGGGAATGTCTTCCTGCTGGTCATCACGGACAGCACCATCGCCCTGGACCCCGCCCTGCTCGACATGCGCAGTGCCGTGGACAAGCTCCAGAAGGTGATCAGGCTCGACGGACTTCACGTCGCGCCGGGACTTCCGAATCATTGAGGATGTGCCCTTGCAGATCAATTTCGGTCTCAAGACGGTGAGCTGCAAGATCGTTTACTACGGTCCGGGGCTGTCCGGAAAGACCACCAACATCCAGATGATTCACGACCAGATGCCGGGTGACCGTCGGGGAGAACTGACGTCGATCAAGACCAAGGGCGACCGCACACTCTTCTTCGATTTCATGGCATTTGACCTGGGAAAGGTGGCCGGCATGGACACCCGCTTTCAGATCTACACGGTCCCGGGACAGGTCTTTTACAACGCCACACGGAAGCTGGTGCTTCAAGGTGCCGACGGCATCGTCTTCGTGGCCGACTCCGCCCCCGACCGTCTCCAGGCCAACGTCGACAGCTGGCGGAACCTGCAGGAGAACCTTGCCGAGCGACACCTCAGCCTGCACGACCTCCCCGTGGTTATCCAGTGGAACAAGCGTGACCTGCCCGACGCGGTGCCCACCGACGAATTGCACCACAGCATCAACGTCAACGGCGCACCCACCTTCGAAGCGGTCGCTTTTCGGGGGGAAGGGGTGCTCAACACGCTCAAGGGCATCTGCACCCTCGTCTGCAAGTCCATCGACGTCTCCCGGCACAAGAGCGGCGTCCCGCTGCGGGGAGAGACCGAGGCCGCCGGGGCCGTCCCCGCCCTCGTCGCTTCGCAGCCCGTCGCCGCCCGGGAGATGCGGTTCGTTTCACGTCGCATGTCCGCCTTCGGTGCGGCGTCCGTGCCGCAGGCGCCGGTCATGGCCGTCGACGAGGCCCGGACCGACGCGGTCGAGGTCAGGCAGCTATCCCCCGTCTCGCCCGGCATCGGGGATGTCCCGACGCCGCCAAGGACCGCCAGACGGGTTGACACATTCGTGGGCACCGCACCACGGAAGCACCGGCGTTCCGTTCGACGGAAGGTCGTCGTGGCCGCCGCCGCGATTGCCGCAGCCGCCGGGGCCGCCCTGCTGCTCCATGCCCTCGGAATCTTGTGAACTGTTCCTGAAAAGGACTCAAGGAGAGGAGAACGAACATGTCCAGTGACGCTGATCTGAAGAAAGTCCGTATGGTGTACTATGCCGAGGACACGGAGGCCCTGGAGCAGGTGCTGGACCGACTGCTGGACCTGAGTCGGGCCAAGCGGGCACTGCTGATCGACGTGGAGGGCCACATGGTGTGCAGTCGGGGGGGCGGACTTGACGACCTCGACATCGAGAGTGTCTCGGCACTGGTTGCCGGGACGTTCGCGGCCACCAAGGAGACCGCCAGACTCCTGGGTCAGGAGGAATTCAGTGTGCTCTTCCACCAGGGCGAGAAAGATTCCATCCAGCTGACGCTCATGGACGACCGTCTGCTCCTGGGGATCATCTTCGACGACTCGACCACCATCGGCATGGTCCGTCTCTACGCCAAGGAGACGGCCAGGAAGGTGCAGGAGGTGCTCAGCCGACCCCACCAGGAGACGGCCGGGGAATCCGATGCGTTGGGTGAGGGCTTCGGCGAGTCCGTGGAGCAGTCTCTGGACAACCTGTTCAGTGAGTGAGGGACCGGCAGTGGTGTCCGGGCTTCCGGTCCACGACCGGTCTGCCGACGACACACTCCGGCCACGCACCCGTGCCGACGGACGTCCGGCTACCCCTTGACCGAGCCCTCCGACAGCCCACGGATGAACAGCCTTATGCAGAACACGAACAGGATGATCAGCGGGATCGACGCGATCGTGTAGCCCGCCATCAGCTCGCCCCACCTCCGGGTGTATTCCCCTTCCAGATGCAAGAGAGACACCGCCAGCATCTGCTTGTGACTGTCACGGATGAGGATGAGCGGTCCGACGAACCGGTTCCATTCGCCGATGATTCTAAGGACGGCCAGGGTCCCGATGATGGGACTGCACAGGGGCAGTGCGATGTGCCACACCTGCTTGAGCATCGAGCAGCCGTCCACGTCGGCGGCGTCGTCGGAATCCTCGTACAGAACGGGACCTGCGCCGCCGGGGACTATCGGTATAAAGCGCGTGATGTCGGCGCGGATGTAACTATCGTACCGGTGCGTTTCTCTGACTGCGGGGCGCATCCCGTCGTAGACGTAGCGGTGGACAACGGTATCGGTCGTGCCGGGGACGACATCCTCACTCCTCATCGCCCTTCTTTCCGCCGCGGGAAAAGGCATTCCGACGCCGTCCGGTGCAGGGGAGTCCCTGGGGCA
>DATKVD010000164.1:0-3016 GCA_035530235.1 Planctomycetota bacterium | reverse complement strand
GGGTGTGTTGGGCGGTGCGGGCTAGGGGGCTGTTCAGAAACTCAGCCTGTGTTTCTCTTCAAGGGGTGCCACGGCTGGCTTGCCCAGCCGTGCTCATGGCGTGCCAACGCAGACAGACACACGGCTTGACGAGCAAGCCGTGGCACATCTTCAAACGCAAGGCTATCTTCTTAACAGAGCGCTATCGGCGTTTCATGTGGAAGGCGGCGACCTCGAAGCGGCTCAAATCGCCGGTCTGGAAGACGCCGTTGGTGACGGTGATGGGGGCGGGCTCCGAGTATTCGTCGCCCGGACTGATCTTCATCACCCGTGCGGCAAAGTCTCCGGCCGGCATGTTGAGCTTCTTGAAGTCGAGTGTGACGGCGGCGTTGGTGGAGGGGCCGAGGTTGGCCAGGACCAGCATCATCTCGTCGGCGCTGATGCGGTAGAGGGTGCCGCGACAGTTGGCGGTGTCGAGCTTGTAGACCTTGTCGGCCTGACTGACGGTATCGTGACGTGAGGCGCGTTCGAGGTCGGCGGCACGGTAGATCTTCCACAGGTTCGCGAAGGCGGCGTTCTGCGGGTCGGCCGGGTCGGTGGGTTCGCCGGGCCCGGCGCCGAGGGTGACGATGGGAGCGTCGCCGTAAGCCGCGGCGAACGCCCGCGGCCGGCCCCCACGGGTCAACCGTCCGAGCGCCGCCCTCGGGGTGCAGCCGTTCCCCGTGTGGAACCGTGCATACGTGCTGCTGTCGGTGGTCCCGGAGAGTCCGCCGACGTCGGGGGCGTAGGCGTCGAAGTAGGCCAGGCCGATGCGCGTCGGAATCAGGGGGTCCGTCTCCCCGATGAGGAACCCGTTCGCACCGACCAGCCGGCGCAGCTTCTTCGACCACAGGAAATTGGCATAGGCGTCGGTGTGGGTCTTGCTCGAACCCAGCGCCGCGATCTCCTCGCCCGCGATCTTCACGGGATACGCGTTCGGGTTGGTCGGACTGTAGAGGAACCCCGGATGGATGACGTAGAGCCCGTCGGAATCCGGACGGAGGTAGTCGGTGAACCACGAGGTGTCGCGTTCGAGGATGGGGTAATCTTCGCCGCGCATGGTGAGGGCCACGCGCATGTCCCTGCTGTGGCAGGCGTCGACCGTGCGCTTGAGGGCGTCGGCGTCGGTGGGCTTGTAGGTCGGGGACGTCCGCCAGGGCTCGCCGAGGATGAGGACGTTTGCGCCGCCGGCGGCCATCTTGTCCACGTCGGCGGCGGAAGGGTACCACGCGGCGCCGGACTTGCCGGCGTTCATCCAGTGGAAGATGCGTGCCCCCTGGAGACGGTTCTTCATGACGGGGTGTGCGTCCGGGTTTCCGGTGGTGCGCTGCGTGGTGAAGCCCATCCCGAAACGGTTGCGGTAGCTGAACGGTCCCACCAGTTCCACGTTGGGACCGTGGTAGAGGTTCCACTCGAAGGAGAAGGTGGGCGGGTTGCGGTCGGAACCCATCCAGGTGGGCGGGGGACTGAGCCCCGACTGACGGTACTTGAAGTGGGTGCCGAACTGGGTCAGGTCGGTGCCGACCATCGGCTTCGCGTCCTCCCACACCACCTCCATCGCGTTGGTGAAACTGGTGTCGGGCAGGTGGTCCAGGTTGAACGCGGCACTGCCGTAGGGGACGAACCCCAGAAGCTCGGGCTGCGTGTTCCGGCTGAAGTCGATATCGAGCGGCTGTGCCTCCGTCGAACTCATCACCGGCGGCTGCCAGCGTCCCCGGTCGGTGGTCTTGTCCAGCATCCCCCAGTTCCACATGAACTTCGCCGTCTTCCCCTGGTGTTTCTCCTTGAACATGTAGTCCTCGACGTGCATCCCCAGCAGCGACCACGCCAGTTCGAACGTGTCCTCCTTGGTCGGGAGCGAAATCTCGAAATCGCAGAAGACGACCCCGACTTCATAGACGTGCCAGGTGTAGGTGACCACCCATGGGCCGACCTTCCCGTTTTCCATCACGCGCGGCCGGTTCGACACCTTGAAGTGGATCTCGCCGGGAAGCTCTTTCAGGACCTCGAACTTGCAGTTGCGTCCCTCGTTGGCGTAATACACGTCCCACTTGCCCGAGTAGTAGCTGTCCTTGGTGCTGGTGAAGGAAAGCGCGGGCAGCGTGTCCAGGCTCTTGAACGCGAAGGTGGAGTTGACCTGGTACCACCGGTCGCCGTCGAAGAGCATCACCTTGTTCAGCTCGCCGCCTCGCTCGCCCGCGAACACCATCTTCCACACGGGCGTGCTGATGACCAGTTCGTTATCCTTGGTGAGTTCCTTCTTGACCTGTGCGGGTGCGGGCGTGGCGCCCGCCAGCAGCATCAGGAAGAACGGGAGCAGCCGCTTGAACACAATACGTGCCTCCTCAAGAACTTGCGACGAGCGTGGTCCCCGGCAAAGCGGGAGGGAACGCCGGTTCGGCTGCCGCGGCGTCGCGGTTCCCTTATCTGTGGTGTGTGTCGATGCAAAATCACAGTTTCCGGGCGATTTCGGCCCCGGTCGCCGCCGACGGTCCGGCCCGGTCCCCTCCCCCCTTCATTCCTTTGACAAGCCGGTCCTGAACGATACAATTAGCACGGAACGATGCTTCCGTCAAAGAAAAACGAGGAGAAGGGGGTCATGCATCCCTGTCGTCGGTTGGCGGTGGTTCTCTTCGCGGTGGTGTGGCTTCTGGCGGCCGGGGTGCCGGTGCACGGTGAGCTGCCCGTCGAGAAGATGCGCGAGACGATCGAGAAGGGCGTGGATTACCTCCTCGCGCGGCAGCAGCCGGAGGGGAAGTGGGTCTACGACCGCTCGACCGGCTACGACGTGGGCATGACGGCGCTCTGCACGCTCGCACTCAGTCACACCCGACTGCCGAAGACGGTGGACGCGGTGCAGAAGGGACTCGGCTTCATCGCACAGCAGACACCCGAGGGCAGGACCTACAGTGTGGGCCTCGTTCAGATGCTGCTCTTCGAGAGTGGTCCCACGCAGTACAAAAAGCTCATCAGCCGGTACGCGTGGATGACGGTGGTG
>DATKVD010000163.1:0-2195 GCA_035530235.1 Planctomycetota bacterium | reverse complement strand
GCCGGCCGGTGTCGGTCATCACGGTGACGATCCGCCGGTGCAGATCCTCAACCCCCTTCACCTCGTTGTACATGCACACGACGACGGAGCACAGTCCGGACGTCCCGGCACCCGCCTCGCGCCTCTCCGCGTTGTCTTTCGGCATGTCAGCTCTCCCAATCACCCCGCCGTCGTCCGTGCGGTCAGTCGTCCTCCTCGGGCCCCGCGGGCACCCCCGCCGCACGACGACGATGGATCAGCATCAGGTTCCGCACGTAGATAAGGACGTTCAGGGAGTATCCCAGGACGAACACCACCGCCCGGCCTTCGCCCCCGAGCAGCAGCTTGAGCGCAACGGCAAACAGGATTGCACTTCCGAGGATGCGGACATACCAGAAGCTCACGGGCACGTGACTCCGCTTGCGCCGCTCCGACGCCAGCCACTGGATGACGAACGCCCCCGCGAAGATGATCTGTCCGCCGATCCCGAACAGCACCCAGAAATCCGTCAGCAGCTTCCACAGCTTGTCCATGTCGTTCCTCCAGCGTGTGAGCGGCGGGTTGATGCGTGTGGGCATTATAGCGTGCGTGGGTCGAGGCGGAAACCAAAAACGCACCCCTCGCCGGCGTCGCGTCCCCGCGACGCCCGGTGCGCACCCGGCGGATTTCCCTCGAATTTCTCCCCCGCACGGCCTATCCTGCGGCCTGAACGGCAACTCACACTTGGGAGAGACAGCCATGAAGGCGGTCACGGGAGGCAAGGTCAAGGTGGTGGCGGCGATGTGTGCGGCGGCAGTCGCGGCGGGCGTCGTCGGCGCACTCGTGGTGCTGCGCGCGCCGGAGGGACAAGTGGTCCCCTGGCCGCCCGCGTTCCGGCATTCGAAGGTCGCCACCACGATGGGCGGCTGGCACGCCACCACGCGTGCCACCGTCCGACTGGTCTTTCCGCACGAGGGCAAATGGCTGGTCTTCCGCGGCAACCCGGACACCTGCCACTTCTCGCGCGACGGCGTCACGTGGACCGCCGTCGAGGCGAAGGAGGCGTCCCGCAGCCATCTCATCCGCGGCGGCGACATCACCACCGTCTACACCGTGATGCGGGTGGAGGGCCCGCCCAAGTGGGTCTTCGACCAGTACGTCGTCCGCGGGAAGCTCGCCGACACCGCCATCCGGTGGGAAAACCCGGTCAAGCTGGACACGCGCGCCAGCTACTATCCCGACCTCCAGCAGACCACCGACGGCTATGTCACGATGACCGGTCGTGCCGTCATCCGCAACGAGAAGGACGAGCCCGCCGGCACCGAGGTCCTGTGGAAGCGCACCGTGCGTCCGGACGACATCTCGGCGTGGGAGCCGGACGTCCGCTGCATCCACCACGTCGGCGACCACCGCTCGGGCGACCCCGACTCGTGGAAGAAGATCGGCAGCACCGCGCACGAAAACCTCACCGTCGAGGACGGCAGGAGCTGCGTCATCGCCATGATGACCTCGGGCGGCGTCGGACGGCTCTTGGCCAACCTTCACGACGGCGAGCGCTGGGGCACGCACGACATCGAACTCGCCACCGGCATGTCCACCTGGGCCGGCACCGACCGACGCATGTGCGCCGTCTTCGACCCGAAAGCCAGAACCATCCACCTCGCTTACGTGGACGGCGCGGGTGGGTTGTGGTACCGCTCCGCGAAGACCCCTTACGCCGAGGGCGACTGGTCCACGCCCGTCCGGCTCCAGCCGTTCAAGACGTTCACGACCGTGCTGAGTCTCGACACCTCACGCGACCCGGTGCACGTCTACGTCCTCTTCGGCAAGACCCTCTTCGAGAACCGGGGAGACCTGCGGAGCACCTACGGCGAACTCTATCTCCAGCGCCTGGACGGCGAGACGTGGACGGAGGCGGTGCTGGTGAGCGAGCCGGGCACCGCCGAGAACTGGTATCCGAACATGAACGGGGACGTCTCGCGCGGCATCGGGGTTCTGTATCTCAAGGGCGCGGGCCGCGTCCAGTCGGGCAAGCCCCCGCTCGACATCATGTTCGCCTCGACCGGTGCCCCGCGAACGGACTGACAACAGACCAGTTAAATAGGGACAGTCCTGCTCTGTATAGAAGATACGAAAAGGACTTGTACTTTCATTAGTCGTTGGTACACAGGGGGTTATGAAAACCACCAAGAGCCCCCTGAGCGTCGCCAAACTGGCGTTGGAGGTCGCACGACAAT
>DATKVD010000162.1:0-12824 GCA_035530235.1 Planctomycetota bacterium | reverse complement strand
CTTACCGCAACTTCAGGGCCCACCTGGGACTGCCCGCCGGGAGACTGCAGGTCTTCGAGACGATGCAGCAGATTGCGAAGCTCGACGACGACGTCCGTGAGATGCTCGAGGTCGACACGGTGCCCCTTTACCTCGAGCCGTGCCGGTGGAAACCGGGCGAACTCTCCGACGGGAGCCCCTGTGAGGTCCCCGAGAAATGGAACGTCGAGACCGAGGACGGCGACTGCGTGGTCCGCGACGGGGCGGGACACGTCACCGCGCGCATGCCCGGGGACGGCTTCTACTTCGAGCCCGTCTTTGCACCGCTCGCCGATACTGAGGAGCCTTCCGAACTCGACGCCCACGCCGACGCGATCGACTCTTTCGACTGGCCCTCCTATGCGGACGAATCGCTGGACGACATCGAGACGCGCGCCCGGAAGCTCCATGAAGAGACCGACCTCGCCGTCGTCGCGAACCTCTGCATGCATCTCCTCGCCGCCGGGCAGATCCTCCGCGGCTATGAGAACTTCATGGTCGACCTCCTGGCCAACAAGTCACTCGTCCACGCGCTCCTGGAACGCCTGACCGATGCCTACGTCGACCGGTGCGACCGGGTGCTCGGCCGCGTCGGACAATACGTCCAGGCCGTCCTGGTCACCGACGACCTCGGCACGCAGACCGGCCCCATGCTCTCCGTCGACTGCTACAAAGAGATGGTCTGGCCGTATCAGAAGCGTCTGTTCGGACACATCCGGTCGAAGACGGACGCGGCGGTGCTGATGCATTCGTGCGGGTCGGTTTATCGGTTCATTCCGATGCTGATCGAGGCCGGCGTCGACGCCCTGAACCCGGTGCAGGTGTCGGCGGCGGAGATGGACACCGCGCGGCTCAAGCGTGAGTTCGGTCGCGACCTCACGTTCTGGGGCGGGGGGTGTGACACGCAGCGGGTGCTGCCCCGCGGCTCGCTCTGGGAGATCGAAGACGAGGTGAAGCGGCGGATTTCCGACCTCGCCCCCGGCGGGGGCTTCGTCTTCACACAGGTCCACAACATCCAGCCCGACGTCCTCCCCGAAAACGTCGTGGCGATGGTCGACGCCTTCCGGAAATATCGCTGCTCGCGCTGAAAAAGGGGAGCCTCCCCTTTTTTAAATGCCGTATTCGAAGGAATTGGGCCAATTGGAGCCGGTGTGAAAAAAGCGGCTGTATCAGGAGTGGACTTGTCCTATTTGTCCTATTTTCCAGGCGCCTTTCCGACTGCTTAGGGGTGGCGGCATTTCTGCGCTCTTGCCTGTTGACGTCGTGGAGAAGAACGGCACCATAGGAGGCGGATGTCATCCTTTGCGTGCTCCTGTTAGCAGGTGGCTTCCGGCTCGTGATCATTGTATGAGGAGGTGCACGGACATGCCCAGGGGAGCCAGGGGGACTGAAGGGGGGACCTGTTATCACGTGCTGAACCGTGGGAACAGTCGCGCGACGGTCTTCCACAACGAAAGGGATTACGAAGAGTTCCTGAAGCTAATGGCGGAGGCGTGTGAGCGCCTTGAGATGCGGGTGTTGGGGTTCTGCCTGATGCCCAACCACTTCCACATGGCGTTGTGGCCCCAGGAAGATAAGGACCTTGGCCGCTGGATGCACTGGCTGACGACCACGCACGTCCGTCGTCATCACAGGCGGTACGATTCCAGCGGACACGTCTGGCAAGGGCCCTACAAGGACTTCCCCGTGCAGAACGATCGCCACCTGGCGACGGTGCTGCGGTATATCGAGCGCAATCCATTGCGGGCGGGACTGGTGACCGCCCCGCGCAACTGGCCATGGTCCAGTCACCGCTGGTGGAGTGACGGCGGCGGTCACCGCTTCCTCCATCCGACCCCCGCGGTGCTGAATCCCGGCTGGCCCGAGGTGGTGCGACAGCCGCAGACAGAGGCGGAACTTGCCGCGCTCCGTGCCTGCATCAGGCGTGGTCGTCCTTACGGCGGTAAGCAGTGGGTGCGCCTCACCGCTCAGCGTCTGGGTCTCGAGTCGACCCTGCGTCCGCTCGGTCGACCCGTCCAACTGTAAAAAAAGGGGAGGCTCCCCTTTTTTAAGTGGCGTATAAGCGGGAAATGGGGCGATTGGGGGCGGTGCGAAAATAGCCGCCATGAGAACAGGGCTTTTGCCCTCTGTGCGGCGGCGTTTCGGGAGGCGAGATGCCACGTCCGAACATTATCTTCATCCTCATCGACGACCTCGGCTGGCGCGACGTCGGGTGCTACGGGAGCACGTTCTACGAGACGCCTCACCTGGACCGGCTGGCCTCGGAAGGCGTGCGCTTCACCGACGCCTACGCCGCCTGCCCCGTCTGCTCGCCCACGCGCGCCAGCATCCTGACCGGCAAGTACCCGGCGACGGTGGGACTCACGAATTACCTCTACGGCAGGGAACGGGGTCGGGTGATTTCCCCGGAATACGTCGATCACCTGCCCCTGGCGGAAGAATCAGTCGCCTCGGCCCTGCGCGACGGGGGATACCAGACCTGGCACGTGGGCAAGTGGCACCTCGGGAAGGAGCCCTACTGGCCCGAGAAGCACGGCTTCGACGTGAACGTCGGCGGGTGTGACTGGGGGATGCCGCGACACAGCTACTTCAGTCCGTGGAAGAACCCGCGCCTCGTCGACGACGTCGACGGAGAATACCTGCCCGACCGGCTCACCACCGAAGCCATCCGGCTCATCCGCCGGCGCGGCGAGAAACCGTTCTTCCTCAACCTGTGGTACTACCTCGTGCACATCCCCATCCAGCCGAAGCCCGACCTTCGCCGCAAGTACGAGGAGAGGGCCGCCTCACGCGGCCTCGACCGCAAGAACCCGTTCGAATACGGCGAATACTTCCCCTGCGACCACAAGAAACACAAGCAGATCGTCCGACGACGCTTTCAGAGCGACCCGGGATACGCGGCGATGGTCGAGAGTCTCGACGAGAACATCGGTCGGCTGCTCGCGGCACTCGACGAGGAGGGACTCAGGGACGACACCGTAGTGGTGTTCACGTCGGACAACGGGGGACTGTCGACGGCGGAGGGCAGTCCGACGTCGAACGCGCCGCTCTCGGAGGGCAAGGGGTGGATGTTCGAGGGGGGCACGCGCGAGGCGCTGATCGTGCGGCTGCCGGGCGTCACGCGTCCGGGCATGCTCTGTCACGTCCCGGTGACCAGCCCCGACTTCTATCCGACGCTGCTGGAGGTCGCCGGATGCGACGCGAGACCGAACCAGCACGTCGACGGCGTGAGCTTCGCGTCGCTCCTTGCGGGCGGCGAGCGTCTCGACCGCCAGGCGATCTTCTGGCACTACCCGCACTACGGCAACCAGGGGGGCACGCCCGGATGCTCGGTGCGCTCAGGCGACTTCAAGCTCATCGAGTTCTTCGAAGACCGTCACGTCGAACTCTACCACCTGACCGACGACGTGGGCGAGACGCACGACCTCGCCGCCGAGCGACGCGACGTCGTCGGCGAACTGAGGCCCATGCTTCACGCGTGGCTCCGGTCGGTCGATGCGAAGATCCCCCAACCCAACCCCGACTGGCGTCCGTAGCGACGACCCCCTGGTGCAAGAAAGTTGCATCCTTCCGGGGACGTCGGGTGCGGCGTGCATGAACGGCCTTTCGGCCGACCCCCCCGCAGATATCGATGATCGTGCGGACGACGCATGAACGATCCGGCGGCGTTTCGGGTACGAAAATTTTGCACACGCGGGCGATTATGCGTGAAGGAACGCCCCTGAACCGGTCGAAAAACAGGGACGGTCGGGAGACGTGCGAGACGATGACGGTCACGCGGCGTCTGCCGGCGGGGTGCCGATGAACTGACGAGTGGCAGACATCCTCGAAAAGGCAAACCCCGGGAGACCGGGGGGCGCAAAGCCTTGGGGGCTAACGACTTACATCGTTCGCCCGGCCAGGCTGCCGAAGGGATAGAGGCGGGGTTGATCACGGCCTGATGAGCCGTTCCTTCGGAATCGAGGGAACGGCTCTTTTTTGTGAGGGTCCCGACGGACCCTCACGGAAGTCCCACTTGGAGAAAACCGCATGGTTACGCTCGAAGACCTTCTCCGCAAGATGGTGGACATGGGCGGGTCCGACCTTCACATCACCGCCGGCAGTCCGCCCCGGGTTCGACTGGACGGTGACCTGGCGCCTCTCGATGAAGAGAAGCTGATGCCGGAGAGCAGTCAGCAGCTCGTCTACTCGGTGCTGAACAACGAGCAGATCGCCCGGTTCGAGAAGAACCTGGAGCTGGACCTGTCGTTCGGCGTCAGCGGTCTGGGACGGTTTCGTGTCAACGTGTTCCAGCAGAGGGGTGCGGTGGGCGCGGTGATGCGCATCATTCCGTGGGAGGTCCGCTCGGTCAAGGAGCTCGGCCTGCCTGCGGAGCTTTGCATGAAGCTGTGCATGCTGCCGAAGGGACTGATCCTGGTCACCGGCGCGACGGGGTCGGGCAAGTCGACTACACTCGCGGCGATGGCGGACTACATCAACAACACGCGCAAGGCGCACATCGTCACCATCGAGGACCCCATCGAGTTCGTGCACAAGAACAAGAAGTGCCTGTTCAACCAGCGTGAAGTGGGGACCGACACGCACTCGTTCCCGGCGGCGCTCAGGAGCGTGCTGCGTGAGGACCCGGACGTCGTGCTCATCGGTGAGATGCGTGACCAGGAGACCATCCAGGCGGCACTCACGCTGGCCGAGACCGGTCACCTGATCTTCGGGACCCTGCATACCTCCGACTGTGTGCAGACCTTTAACCGGATGGTCGACGTGTTTCCGGCGTATCAGCAGGCACAGATTCGCACGCAGCTTTCGTTCACGATCCAGGCGGTCTTCTGTCAGCAGCTCTTGCAGCGTGTGAACGGCAAGGGGAGGGTGCTTTCGTGCGAGGTCCTGATCGCGAACGCGGCCGTCCGGGCGCTGATCCGCGACGACAAGGCCCACCAGATCTACTCGGTGATTCAGACCGGCGGCAAGGAAGGGATGAAAACGATGAACGCGTCGCTTTTCGATCTCTACAAGACGGGTCTCGTCACCTACGAGGAGGTGCTGGCGCACAGCACCGACACGGAGGAGCTGAAGCGGCTGCTGCAGATGACGGTGACCACCCGGGCGTGACGTTTGTGAGAGGGGTGCGTGTTCCGCGGCGAGGGAAGCGCACCGAGAGGTGAAACCCGATGGCGAAGTTCGACAAGAAACTGGGGAGCATACTCCTCGGCGCTGAGCTGTTGAACGAGGCGTCACTGGTTCGGGCCATGGAGATGGCCAACGGCGAGGAGAAATCCCTCGCACAGGTGGTCATCGAGCACGGCATGGTGGACGAACGGGCGTTCATCGGCTCCGTCGCGCTCGAGATGAACATCCCTCCCATCGACCTGTCCCGCACCGTCGCCAGTGACGAGGCACTCGCCTGTCTTCCCCAGGACATGGCCCACTACTACGGTGTGCTTCCCGTGGCCAAGATCGGGAACGTCCTGACCATGGCGGTGGCCAACCCCTTCGACATCCTGAAGCTCGACGACGTCCAGATCATCACCGGAAGCGACATCCGTCCCGTGGTCAGCACCGAGGTCTCCATCCGCAAGGCCATCGAGAAGAGCTACAACCGGGGTGAGGCCGAGATGGAGCAGTTGTTCGAGGACATGGGCGACCCGGAGATGGAGTTCAAGGGCGCGGAGGAGGAGGAGGACGACGTCGACCTCACCGAACTCACCGGCAGTTCCGAAAGCTCCCCCGTCGTCAAGCTGGTGAACCTGCTCATCTACCAGGCCGTTCGTGACGGGGCCAGTGACATCCACATCGAGCCGTTCGAGAAGAAGATCCGTGTCCGCTACCGTCAGGACGGCATCCTCCGGGAGACCATCTCTCCGCCCAAGGCCATGCAGAGTGCCATGGTCAGTCGTGTCAAGATCATGGCGGACCTCGACATCGCCGAGAAGCGTCGACCCCAGGACGGCAAGTTTCAGATCCGTCTCGACGGACGCAACATCGACTTCCGTGTCAGCATCCTCCCCACCATTCACGGGGAGAAGGTGGTGCTCCGAATTCTCGACAGCGGCAACCTCGCACTCAGTCTCGACAGTCTCGGGTTCGAGCAGAAGGCCCTTCAGGACTTCCGGAAGGCCATCAGCTCCCCCTACGGGATGATCCTCGTCACGGGACCCACCGGGTCCGGCAAGTCGACCACACTCTACTCGGCACTGCGGGAGATGATGAACATCGAGGACAACGTCATCACCGTCGAGGACCCGGTGGAGTACCAGCTCGACGGTGTCAACCAGGTGCCGGTGAACGTGAAGCGCGGACTGACCTTTGCCGCCGCACTCCGCTCCATCCTCCGACAGGACCCCGACACCGTCATGGTGGGTGAGATCCGTGACAAGGAGACCGTTGAGATCGCCGTCAAGGCCGCTCTGACCGGTCACCTGGTCCTGAGCACCCTGCACACCAACGATGCCCCCTCCACCATCACCCGAATGCTCGACATGGGTGTCGATCCCTTCATGGTGGCGTCCAGCACGGTGCTCGTCAGTGCACAGCGGCTCGCCAGGAAGCTGTGTGAGGAGTGTCGCGAGGAGACGGAGATCAAGGACGAAGCACTGCTCAAACTCGGTGCCTTCGAGGACGACCTGGAGGACGGGGCCCGCATCTACCGTCCGGTGGGCTGTGCCCGGTGCGTTAACGGCTACCGGGGCAGGTTTGCACTCCTGGAGACCATGCCGGTCACGGACGACCTGAAGCGCATCATCATCGACGGTGGGTCGGTGCTTGCGCTCAAGCAGCAGGCCCTCGAGACGGGGATGGTGACACTGAGACGCTGCGGCGTCATCAATGCAGCACGGGGCAAGACCTCACTGGAAGAGGTCGTGCAGGTGACGATGGCTGACTGACGTTTCGAAGCCCTTTTCGCAAGGGGAAAACCGAATGCAGAAGTTCAAGTACACCGCCAAGAACGCAAGCGGGGCCCAGGTGAGCGGCTCGGTGAGTGCCGCCACCGAGGCGGACGCGGTGGGTCAGCTTCAGAGACAGGCCCTCACCGTGCTCAAGGTCAAGCCCGAAGGGACATCGTGGATGAGCCTGAGTCTCTTCGGCGGGGGTCGGGACCCCAGACCTCACGTCAAGGCGGACGACATGGTGCTGTTCACCCGTCAGATGGCCACCATGATCGGGGCCGGCATTCCGCTGTTGGAGGCCCTCGAGGTCCAGGCCGAGCAGGTTTCCGACAAGGGCTTCCGTGTCGCCATTCGACGGATCGCCGAGAGGGTCCGCAGCGGGTCCGACCTCTCCGCCTCGCTGGCGGCGTACCCGAAAATCTTCAAGCCGATCTTCGTCAACATGATCCGTGCCGGAGAGGCCTCCGGTCAGCTCGACGAAATCCTCGTCCGGCTCGCCGAATACCAGGAGGCCACCGTCGCCCTCAGACGGGAAATCAAGGCCGCCATGACCTATCCCGTCATCTCTCTGGCACTCATCACCGGCATCACACTGTTCCTCATGGTCGGCATTCTGCCCAAGTTCAAGACGATCTTCGACAACCTCCTCTCCTCAAATCCCAAGGCCTCACTGCCGGGCATCACGAAGTTCATGCTGAACCTGAGTCTCGCCATGAGGGATAATTTCCTCGTGGGTCTCCTGGGGGTTGCGGGACTGGTCGTCGCGCTCGTCCTCTACGTCCGCACGCGCACGGGTGAATACCAGTGGCACTGGCTGAAGCTGCATCTGCCGGTCTTCGGACCGCTCTTCAGCAAGGTGGCGATGTCGAGGTTCAGTCGGACCTTCTCCACGCTCATCCGCTCCGGTGTGCCCATCCTCGGGTCCCTCGAGATCGTGGCCGGCACCGCCGGCAACCGTATCGTCTCCGACGCCGTCATGGAGGCCAAGGAAAGCGTCAGACAGGGCAACACCCTCGCCGAGCCCCTCGCGCAAAGCGGGATCTTTCCGCCCATGGTCACACGGATGATCTCCATCGGTGAGAAATCCGGTGCCATGGAGAGTCTGCTGATCAAGATCTCCGAGTTCTACGACCAGCAGGTCGGGGCGACCGTCGAGAGTCTCACCAGTCTCATCGAGCCGATCATGATCGGGGTCATGGGCGTGATGGTGGGCTCAATCGTCCTCAGTGTGTTCCTGCCGATTCTCAAGCTCCAGCAGCTTGTGACCCGGTAAGACGGTGAGCGAGGGGATCCCGATCCGTGGGGAAAGACGACATGGACCGAGAGACGAACGAGAGGGATAAACGGACCGTCGAGCGCGTGAAGGGACTGCTGTATCTTCGTCAGGCGGCCGTCCTGGTGAGTCTGGGCGTCATCCTCGTCTCGCAGGCCGAGCAGGGGGTGTTCCAGACGGAACTCCTGCCGACTTACCTGAGTCTTGTGTTCGTCTGTCTGGTCAACCTGATGTATCTGGTGCTTCTCAAGCGTGTCCGGCGGATTCGACGCTTCGCCGCGGTGCAGATCTGTCTGGACGTGGTTTTCGCCACCGTGCTCATCTACCTGAACGGTGCGGGCGAGAGCAACATCACCTTTCTCTACTTCGCCTGCATTCTCGCCGCGAGCAGCATCCTGGGCTCGCGTCCCGGGATGATGGTGGCCTCGATGGCGACGGTGATGCTCGGACTGGCGAGACTGGTCAGCTTCCTGGCGATGCATTACGACTGGGAGCTGCCGTGGGTCGCGTTGACCGCTCCGGGCACCCGTGTCATCGGCGTCTCGTCGAGTGTCGCCTACCTCATGGCACAGGCCATCGCCTACTACCTCGTCGCCGCACTGGCGGGACGACTCTCTCACGGTCTCACCGGCATCAGACTCCTCAACGAAAAAATCCTCGAGAACGTCACCGACGCCGTGCTCGTCGTGGACAACCGACGCCGCGTCAGGTCCATCAACCGGGAAGCCACGAGACTCCTCGGACTGCCCACGGGTGCCAAGGTGGTCGGCGAGGCCCTGGACGACGTTGCCGCGTGCTCGAACAACGCTCGCGTGCTCAGGGAACTCTTCGGGAAACGACAGCACTACGTCTCACAGCTCACACTGGTCACCACCGACGGACAGACCGCCCCCGTGGCCATCACGTTGTCCCCGCTGCGCGATGAGCGCGGAGAGCGACTGGGCATGGTGGTGATGTTCGTTGACCTGACGGAGCGTCGACGTCTGGAAGAGGCCCTGGCACGTGCGGAGACCATGGAGATGGTGGGACAACTGGCCGCGAGCATCGCCCATGAGATCCGCAACCCCCTCGCCTGTATCCGTGGGAGTGCCCAGGAGATCCGCTCCACACTCGGCGCCAGACCGACGGAAGACACGTCAGGGACCGACGGCAGCCGTGAGATCGCACAGCTCCTGGACCTCATGGTGAAGGAATCGGACCGCATCAACGCCATCGTCACGGACTTCCTGCACTTCAGCAAGATGCGACCGGCCGCACTCAGTCGCTGCAACCTCACCGACGTCCTCACCGAGGTTGTGACGATGCTCGATAACCGGTCACACGTCGACGGAGGGCGTGCGGGGACGGCCCGTCATCACGGGAACGGACGGGTGTCCATCGTGTTCGACGGGGACGGACCGGTCTTCTGTCTGGGAGACGTCGAGCAGCTTCGACAGGTGTTTCTCAACCTGGGACTCAACGCCCTGGACGCGATGCCGACCGGCGGAACCCTCGAGATCCGCATCCGTCGGGAAAGTGCGGGTCGACTCCCGGACGGGACGTCCTGGGACTGTCCACGGGTGGCGGTGGAGTTCATCGACGACGGGGAAGGGATCACCAACGAGGTGAAGGCACAGCTTTTCGACCCGTTTTTCACGACGAGGGCGCGCGGGACGGGACTGGGACTGTCCATCGTCCGGCGCATCGTCGAAGCGCACAAGGGACATGTGGAGGTGGAGACCGTACCCGGTCAAGGCAGCACCTTCCGGGTGGTGCTCCAGAGGTGTCCGCAGACGGAAACGACGGACGACCAAGGCGAGACCGCCGGACGAACCTGCCCGCCGCAGAGCGACGAGCAGGCCCTGTCGTCCGTCGGCGTCTCCGGCTTCCAACTTCCGGGATGAGTCATGTCTGAATCGGGAAAGACGGAAACCACGCGCACCGCTCGCGTCCTCATCGTCGACGATGAGGAGGGGATGCGGAACTACCTGACCGTGGTGCTCCGAAAGGCCGGTCTGGAGACGGCGGAGGCCCCCGATGGTGAGACCGCCTACGAGATGCTCTGTCAGGACCACTTCGACGTCGTGCTCGAAGACCTGAAGATGCCGCGTCTCGACGGCCTGGGTCTGCTCCAGCGCATCCGGGAGGACTTCCCCCAGACCGCGGTGGTGGTGATGACGGCCTTCTCCACCTGGCAGTCGGCGGTGGAGGCGATGAGACTCGGGGCGTTCAACTACATCCGAAAGCCCTTCGACAACGATGAGATACGCGCCATCGTCAAGCGGGCCGCCGAGGTCGCCGAGACCCTGCGTCGACTCGAAAGCGGACAGGAAACCTTCGTCTATCGACAGATCATCGGAAACACCCCGGACATCCGCAGAATCCAGGAAATCATCAAACAGGTCGCCCCCACCGACAGCACCTTGCTCATCCAGGGCGAAAGTGGCACCGGAAAAGAGCTGGTCGCCCGCGCCATTCACTATGATTCCACGCGACGACGCGAGCGCTTCGTCGCCGTCAACTGTGCCGCTTTCACAGATGCCCTCCTCGAGAGTGAACTGTTCGGTCACGTCAAGGGTGCCTTCACCGGGGCCGTCACCGACAAGCAGGGACTCTTCGACGTGGCCCACGGCGGGACCTTCTTCCTCGATGAAATCGCCGACATGTCGAAGCCGCTTCAGACCAAGCTCCTGAGAACACTGGAAGAGCGTGAGGTCAAACCCGTCGGGGCAACCGACACCCTCAAGATCGACGTCCGTGTGGTGGCGGCCTCCAACAGGAACATCGAAGAGGAGGTGCGTCGCGGGAATTTCCGGGAGGACCTCTTCTACCGGCTCAACGTCATCCCGATCAGGCTGCCCGCACTCCGTGAGCGCAAGGGAGACATCCCCTTCCTCGTCGGACACTTCCTGGCCAAGCACGCCGGGACGATGAACAAGGACATCAGGGGCATCTCGAAGGAGGCCATGGACCGGCTCTTCGAGCACGACTGGCCCGGGAACATCCGTGAACTGGAGAACGCGATCCAGCGGGCGGTGGCCCTCGCCTCGGGTCCGGAAATCACCCCCGCCGAACTGCCCGACCGAACCCCCCACGACACCTGGAGGGAAGCACGATCGACTTCCGACCGACACGGACACACCGCACTCATTCCCGCGGGCGGGGTCCGGATGCAGGACGCGCTCGAAGAGATCGAGAAGGGCTACATCACCGAGGCACTCGCACGCTGCGACAACGTGGTGACCCGGGCGGCGGATCTCCTGCACATGAACGTCCGTGCACTCCGATACCGCATCCGGAAGCTCGAGCTGAGACCGCCTTCGCAGGAGCCGACCTCCCGTGACGGGGACGACGGGAACGGGTCCAACGACGCGAGCCGTGACTGACAGGATTTTGCAGTCGAGCACGTGGACCGTCCGAAAAGTACGAAAGTTTGTCACTGGAAGACCCGTCAAGACAGAAAGGCACAAGGTAATCTGTTGTCGGTACTCCTTGCGGGGAAGGAACTTACGACAATCCGGAGGGATTTCTGCTCCGATTGGCACGCCATTTGCATTACTTGCACCCCGAGACGTGGAAAGGACCGTGAACGATTGGGCTTGTGAGCGAAAGGAGGTGCGGAAAGCGGTTGACTTCAGGAGGCTCAAGTGAGAGGGGAAACCAGGGGACAGGATATCGGGTTTTAGGAGATGATGAGATGCGTAGGGAAAAAGGTTTTACGTTGATCGAGTTGATGATCGTGGTCGCGATTATCGCCATCATCGCGGCGATCGCGATTCCTCAGCTCCTGAGGTCGCGTATCAGCTCGAACGAGACGGCGGCCATCGGGACACTCACGACCCTGCGGACGGTTCAGGCACAGTTCCAGCAGGGGGTCGTCGTGGACCAGAACGGGAACGGCATTGGCGAGTACGGTCTGTTCCAGGAGCTGTCGGGTCAGGAAGTTCCCCGTGGCGCCGCGGGTGCGCGGACCCCGGGTGAGTTCATCTCGCAGGAGCTCGGCGCGGTGGATGCGATGGGCATCTCCACCAAGGCCGGTTATTTCTACCTGATCTTCCTGCCGGCGGACGGCGTGGGCCCGGCGGTGAGCGAAGGCGACATCGGCGTGCCGCTGCCCGGCGTTGCTGTTCCCGCCGATGCGGATGAGCAGGAAATCCGCTGGTGTTGCTATGCCTGGCCGGTCAGCCGCACCGACACCGGTAACCGTGCGTTCGTCGTGAACCAGACCGGCACGGTCTACCAGACCCAGAACGACGCAGCCGGCCAGCTCTACAGTGGCCAACTCACGATGCCGGTTGTCGAAGCGGCCTTCATCGCCGTGCCGGGCAACCCGCCCATCACCAACCTCGGCGGACGTTTCCCGAGACTGGGTGCAGGCGAAGTGGGTGCTGACGGTGGTAACTGGGTGCCTGTCAACTAAGGGCACGCAGGCAGGCATGCTGTTGACAACCCGATTGGCCTGGCCTGCCTGAGTCGTAAAGACGCACACGGGCGACCCCTCACACGAGGGGTCGCCCGCTTCTTTTGCCTGATGAGCCGTCGCGTGCCGGCAGTCTTCCCCACCCCCGCCTGATCCGTCGGACTGATTCCTCTTGACTCGCCCGTGACGAAGAGGTAGAGTGCCAACGCCGGATTCGCCGCCGGAACAGGCGAATTCACACGAGAGAAAC
>DATKVD010000161.1:0-2532 GCA_035530235.1 Planctomycetota bacterium | reverse complement strand
ACGGCGGCATCCACGAGGTCCTCGTCGAAGACCTCTTCCGTGGCCATGTTGTCCAGCACGTAGACCTTGACATGCGAGAGCTGCTTGTCCCACAGCACGGTCACCAGGTCGTCTTCCAGACTCTCCTCATCGATGTCCGTAGTGAATGCCTCAAGCAGTCCCACCACCTCATTGCGGTCGATGCCCTGCTGGAAGACCATTCGGCGCACGCCGTCGCGGTCGAGCTTGAGGGCGAAGCTCTTTCGCTGGTCTGGCTCGGAATAGACCACCACGTCACGCCACTGGAGTTCGTGACGGTCGACGAAAAGCTCGAGTATCTCGTGTTTGCCCAGGAACTCGGCGAAGGTCTGCACGAGTTTGTCGATGGCGTTGACGCTGATGGTGTTTTCTCTGGGGTAGGTGCGGAATATCTTGAGGGTTTTGGTGAGTTCCTGGACGACATGTTGCACTTCGGCAAGAAGGGCCTCATCGACCTTGATGGCCCCCTTCCGGCGGATCAGTTGTGCGCCCTTTTCAGCGTCCATCCTGCTCTGCTTCCTCTCAAGCGGTTCCCGGGCCTGTTGTGAATAGTCGAGAAGCGTCCGCAGAACGCCGGTGCGTCAACGGGTAGTTTCATCGACCGGAAAGCTTGTTCGCTAAAGATAAAATGGCTCATATGGGTCGAATCCGGCGAAGGATGTGACGTGCGCTGTCCTGGGAGCAACCGCTTATGATGTAAGGGGTTACGTGGGCAACAGTCGGGGCGCCTGTGGGGTGTCCGGAGGGATGACGCGGGCGGGCAAGGCGTCCCAGCGCCGCCAGAGGCATGCGACGCGCCGGAAGCGTAAAGAACCTACAAAGTATCTAAAAGCGAAACCAGGTCGGCTTCATGCTTCTTCCAGCACTCGAGCACTTCGTCGCGGTCCAAGCCATAGACCTGCTTTATCGCCTCAAGGGGTTCCATGCTCGTGACTTGCCGACAGAACTGCGTGAATTGCCCCCTGGTGCCCGTGCGCTCGAGTGCTTCGACCAGGGCATAGGACTGGGCGTAGAAGAGGTCGACGAGCTTCGCGTCCGGATAGCCCTTCTGCGTGACAATCTGCTCCAGGGTCAGCAGTTTACCGTCGGCCTGGGCCTCCTGGATGATCCGGGCCATGCGGAACCGCTTGAACCAGGGCTCCTGCCGCACGGCGATGCCCTCGCGGAGCCAGGTGGGGTTCGCGCGGCTGTAGTGAATGACCGCGGCGTGAACGATGTGCGTGATCTCGTGAGGCAGGTGAGAGGCCAGCAGGTCCTCAATCTGCTGGTAGGTCATGATGTGGTGTCTTTCGAGGACGCCGGCGATGCCGGTGGTGCTGGCCATGGCCGGCGACCACGCGGCCTGCCGGCTGTTCCTGAGGTATTCCTCCTTGGTGTTGTAGACGAAGATGTCGCATTTCTTGGTCCAGGGGTTCTCGGGCATATCGTCCAGGAAGACACGGTAGTTGCGTTTGAGGTAGTATTCGGCACCCCGTGCGATGAGAAGGGCCATTTCGTCGTTGTGGTGGTGGATGATGAAGTGCCTCGTCTCGAGGACCTGCATCGCACCCGGACGGACGTCGGTGAAGCGGGGCTGTCGGAAGGAGAGGATGATGGGGTCGGTTTCGGTCTTCTGCTTGGCGCGTTTCTGCAGGTCCGTCAGGGAAGCCGGGAGTTTGGCGAGGTCGGGCTTTTCGCCGGTGATGACGGCGTATTCACGTGCGGCGTCCTCGTATCGGTCGAGTTCGTGATAGCAGACGGCGAGGGCGTAGTGGAAGTGGGGATTCCTGTCGTCCAGGGCGATGATGGCCTTGAGTTCGGCGGCGAGGGTCTCCCACCGGGCGTCTGTGAGGGTGCGTCCCTTCTCGTTGATCTCGGCGACCAGGGGCGAGAAGCGTGCCACCACCACCTCGTCCTTGAGACGTGGGAGGATCGCCGGGTCGAGTTTCACGGCCTGCTCGTAGTGTGACCGTCCCTCGTTGAAGCGTCTGAATTCGAGCAGGCGTTTCCCGTACCCGGCGTGGGCGGCGGCGATGACCGTGCGGTTGCGTTCGACGATGCCCGGAACGAAGCCAGCCAGTCGGTCGAAGATCTCCAGTCCCTTTCGGTACTGGTCCAGGGAGACGAGGAGTCTCGCCTCTTCCTCGGCCGCGGGGGCGTCCTTCCGTATCTTGTCTGCCTGTCGCGTGTGCGTCTCGGCCTCTTCGTCATCCGGTGAGAGTTCCAGGATGCGTCGGTACACACGGTCGGCTTCGAGGAGTCTGTCCGCCGTTCTCAGCGACTCGGCCCGGCGACGGTAGAGTGTGACCAGCCTGTCCCGCGCCGACGCGCTCGAAGGGTACCGTGTCACCGTCTCTTCAAGCTTGGCGATCGCCGCGTCGCCCTTGCCCTCCTTCACCAGGTCGTCCGCCTGGGCCAGCAGCACCTTCAGTGCGTCCTCCTTGTCGATGCTCCTGACGTGACTCCGCTTGACGATCATCGTCCCGTAGGGGACACGCAGCGTGATGGTGTTCTCGTCCTCCTTGACGACTTCGC
>DATKVD010000160.1:0-17293 GCA_035530235.1 Planctomycetota bacterium | reverse complement strand
TCCTGACGGTGTGCCTCCTCCCAGATCCGGAACGCCTCCCGACCATACGGACGCTTCGTCCAGCCATACTGTCCCGATATCCCCAGACTCCGTCGTGCCGTCACGTGCGGACTGTTTACCAGCGTCAACTCCCCGGACAGGGTGTCAAGCAGGGCATCGACCTGCGAGGCCCGGCTCCTGTGATCGGAGGAGAGATACGTCGGCACGGACATCGACAGCCTCCTTCGAGCGGCCCGCTCTACAGGTTTCCGGCCTGTCTGCGGAGATTCTCGGCCATGGCGCTTTTCCCGCTGGCTTCGTAAAAGTCGGCCTTGGCTTCGAGAACACGTGAACTCTTCGACTCGATCTTCTCTGGACAGGCCAGGCACTTCCAGGCACCGTTGAGGCGCTCTTTCCGTTCGGCGTCGGTCTGAGCGGCCTTCGCCTCGGCAAGGGTGATACGGAACTTGACGAGCCAGGCCTCGACCGACCTGGGCCGCATGCCGAGGGCCTTGTCGGCGGCCTCGTGAGCCCGGCAGAACTCCCCGCGCCCGGCAAGAATGCGGGCGTCCTTGAGGTGCTTCTCGGGTGTCTCTTCGGGCAGCTTGACCTTCTCCTTCGCGGGCTCGGGATCTATGGGGCCCGTATCCACCACGAGTGCATCACCCGTTTGCGCCAGGTAGTCGTCGATGTCCTTCCTGACGGCGGCCGCGGTGAAGTAGCGCTCGTGAGGTGCGTATGCCAGGCAGCGTTCGAGGATCTCCTCGAGGGGCAGATGGTCCTGCAGTTGTCGGTTGATTTCGGACGCCCGTTCAAGGGGTCTTTTCCGGGCCTCGACGTGTGCCCGGACGTATTCCCTCCGTTTCTCTTCCTTGCGGGCCTTCTTCTCTTCCAGGTCACGCGGGTCGCCGGCGTCACCCAGGGCTTTCACCTCGATTGAGAGGAGGCTGAGGTCGTCGCCAAGGGCCCGGAGCTCGTCACTGCGGAAGGGGCTTTTCCCGGTCAACATTTCGTACCAGACCAGTCCGAGTCCGTAGACGTCGACCCGGGTGTTGCCGGGTTGTCCGAGGAGCGTTTCGGGTGCCTGGTAGGCGATGGCCCCGCCGAAGACGGGGGCGGGCAGTCGGGCGGCGAGGCCGAAGTCCGCCACTTTGACGTCACCTTTGACGTCACCTTTGACGTCACCCTTGTCCGTCACCAGCACGTTGCCGGGATGCAGGTCGCCGTGGACGGCCGGTGGGTCCTGTGAGTGCATCCATGCGAGGGGCACGAGGATCTGCTGGAGATAGAAGAGCGACAACTCGAGCGGGATCCCGCCGACGTCCGGCAGACCACTGTACCTGGTGATGGCCTTCGTCAACTCGCCTCCCGCAACCAGTTCCATGACGAGATAGGCCTGGTCCGTCGGCCCCGACCCGGCGTTCCCGTCCAGGATGTGGACGAGGTGACGGTCCACCTCCATGGGAGGGTGATACTCGTCCAGGCGGAAGAGGACAATCGCGTCGTTCATGACTTCCCGGATGTTGTCCGGACCGACGCGCTCGTTGAACACCTTCAGGGCAACGTCGCGCAGGTGCACGTCGTGGATCATTTGTGTTGCCCGGTAGACCGCGGAGAAGTTCCCCCGTCCGAGGAGTCTGCGGACCACGAACCGTCCGTCCACGACGTCGCCCTGCTTGAGTTCTTTCGGACTTCCCGTCGTCATCGCACTGGCTCCACCACGATTTCTTTGAGCCCCTTGTCTTTGAGACGTCCCGTGACAACCGTGAGCCTTCTGCACGTGTCCCCTCTTTCCTCCATGGGGAGCACGACGTCGATGAGTCGGTTGATGACGCGCTCATTGATCGTCCGAGGGACGCCGCGGGCCCCCTCGGCCAGGCTCCGGAGCATCGCCTCCCGCGCCAGGCTGTCCAGCGCCTCCTCTTCGACGATCAGCTCGATGCCCTTCAAGTGCATCAGCTTCTCGGCTTCGGTCTTGAGGATGTCCTCGGTGATGTACCGGCAGGTCTCAAGATCCAGGGGAAGAAACGTGACGAGTTCGTCGACGCGTCCGATGAACTCCGGTCGGAAGCCCTTCCCCTTGAGCTGCTCCTTGGCGGCGTTGAGCAGGTTGCCGGGGAGGTGCTCATCCTTTCTGGCCTTGGCCAGGCGTTCCGCCAGTCGGTCGGGATCCTGTGTTGTCTGTTGGATCTCGAAATACTCGTCCTGGAGCCAGGTCTGTCCGGCGTTGGTCGTCATGACGATGATGCAGCGGCTTCCGTCCCGGACCGGTCCGGCGGGATCGGAGATGAGTCCCTCGTCAGCGAAGCGGAGCAGGGAGTCGAAGACCTCGACCGCCGCCTTTTCGATCTCGTCGAAAAGCACCACGCACTCGGGCTTGTCGCGCAGACCGTTGGTCAGTTTGCCGTCGCCGTAGCCCACGTATCCGGGGGGCGCTCCGACGAAACCGCTCATGGATTCCTTCGTCTGGAACTGTCCCATCTCGAGGAAGAGAAGTGCGTCTTCGCTTCCGTAGACGTACCGGGCGAGCTCCTTGGCCATCTGTGTCTTTCCGGTGCCCGTGGGACCGAGGAAGAGCAGTACGGCGGCCGGTCGGTTGTCCCTGGACAGCCCGAACCTCAGTCGCTTGATCCAGGGGATGACCTTCGCGACGGCCTGCGATTCGCCCCGGATCCGGTTGTTAACGGCCTGTTCGATTTCCGCGATGGTGAACCGCTGAAGCGGCGTCTCCTCTTCGGCCTCCTCGGGCTCGACCGTGTCCATGTAGTTGCGCAGGCTTTCCGGGTCCAGCGGTTTGTCTTTGGGGAACAGCTCCTGAAGGGTCCGGGCACTCCTGTGAACGAACGCGCGGCTGATGTCGGCCTCGGCGACGGCGGAGGCGCCGCGGGCGCGTGCCAGCTGGACGGCATACAGCAGGAGGTCGGTCACGCTTCCCAGCAGTGTCTCGGCGGTCAGGGCGAAGTCGGTGTTCCGCTTGGTGCCGGCGCGGGCCAGCTGTCTGGAGAGCACCGTATGCAGGTCCTTTGTGACGTCGACGCCCCGCAGGGTAAGTGCCCGGGTCAGCAGTGACTCGGTTCCCAGCAGCGTGTAGAGCAGGTGGTAGGTGGTCACCTGTCTGGTGCCGAGACTGGCCATGTCCTCGATGAGACGTCTGCACAGGCGGTGACCCGTGGGATCGAGAAGTGTCTGTCTCAGTTTCCCGTCGGGGTTCGGATTTTCGACGATCTCATCGGGGAAGGCGGCTTCGAGCATCCTGCGGTTGGCCAGCACGACCTCTTGCTCGGTCATCTTGAGCCACTGGTCCTCGAGGGGCGGCTCTTCCTGACGGGGGAGTTCGGCGAAGTCGCGGGCCTGATGGAAATCCGGCCGCTCCATGAGGCGGTTCAGGACGGGACGCAGCGTGCCGCGGACCGCGTCACAGTTCTCGGTCTTCACCGCCTCCAGGAGCCCTTTCTGGACATCCGGAGGAAGGAGTCCGAGTATGCGTCCGGCGGCGTCGGTGCGGGGGTCGTCCACTTCGCCGACCAGCTTCGCGCAGAGCTTCGGCCAGTCCTTGACGTCGTTGGGGCCGAGGTGTGCGGTGTTGAAGAGGTCGTCCCTGGTCAGCTCCTCAAGGGCTCCGGCCATGCGTCCGTGGAGGAGGTCTTTGAACCGTTTCAGGCCCTCCGGCGTCGCCCAGCTTTCGAGGACACCCCGGAGTTCGTCGCCGCCCGCTTCAAGGAGGGCCAGTGTGAGGATCGGCTCGGTGACGGTCTTCGTCCTGTGTTCGTCGACCAGATGTTCCGCCGCCTTGAGCATCTCCCGGACCTCCGGAGTCACCGTCTCGGACGTCAACTCCATCAACGGCGGTCCGTCGCCCTTCTCGGGAGGTCCCAGGGACATCTCAATTGTCCGGACGAACCGCTGTGAGTCCTTGCCGATGGTGTCGATCAGATGGGTTCGCAATAATCCCCCCGGCATGTCGGCCAGGCAGTACAGCCAGTGACGGGTGTGCACGCGGGTGCACCCCTGTTCGACCGCCTTCGCGAGAACGGCGGAGCCCTCCTGGCCCGGCTCATTGCCCAGGGCCCGGGCCAGACGGTCATCCAGACCGGCCAAGTTCAATCCGTTCGCGTCCAATATCATGTTTCTGCCTCTCGAACACTCGTAGTGGTTGTGATGCGGGAAAGCATCTCTCTGGCCATGCGCACGTTCTTTGCCATCTCACGCGGGTCCTTGAGGGAGGCGGCCGTCTGGGCGTGCGCGAGCCCCATCAGCAGACAGGCCTGTGGATGCGTGAATTCGGCGACACAGGCCGGCAGGTCCGTCCCGGTTATCTTCTCCCACTCCTGCTGCCAGAACCAGAGGTGTCCGGCGGCCAGCCACAGTCGCACCGGATCGACGGGAAGACCTTCCAGTTGGGGCAGCAGCCCGTCGTAGAACTGAAGGTACGATTCATTCCGGTGGAGAAGCCATGCCCCCACCGCACCGAGCACCGATCGCCGTGTCTGCTCCAAGGGGCCGTCTTCACGGTCCACCAGCTCCAGCAGCGTTTCTGCGGCGGCGGTGCGCCTGTGTGACTCCGGAGACCACAACTCACATGCCCGCCAGAAGACCCACGGCTCCTCGACGTGCGGCACGACAAACGACCCCGCCGTCAGCTCTTCCAGGGGCTTCTCCGGTGTCTCTACGGCGAATTTCAGCAGGTCCCAATACCGCTTCAGCATGACGTCGTCATTCACCGGAAGACGTTCGATTTCCTCCAGACACTTCGCCGCCTCTTCCAGTGCCTTCTTGGACACACATTTTCTGATGGCTTGCTCGACGAGGACGGCCTGGGCGGCGGATCTCATCTCCTCATCCTTGCCTTCCGGACGACCGCTCTCCTTCCAGAGGGCCAAGGCCTTCTTATCGATGGCCTTTCGTTCGGGCGGGTGATAAGGCCGCCATAGTCCGGTCAGTGTCTGCCACGCCCGCAGGATCAGACGGGTGCGGACGAGATACGCCGGCCCCGTGGGCTGCACCTCACCGGAAAGCACGGTGCAGGCGTCCTCGGGACGTTTCTGTCCAAGGAGCCGTCGGGCCAGGGCTTCCTGCCAGGCGGCGGCCTCCGCCGATCTCATCTTCTCGGTCAGCTCCCGGCTCGACGTGACGCTTTCCCCGACGGCACCGGCAAGCACCCGGTAGAGCAGGGCATAGTCCCTGCACCAGTCGACCGGGCTGGGACCGTCAAGTCCTTCCGCGTCTCGGGGCGTCATGTCTGCGGCATTCGGCTCGGCGGGACTGTAATCCCGGCAGATGAGCAGCCGACTGAGTCTCGCCCGTGTAATCGCATCGTCAGGGTGTGTCGAGAGGTTCTCACGGTGCAGTTTCTCGGCCTCTTCGAGGTCGCCTCGTCGTTCCTGGACGGCGGCAAGGAGTCTCTTCGTCGCCGGCACGTAAGGCGAGCCGGGACAGTCATCCAGCAGGGCACGGGTTTCATCGGCCTGGAGAAGTGCCAGGGCCCCGTCGTGGTCCCCGCGTCGATCGAGGAGCAGTGCCCGCGCGTACACGACGGCCGGTGAGTCTGCCGGTAAGGCTTCCAGCACGGAAGAGGCCCTGTCCAGATCCCCTTTGCGGATCGCTATCAACGCCAGTTGCGTTCGGGCGTCGCGATCTTTGAGCCCCCCGAGCTGCTCCTCAAGGATGCCCTGGGCACTCTCCTCGGCGGTGTGGGCCAGGGCCACACCCATCCAGTATCGAATGGCGGGCGCCCACAAGACCTTGGTCAGTGCCCCGGCCTCTTCACAGTCATCCCGGAGCACGCCGAGCATCTCGACCGCGCCCTCAGGACTGCCGAGGGCAATGGACCTCCTCGCGTTGGCGAAATCGACCTCCAGGTCGACCTCCGCCTGGCAGATGTCCACGTAGAGCTTGCCGATCTCGGAGAACGCTTCGGCAATGGCGGTGCGCTTGAGGTCCGGTTTGTCCGGGTCGCGTCTTCCCGACCGGAAGTCTAGAATGCCACGGAGGCAGGACTTGACCTTGCCGGACGTCTTCTCCAGCCCGCCCCCGACCGCGGACCGGACACGTTGGACCAGCTCCGGACGGAGAGAACCCGGACGGCCATAGTTGCACCGCCAGGCGTCGACGGACCAGGCCGCCGGGAAACTCCCGACGTCAAGTCTTTCCAGGAACCCTCCCACGCTGGACGCGTCACACACGGTGAGTCCCGTCCGTACGAAAAGCCAGGTTACCCAGGGCACCGCGGTGCCGGAGAGTTGCCGGGCGAGGAGGTCCCCCTGCACATCGTCGCCGCGCAGCGCACGGAGGGCGAAGTGGAGCACATCGACCGCCTCGGCGAGTTCCGGAAGCCAACGTCCCAGTGGACCTTGTCGGACCGTCTCGAGTCCCTCCCGGGCTGGCGCCTCGCTGTCGGGTTCGTCCACGCCGCCGACGGCATGCCGGACGCGTCTCATGGCCCATTCGACGGCGCCGAGTCCCGTCGGGTCCTTCGGCTGGTCGTCTTGCAGGGGCTCGCCCGCAAGGATGCGTGCCAGACGCAGGAGTGTGTGGGCCGACGGCTGGCGGAGGACCTCCTCGTTCTCGAGGCGCTCGATCGCCGTGTCGTACCGGCGGTCCAGTTTGATCTCCTTGAGGGCGATGTTGAGCTGGGTCCATGGGCGCGTTCCGACGAGTCCCTCGAGTCTCTGACAGATTCGGGCGGCATGGTCGACGGCGGCGGCTTCGGGTGCAGGTCCGAGGGTCAATGCCCGCTTCATCAGTGCGAGCGTCAGGATCCTCTCCATGGCGTCCGGCTCCTCGTGCCGCCCCGCCAGGACGTCGAGGGCCGCTTCCGCGTTTGCCAGTGTGGACTGCTGATGCAGGTTGATCTGCGCGAGGAGCCGGGCCCACTCCGGTCCCTGCGGCAGTGCCCCAAGCTGCAGGTCCTTTGCCGGGTCGCCCCCCGACTGGCGAAACCGGGCACGTGCCAGCCAATACCTCGCCTGAAGGTGACCCGGAACCAGACCAAGCGCCTCGTTCACACAGCGGATCATGGCGTCGGCGCTGTTCGACCACTCCGCCGCCCGGGCCGCGACCACCAGGGCGTCGGCACGCATGACGCTGCTGAACCCCAGGTGCTCGGGATTGGCCTGTTGTGTCCACGACTCCGCCTCCCTGCGCGAGACGAAGGCTCTGGGGCAGCGGCAGAGGGCGAGGGCGGCGCGAAGCTGTCGGGCACGGGCGATCTGCGCGTTCGCCGCGCCGACGACGCCCTCACAAGCCGACGGCGAGACCTGTCCGTAGGTCGTGCTGACGGCGTGGAGGATCGCCGGGGCATGCACCCCGGGCTTCACCAGGGGGTCGGCCAGAAGCTTCTGGGCCTGTGAGACGTAGCCGTCGGTGTCTCCCGAGGCGAGGAGCCTCTGCATCAGCTCCCAGCGCAGGGACACCCTCTCCGGCAGGTCGGGGAATTCCTCGTCCAGGTCGACCATCCACTTGCAGGCCCCCTCGAGCTGGTCTTTCCGCATGTGGTACCAGACGAGGTACAGCAGGCCGAGGCGGACGAAGGTGTTGAGGGCCGCTCGTTCACGCTGCCGGCCGCCTCGCAGCAGCCTGACGACACGGTGGGTCAGGGCCTCCTGTTTCGCGCTGCTGTTCAGGTCGCTGTAGGCCCGCCAGAGGGTCCGCTGTGCCCGCCCCTTTCGGGTGAAGAGCCGGCCCATCCGCTGTCCTGTGGACGGCGGCTGGAGCGAGAACTCGAACGGCTCCGGAAGCTTCTCAGCATCGGGTTCGGTCATGGTTCAGCCTTCATTCGACACCGAAGAGCATGGTGTGTTTCAGTTCACTCACCGCCGAACAGATCGGCAACGGCAATCGCACTCTCGACGTGCTTCACGGTGACCTGTCCATCTTCTCTGGCCGCGTGTTCGTGGGCGATCTTCATGAGCCGTGTGGACCATCCCAGACGTTCATCCTCGGGTTTCTTCTGCTGTGTATCGAGGACCGCTCTAAGGACGGCGTCTTCGTGAGCCGGGATGGCATGACGGTCCCTGTCCCACTCCCGCACGAAATCGGTCAGATCCTCGTCAGACAGGCTGTGCAGCTCCAGGCATGGGAACTCGTTGAGGACCCGGAGGTGTCGTTGCCGGTCCTTTCGACTGACGAAGATAACGGTCGGGACGTTCAGTTTTCGGATCCCGTTCATTGCGGCTCTGGCGTTGCGGCTGACGGCTGTATTGTCGGGCCCAAGCCAGTGTTCCATCGTGTTCAGACAGAGCACCCCCCACTCCCTTGCTTCGTTCAGCATCTTCTGGACTTTGCGGGGGGAGGGGGGCGGCTTTTCCGACCCTCGTTTCTTCAACCGGCCATACCATGGCAGACCGAGGAGATCAGCAGCCTGAACGTGTATCCAGTGTCTTCTCTCGATCCTTCTGTCGCCGATTCTGCGGGCCAGATCGGAGAGCTCCGAGCACACGGCGTCGTGAAGTGCGTTGGGAGTCGCGGTCCACGGTACGGTCAGGAGGATCGGACCTTCTCCCTGTGAAACGGCACTCGCCGCCTCTTCCAGAACGGTCCCCCATTTCGTGAGTCCCACCTCAGGCAGGCGGCTCCACCGTATGCCCACCGGCCAACCCCTCTTACAGAGGGTGGGCATCGCAATGGAGGCGTCCTCCCCCTTCAGCAGTTCTCTGACGACGTGCCACAGGTGGCGTGTGTCGATGCCGATTCCGCTGAGGCCGGAGACAAGGTCATCCCAGTCATGCTCGAGCAGGCTCCCCAGCAGGTGCCACCAGAACGGGCGCTCGGGGAGACCGGGGTGCGGCTCCTGACAGGCCATGGCGAAGCTCAGGTGCCCGTTTGCCTCGTCGGTGACCTCGTCCTCATCGGGGATCTTCACCGCCGGGTCCGACTCTACGGTCCAATGGGCGAGGTGCTCGCGCATGTCCCCCCGGGTCACCTCACCCGGGAGGACGGACGACACCACGCTCTGGATGAGGGCGGAGTGAAACAGATGGATGTGGTTGAGCCGGTGCTCGCCCTTCCGTCTCGCGAAAAGCCAACCTACCCGCACCGTCATCTGGACTTCGGGCGGGAGGTTCTTGCCGCCGTCCGTGAAGTCGATCCCCTTCCGCCCCACCTGCAGCACCTGACGGGCAACAACGATGTCCCGGAGACAGAGACGCTCGCCGCGTCTCGACACTTTGTTCGATACTCTGAAAGAGGTGATGAGACACAGGTCAGGGTCCACATCCCCGATTCCGAACGACGGCTCCTTTCCGCCGACGCGCTTCCGCAGTGGACTCGGGGCCATCACGTCCCAGGACGCCGGCGTCAGACACGACATTGCGAGACCCAGTGATCCCTGATGCAGAATGAACTTGGACGCGACCTCTGCAAGCGATTCGAGCTGTCGATCGCCCAACAGGGCCCTCATGATGTCGGGTACGATCTGTTTTCTCTCACTCGCGTGGTCGATGACGGTTGCCAACCCCTCGAGTTGTTCGGCCGTCACGGAGTGCTTGCTCTCCCCCGTCAGACGACCCAACGGGATGGTGTCGTACTGTGTCCGGAGAACGGCGTTGCCCAGGTCGTCGGTGACGCGGGTGGACAGAAATCGCCTGTCGGGTGACCGGACATAGAGCCGGAAGCAGGCCCACGCGAGGTCGCCCTCCCAGGTACGGTTCGCAAAGCACTTCCACGAACAACATTGGATGTCGTAAAGCATCTCCACGAGGTCACACCGGTGGGAAAAGGCACTCTCGAAAAAGGTCTCGGCGGTCCTTGCCGCCGGCACAAGCAGTGGTGGAAGGACCGTGCCCACGACGGCACGGTACCCGTTGCCCAGGAGGGCCCGTGCAACATCCGGCAGACCCTTGCCCCCGGTCGATGCCGACCAGCAGGCGTTGAGGAACGCGAACCCCCGGTCGGCGCACGAAGCCTTCTTCCGCAAGGCATTTGAGATCCTTCTCACGGTCAGGGCGCCGTCATGGAACTTCAGTGGACCGCTGACGAGCCCGTGGCCGAGGTGATACAGGCAGTCCATCTCCGAGGCGGCCAGTTGCTCCCGCATCTCTTCCACGCCGAGGTTCCTCCCCTGACGGAGGTCTCGGTGATCGGCTCCGTAGAGGCGTGCCAGGAGGTCGCTCATGCGACCCATGTGTTGCTTCAGCTTTCCGTCGTCCTTCACCCGGCGTGGTGTGAGCCGGCTCACGGCGAACGTGGCACAGGAGCAAGGGGATCTCGGCCGGGACTCGTGCTCCGGCGAATCGGTCTCGTCCTGGACCGTCCCCCCACCCCTGGTGCCGGCGTTCCTCTTCACGTACAGGGTCCGGTAGCGGACCGAAAAGGGCTCGCCGCGCATATCGATCAGCTCAAGCGGCAGGGATTCCGGTGAAAGGTCGATGAGGATGAGCTGGCCCTTCCCGGCGAGGTTGTACAGGAAGTCCTCGGCCTCCTCGTCAAGGACAGCTTCCGTCAGGCTCACGCGGGACGAATCGAGCATTGCCCTTGCACGGTCCCATTTGCCCAGTTTCAGTTCATCCAGGATTCGGTTCAGCCTCCCTTCGGGTCCGAGGAATTCCTTCCGGATGACGTCCCACTTGTCCGTCATCCTGGTCTCAAGACAGGAGGCGTCCGTTGCTTCCTTGGAAGAGAGCGGACACCAGGACCATTTTGCCTTCCTGCCCTTCAGTTCCACCGAGAGATGTCCGACGGGCTCCATCCGACTGACCTCGTTTACGGGACGATCAGGGGCCCTCAGGGGCCGCCTGGACCTGGGTCTGGTCGTTCACCAGGGTGATCCTGAGCTTCTCATGGGTTTGCCCGGTGTCCGGGGTTCCGACGAATTCGCCCAGCGGCCCCGCGATGTGTGCGTCCACGGTGCGCTGGACGGCCCGGGCACCGGGACTTTCACTCAGACTTCTCGCCGCGAGCCACGGCCACACCTCCGGCGCCACCTCGACGGTCACCCCGTAGGCGGACTCCACGCGCCGGAGCACCTCACCTGCGTGGATCCGGGCGATCTGCTCCAGGTCCTGTGCGGTCAGGCCGTCAAAGGGGACGATGGCGTCGAGTCGGTCGATCAGCTTGACCGGAAGGATGCGTTCCACCTGGGAGCGGAGCTCGGCCTGTGTGGGGTGTGCCCGTCCGTTCGGCGTCGTTCGGGCGAAGCCGAGACGCGTCCCGTCCCATGAGGCGCCGAGGGCGTTGGACGTCATGATGACGATGGCGTTTCGGGCGTCGGCGACGGCACCGTCCGCCGCCTCGATCGTCCCCTCCGACAGCAGTCGCAGCAGGACCGCCAGCACGTCCTCGTGGGCGTGCTCGATCTCATCGAAGAGCAGCAGGGAGTAGGGGTGTCTCCGGAGGCGCTCGACGAGTGCGGCCCCCTGGTCATATCCGATGTATCCCGGCGGGGCACCGATCAGCTTCGCCTTGGCGTGGGGTTCGGTGAAGTCACCCATGTCGAAGCGGATCAATCCCTCCGGCCCGTCGTAGACCTCCTCGGCAATGACCTTTGCGAGTTCGGTCTTTCCGACACCGGGCGGACCGACGAACAGGAAGACGCCCCACGGTCTGTTGCCCCCGGCCAGTCCCTTGCGTCCCTTGCGTATGGCTTCGCCGACCGTGCGGACGGCGAGCTGCTGACCGATGATCCGTGCGTTGAGTCTCTCCTCGAGGGTTTCGAGGGACGCCTGCTGTCCGGCGGAGATCTTTTCGAGCGGGATGCCCGTCCTGTTGGCGACGACACGGGCCACGTGTTCGGCATTGACGGCGACCGCCGTCTCCTCCTCGGTGGCGGCCGATGCCGCCGCCACGCAGGCCCGTTCCAGGACGTCCCTGGCCTTCGCGGGCCACTGTTGATCCATGATGTATCGTCCCGAGAGGTCGATCGCCGCTTCCTTGGCCTCCTCGAGGATCCGGACGGCGTGGTGCTCTTCGAGCCGGTCCTGTCGTGCGGAAAGGATGCGGAGGGTGTCGTCACGCGAGGGGGGACCGATCATCTGCACCTGGAACCTTCTGGACAGGGCCTTGTCCCGTTCGATGCTTCGCTTGAATTCGGTGAACGTGGTGGCGCCTATCATTCGGGTTTCGCCGCGGGCGAGTGCGGCCTTCAGCATGTTCCCGGCGTCCGGGCCGCCTCCCTCCCCGAGACCGGCGCCGACGATGGTGTGGATCTCGTCGATGAACAGGATGACGTTCCCGCGTGCCTCGGCGAGCACCTCCTGGATGCGCTGCTCGAACTCGCCGCGAAGACGCGTGTTGGCCACCAGGTTCCCGGCGGACAGCTCGATGATTTCCATGTCCCGGAGCCGTCGGGGACAGTTCCCGTCGACAATCCGCTGGGCGATGGCCTCGACGATGGCCGTCTTGCCCACACCGGCCTCTCCCACCAGCAGCGGGTTGGCGTTCTCGGTGAGCAGCAGTGTCTGCATGGCGGTCTCGATCTCCCTGTCCCGGCCGACGATGGTCGGCAGTTTTCCCTCCCGGGCCCGGTCGGTGAGACTGACGCCCAGGCTGGAAAGGATTGAAGGGGATTTCGAGGCGCCCGGCCCCGGTCGCGATGAGGCAACCGACGAGGGGATGACCACGCCGACCTGACGAAGCAACTCACCCACAATCGACCCGCCCTCGGCAAAGAACGCGTCGAAAAGGTCCTGTTCGGTTGCCCGGGTCCTGCCCCGGGAGGACGCGGACGCCACGGCCCGCATCAACACGGTGTGCACGTTCCTCGACAGTTCCGGAGTCGCCGGGGCATCGGCGGGCAGGGACTGCGGCGGCACCGTGGAAAGTATGCCCCGCTTGACGTCTTCCGGGCTCAGGTCATTATGTCGCAGGAACGTGCCGGTGTAGGTGTTCCCGTCGCCGATCATCGCGGCGAAGAGGTGCGGGGTCCTGACAACCGGCCATCCCTGGAGTCGGGCGGTCTCCGCGGCGTTCATCAGCATCCGCCACGTCCCCTCGTCGAAGTCCGATTGCCGGATGACGTTCGGGGGGGGGCCGTCCTTTCCCGGGGGCTTGTCGTCTTGAGCGCCTCTCTGCGAGTCGCCCGCAGGCGGGTCGGTCCCGGCAGGAGGCGGGGGCGACTTCGGCCCCGGCGGCTGCGGCGGAGGTCCGTCCAGTCGAAGTCCGTCCAGGTTGACGGCCTCCGGCGGGGTGTTGAGCATTTCCTTGAATGCCGGGTCGGCCACCTCGCAGAAAGCCTTGAAGAGGTCACGCTCGGTGACGGGGTGTCCGCCGCCAACGTTCTCCCGGGCTTTGTGGAGCATCGGCAGCACGATCCGTGAGCAGGCTTCATAGCTCAGCCCGAAGGCATGCGACAGATCTTCCTCCGGCTTCGCATCCACGGCACTCAATGCGATCATGAGGACGAACAGCATTTCCGGCTTGGCGCCGGCGTCGCGACAGGCCCGGGCGGCGACGCCCTCACTTTCAGCCAGGAACCCGGCCAACACCAGACGATGGGTGATCGGGCAGACGCCTCGCTGTTGTGCGAGGGCGTGGATTGTCCTGATGACCTCGCTTGCGTCCTTGTCCAGGCCTTCGAGACTGATAGTCCCGTTCTCGTCGACTTCGTCGGCCTGCCTGCACGCTTCGAGGAGGGTCTGCATCCTCTCGACCGTCGGCAGGCCGTCAATGAGGGCTGCGGGCCACTTCCCGCCGGTTAAGAGGCTTTCGAGGACGTTCTGCTCGGAGACTCGACGGTCCTTCACGTCGGCCGGTCGTCGCTGGGCCAGCTGGTCCGCCCGCGTCAACGTCTCGATCACTTCTCCGGTGAACTGGTCCCGGTCATGCACGATCCACCGTGCCAGTTCCCTGCGCAGTCTTTCCTCTTCCCTTTCCTCCGGCGTCTTCTCGCTCCCATCGTCCTCCTCATCCGGGGCCTCCGCCGGTGTCGACGCCGACGTGCCGTGTTCGGGGTCGATCACCCGGGGGTCAATCACTCGACCGAAGGTCTCATAGAGGTCGTCGGGGTCGATTTGGTCCTGGTGCAGCAGGAAGCGGGTCAGTTCCCCCTTGCGAACCAGACCGGCGGCAAGGTCGGTGGTGTTGACGAGGGTGCGCTCCTGGAAGTTCCTCCTCTTCGCCGCACGCAGCAGGACGTCGTCTATCGCGAAAGCGAAGACCTCGGTGTCCAGCCGGTCTTTCCCGTCGAACACGCGACAGGGGATCGACACTTCGTCACCGGTGACGATGGCCGCGGCTTCCGTCGGTACGGGCAGCGTCCTGTTCGGATCGCCGAAATACCGGTACGCCATCCACGAGATGTCCGGCCTGTGGCCTTCTTCATAGGCCTTCAGACTGGTTTCACGGACTCTCATCAGGGCCTCACCGAGCACGACGGGTTCCTTGACCGCCTGCCGGAAGAACTCGAGCGCGGCCGCGGCCGCCTGGACGTTCACCACGGGACATATCGGAGCGATGACGACCTTGCCGCCGCCCTTGGCGAAGGCGTCCGCCACGCCGTGACACTTCCTGTCAAGACCCCATTTGCCTCCGTCATCGGCCCCGAAGCATGCATTGATGAACGCGAACCTCGCGGCGGGGGCGATCGCCGCGATTTCACTGGCCTGAAGAGGCAGGTCCGCAAGCCGCAGAAAACCTTGTTGCTTCTCCTGGGAGAAGAAGCCGTGTCCGAAGTAGTAGATCCCCATGAGTCCGGGCGTCTGAAGGGCCAATCGAACGTTCTCGTACGTGGCATTGGGTCCGGAGTACAGGGTGATCTCAAATCCCCGCTCCGTCATCGTCCGACGCAGCTCGCGCAGATGACACGCGCAGACCCCATCCGGATCGTTGATGGGAGAACAGAGGTCGCCCGTGGGGTCTTCGATGAAGAGGAACCCCTTGCCCTCGGCGGGCGGCTGATTGCCCCTGTGGACCACGTGCGTCAGGTGACGAGTCACGGCCAGTCTGCTCACCGTGGGCTCCATGCGTTCCCCGTCATCGGGGCAATGACGCACAGGGAAGTCCGGGGTTGCCCGCAGTTCACCGGTGTGCCCGCACTTGGGACACCTGAGACAGCACTCGATCAGTGCTTCCCAGGGCACCCTGGCGGCGAAGTCATCGCTGATGCTGAACTGCGGGTGGACACCCGGTCCCATCAGCCCGGTCAAGCCCTGACGGGGCAGCAGCATAAGGGCCAGCCTTCCCGCCTCGACATCCAGGGCGTCGCCGGTGCAGTGGGTGCCCAATACGACACAGTCGATCAGATGCTGGACCCGGAGACGGACCTGGAGGATCTGGTGATCGAGTGCATCCCAGTTGTCGACGGGCCGGGGCTCGGGGGGAGGGGGTGCGTCATACAGAGGATACGGGCTGTACAGAAGTCCCTCCTCACGAGTTTGCGGGTCCCTGTAGGAGGAAACCGCCAGGATCTGCTTGACGATGGGCTCTGTCATGAGGCCAGTTCCCCCGAGATGGGCGACGCAGCAAGCGTCAGCCGAGCGAGACCTTCAGCACCCGGACGTCCTCGCCCAGCGCGAACTTCAGCTGCCACGTGCCGGCCGAAAGCTTCACGGGGCTCTTCAGTGTCTGCCGCACGTCGCCGGCATACGACATTGCCCCGGCTTCATCATGGATTTCAATCCGGGCACCCTCCGGGATTCGTGCTTCGTCGTCGGCGTCGACCCGGCAGGTCATGGCCCAGTTCCCGGCCTCCTCGCCGGGCTCCAGCTCGATGATGATCGTCACCCCGGTCTCGAGGATCGGGATTTCCCAGGTCGCCGGCTCCGCGGCCGGTGCCTCGAGGGATTCTTCAGCTACGCCCATCTCGGCGCCGGTGGTCTCATAGACCGGTGCGGGCCTGCGTAGAAATCCCTGCAGACCGGACGGCACCACCGAGCCCCGCTTGTCCCGGCATGCGCGAAGCACCTCCGCCAGGATCCCCCCCGGAGCCCAGAGCGCCGCCGCCTGTTTGACCTTCGCCTCGGCCATTTCAAGGGAGCTTTCCAGCAGTGACCGGGTGATCCGGTCCCTGAGCGTCATCCGTCCCCTGAATTGCGGCAGGAGGAAACGCTGTCGACAATAGGCACAGCGGTGGAGATGGTGGTACGTATCCGCATCGGGCGGCTGGGCCGAGGCCTTGATCTTCGCGAGCCGTTCGACGGTGAGTTCACGGCAGAGCCGTGTCGGTCGGAACGTCTCCAACTCCGCCCGGTCGAACTCGGAGACGAGCATTTCGAGTCCGAGGAACTCGACCGAGGCGAGATCCTGGCCGCACCGCTCACAAGTTGCGGCGTGGGCCTTCACGGCGGCCGCCTCTTCCCGGTCCGAGTCACCACGTGCGTACCGGAGCAGCACGTCAGCGGATGGACAGCGGTCAGTTTGTGCCTCGCTTGTCCGGGCCATGGGTCATCCTCCACGCGAGTGTGTTGTGTCCCCTGCATCAGTTCTGGTAGCGTGCACGACACCAACGGTACAGATCGAAGTCTCCGCCGACCCGATCCCAGAAGAGATCCTGGACGAGCATGTTGTTCAATGCGTCACCGGGAGGCAGTCCGGTGTCGACATGTGGCCTGACGGTTTCCGCCATGTAGCCCATGACAACCTTCTGGCAATTGGCGTCAAGGTAGGGCTCCTCGAGCATGGCCTCGATCTGGTCCCGGTCCTTCGCGCCAAGTTTTTTCAGGACGTCGGTGAACGCGCCTATGGCCTTCCGGTGTTGCGCCGTGGGAAGCACCCATTTCGCCCGAGCGTGGATGAGGATCGTCCGACCGAGGAGGTACATGGCCCGGAAGGCTTCGTCACACAGCTTTTTCGCGTTCCGCCGCTGGTGCGCCGTCATGACCTGCAGCACGTTGCTGACAAACCTGACCAGTCCCGTCAGCAGTCTGGGGTCAATGGTGTCTGCGATCTTCTCCTCCAGACAGCCCTGTCTGTTGTCATCCCCGATCTGCTCGAAGGCCTTTTCCACGGCGTCCATGATGCGATTCCACTGCTCTTCGACGCTGCGAGGTCTCTTCAGTGACTTCGCAGCAGACCAGTTCGCCCGGGCGTCGGGACTGTTGATGATGCCACGGTAGACCTCCAGTGCACACTCACGCGACGGTGGGCTGTCCTGGGCGTTGTCGGACTGTCGGCGCCGGGGGTCGCTGTTCCACAGCAGGGACACCTGAAGCGACCAGGGGTGCTTCCTCATGCGTTCCGAGCAGAAGTCATGGCCGTTCTCCCGCATGGGCTTCTCCGGACCTTCGATATGCGTTTCCCGGCGGTGCTTGGGGAAGTCAACGGGACATCCTCCTGCACACGTTTTTCCGTGTCCCCGCGGCGGCATCATGTGCGACACCCAATGGGCCACGTTCCTGTGAACGAACAGTTCCCCCACTTTCGCACAGTCCTCGGCGGTCAGTGG
>DATKVD010000159.1:0-2925 GCA_035530235.1 Planctomycetota bacterium | reverse complement strand
AGCACCGCTCCCAGCCACGGATACCAGCACGACTGCATGAGGAACGCCGAGACGTAGGCCGCCACGCCCCCCGGACGGTCGAGGAAGCCCCTGAAGAAGGCGACCGTGGTGATGAACGCGGGCATCTCCCGCTGGTAGAGCAGTCCCGGGTCGATGCGCAGCCAGACGTAGAGGTAGAAGAGCCCCAAAATGAGCAGGGGCGCGGCCCAGGCGAGAACCCACGTCCACCGCCCGGCGGCGGGTGTCGGCGTCCGGGTGCCCATCGGTTCGGCGTCTTCGGTCATGGTCCCTGTCCGCCTGTGTCCGTGTCCGTCCAGATCATACCCCCGATCGGGCGGGGCCGCAAGCGTCGGCGTGCATTGCTGCCGGTCCGTGCTGCTCCGGAGCGGCGCGTCGCGGTCTGACGTGCGTCTGTCTTACCCCCCCGGACCGGGCTCGTACCGGGTGTCCCGGGCGTCGGGGCCGACCGGCTTCTGCGGCACCACCCGTGGGTCGAGTCTGGCTTTCACTGTCATCCCGGGCGAGTAGAGTGCCCGGGCGATCCCGCGTTCCGTCAGACGGACGGGCTCCCTGATGAGTTCCGGCACATTGTACGTCTTGAGGAAAGCGTCGTAGAAGGCGGGGTCCTTCTGCGGAAGCACGACCGGTTTGTGGACCGTTCCCTTCTCATCGACATAGCTGAAGTACGGTCTGGCCAGGAGTCCGTCACGTCTCTTGCTGCTGAAGACGATCCACCGGCTGTTGGAGGACCACGAATGCCACGACTCACAGGAGTCACTGTTGATGGCGAGTCGTCGGTGTCGGCCGGTCTCCATGTCCATCAGGTAGAGGTCGCTCGAGGGCTGGTAGATGGAGAAGTTGCCGTAGTCGCACATGCAGAAGAGGAGCCACCGTCCGTCGGGTGAGATTCGGGGATGCGTGACGCTGCGTCCGGCCCCGGCCGCCGGTACCACGGTCTCGGGTCTCCCCCAGGCGTCCGTCTCGATGTCGTAAGCGATCCGCATCAGGTCGTACCGGACTTCTCTGTAACGGTCGATCGGCAGCCGGGGTCCCCGGCAGAAGTACAGGTGTTTGCCGTCGGGCGACCACGCCGGATACGTTTCCAGGAGGTCCGGCACCGAGATCTCCGGCGTCGTGGTCACCGTGTTCGACCCGGGCAGGTAGAGGGCGAGATCGGACCAATGGTCGAAGACGTGCCGGTTCTCCCCGACACTGTGAAACCCCTGGACGATCTTGTTGGTGGAGAACGCGATCGCTCTCCCGCTGGGGTGCCACGCCAGGTAGATGGCCGGGATGGGATTGAAGGCCGTGGTGGTGTTGACGACCCGATGGACCCGACCGCTTCCGGCCAGGAGCATGCCGCCGGGCGGGGCTGTCGGTGTTCCCCCCCGCACGTTCATCGCCATCCGGTCCGGCAGGTTCCTGTGGAACGTATGACAGTTCACGCAGCCCCCGCCGAAGGTGTCGGAGTCGAGGATGACCGTCTCCTCGTAATTCTCGAGGTTCCGCTGGTGAATGGCCATGTGCTGCCATATGGAGTAGACCGAGTGGATGAGACGGTAGACGAGGTACCCGTCTATCTCTTCGCTGGCGATGGTGTTGACGACGGGCGCGAACCGCCGCCACGTCCCGTCGCCGTGCTGCACGCAGACGTCGAAGGTGAGCTTCCCGCCGCGGTTGACGTCCAGCAGACGCTTCCACGCCCCGACGGGGATCACTACTCCCGGCGAGCGGCCGGTGATCTCGATCGGCTCTCCTTTGTCGGCAGAGATGCGGACGTGGTACCACGTGCCGGGCTCCTTCACCACGAAGTTGAGCGGTGCGATGTTCGGGGGGATGACGCACCCGGCGTAGTCCGGAGAGAGACGTGGGGCATGGTCGATAGAGACGGGTGTCCCCATGGCGGGGGGACGTTCGCTGAGCGTCCAGACCACGGCGGCGACGGCGGCTGCGGCCGCCGCTGCACCCACGACGGTAAGGGAAAGTCTCTTCATCGCGTCGCTCCCGTGACGGCGCCCGGCTTCCTGACCTTCCATCCCCACCCGGGTTCGGAGAACCCGAACGTGAAGTAGAAGAAGTAGGTGCTTCCCCACCGTCGGGCGAGCGCATTGAATGCGGCGTCCTTTTCGGTCCCGGACGACCGCTCGTGGTTGAGCACGTCGCGCAGGAACCCGCGGAACCGCTCCACCGTCTCGGGACTGACCTGCCGGCCGCCGAGGTCGAGCTTTACGTCGGGGTGCGTCCTTCCGTGGAGCAGGACCGCTTCCTCCCAGTGCCGCGGGATGCCGACCTCGTGGAAATCGTCCAGGTGGCGGATGTGGCTCACCACCAGGTCGGGACGCTTCGCCAGCATGAAGTGCGCCATCAGGTATTCGAACGCCATGCGGTTCCGTGGGTTGGTTCGCAGCGGCTGGGCCAGGAATTGGGCCCAGGTGACGCCGCCGAACGCACCGTAGCGGTAATCCTCCGACACCATGACCGAGCGCAGGTAAGCGATCTCGCGGTCCGACGTCATCAGGGGATCGGTGTCGAGACGACGCAGCCGCTCCTTCGCCCAGTCCCGCCACAGGAGATGCTTCGTGAGCGCACTCAGATACGTGCGGGCAAGCACCACCCGTCTCTTGAGAATGCTCACCTTCACCAGGAGCTTCAGCACCCCTGGACTCTCCCCCTTGACCTCCAGGGCGTGCTGGCCCCAGTGCTCCGCCATGTTGACCTGTCCCAGTTCGAGAAAGAACTGTGCCAGCTTCCTGTCGGCCAGCGGGTCCTTGTGCTCCGGGATGAGTGCACCGTATGTGTCGTTCTGGGGATAGGAGAACATCTCACGGGGAAGCCTGCCGCTGTGGTGCAGTGCCCGGTTGACCTCGTGCACCACGAAGATGTCATACCATGTGCGGGGAAGCCGACGGGCGTTCTCGAGGACGG
>DATKVD010000158.1:0-3056 GCA_035530235.1 Planctomycetota bacterium | reverse complement strand
GGCAGCCGGCACGGCGTCGTGTGCTGGGAACCCGTCAACGACGACGACGACCCCGAACACATCAATTGGGCCGCCTTCGGCACGTCTGAAGTCGACAAGTACGTCGAGACGTGGATCAAGCCGTTCAAGCAGCGTGTTGAGACCCTCGGCGACCCGTTCACGCTCTGGATCAGTCCGTCGTTTTTCAACGGCGGCTCCACCGGACGCGTGCCCGAGTGGCTCGTCCGGAGTCCCGGGGAGTACGTCGAGTACGCCACCGCGTTTCTGCTGCATCTCAAGAACAGGCACGGCATCGAGGCCGACCACTACGTCATCTGCAACGAACCCGCCAACGGGAACCTCTTTCAGCCGCAGGTGGTCGGTCGCATGATCCGCACCCTCGGGCCGCGGCTCAAGGCCCTCGGACTCAAGACACGCGTCCAGTTCCCCGACGGCGTCAACACCCGTGTGTCGTGGAACTTCATCCAGGCCCTCAAGGACGATGCCGAGGTCTGGCCCTGGGTCACGCACCTGTCGTATCACCTCTACGGCTCGAAGGACGAGCGGACGCTCATCCGCGACTTCGCGAAAGCGCGCGGCATCCCCACCGGCCAGACCGAGTACATGTCCCAGACCACCGAGGTCCTCTACGACGACCTGACGCTCGCCGACGCGAGCTACTGGTCCATCTACGGGTGGGGGAGGGTGCTCACCGTCAACCACGACGGCGCGTCCGTCAGGCGCGAGAGCGAATACTGGAACTTCCGTCAGGTGATGCACTACGTGAGACCGGGCGCCGTGCGCATCGAGGCGGCGTCCGACGACGCGTCCCTCCGCTCACTCGCGTTCGTGCACAAGGGAAAAACCACCGTTGTGCTCTTGAACGACCTGAAGGACTCGCGGAAGCAGGACGTCACCGTGAAGGGTCTTCCGGCCGGGCGGTACGGCGTCTGCCGGACGGTCAACCGGCGGGCGTATGAGGAACTCGGCGTCCAGACCGTGGCCGCCGACGGCACGCTCACGCTTCCGGTCGTAAAAGCTTCTGTCGTAACGGTTTACGCACACCCGGGCGGGAACCTGCCGCCCACCGTCACCGGCTTCGATGCGAGTCCGACGTTCCTGGTCGCCCCCGCGAGCCGCGTCGTCCTCGCCGCCTCCGGGACCGACCCCGAACAGGACCCGGTCACCTTCAAGTGGACCGTCGCGTCTCAGCCCGCCGGGGCGAAGGTTCAGCTCGCCAAACCGGACGCCGACACCACCCCGGCCACGGGACTCACCGTGCCGGGGGACTACGTCTTCACCGTGACCGTGAGTGATCCAACGCATGTCGTCACGCGTCAGGTGAAGGAGATCGTTTTCGCCAAGAACAACCCGCCCGAGATCCTCGACCTCCACAACCGCATCCCCATCACCGTCACGCTCCCGGAATCGAAGACGCTCCTGCGTGCGTGGCCCAACGATCTCGAAAAGGACAAGTGGACGTTTGACTGGAAGGTCATGAAGCAGCCGGCGGGCGCGAACGTCGTGCTCGACTTGCCCCCACGGGCGAAGCCCGACGCCACTGCACGCGTCGCGACGGGTATGACCGTCGCCGGGGACTACGTCTTCCGCTTCGAGGTCACCGACGGACACAATACCGTTCACAAGGACCACACGGTGACGGTGCATCCGGAGAACCATCCCCCGGTCATCGCCGATGCGACGGCCCGCATCGACGCTCCGGGAAGCGCCGCCCTCTCGGCGAAAGCGGCCGACCCCGACGGCGACACCCTCACCCACTGGTGGTGGACGAAGAAGGCCCCGGCCGGCGTGAAGCCCGTCTTCGACCATCCCGGTCACGCCTCGACCCGCGTCACGGGGCTCACCGCGGCGGGCGAGTACGTCTTCACCGTGACGGTGGTGGACCGGACGAAGGCCGCCGAACGCGACGTGAAGCTCACCGTCTTCAGCCGCCGCGGCCGGTAGATCGCCGCGGTCTCAGCGGGACCCGGTCACCTTCGCCTGCGGACGAACCCGACCAGTGCCGTGAGGCCCGTTGCCACCAGTGCGAGCGTCGCGGGTTCGGGAATCGGCGTGAAGATATACGCCGACCCGGAACTGGTTCCGAGGTCATCGTTGTAGAATGCCCCGACGATGGCCGTCGGGCCGCTGACGGAAACGCAGCGGCCGAACCAGTCGTCTGCCGCGCCGTCGGAGGGGAGGAGTTTGGCGACCTGGACCCAGGCGGTGCCGTTGTCCTCGAAGACGTAGGCCGACCCGGAGGCGCTTCCGCAGTCGTCGTCCCACTGTGCGCCGACGACGGCCGTCGTGCCGCTCACGGAAACGGAGAAGCCGAAAGCGTCACCCGCCGCGATGTCGGAGGGCAAGAGCTTGGCGACCTGGACCCAGGCGGTGCCGTTGTCCTCGAAGACGTAGGCCGACCCGGAGTTGCTTCCGCAGTCGTCGTCGCCGTAGGCCCCGACGACGGCCGTTGTGCCGCTCACGGCAACGGAGACGCCGAAAGCGTCGTACGCCTCGCCGTCGGAGGGCAAGAGCTTGGCGACCTGGACCCAGGCGGTCCCGTTGTTCTCGAAGACGTAGACCGACCCGGAGCCGCTTCCGCAGTCATCGTCCATGTTTGCCGCGACGAGCGCCGTCATCCCGCTGACGGAAACGGCGCCGCCGAAATAGTCGTCCACCGCACCGTCGGAGGCCGTCAGTTTGGCCGTCTGCACCCAGGCGGTCCCGTTGTCCTCGAAGAGGTAGGCCGAGCCGGAGTTACTTCCGCAGTCATCGTCCAGGTGTGCCCCGACGACGGCCGTTGTGCCGCTGACGGCAACGGAGACGCCGAAAGAGTCGAACATCGTGCCGTCGGAGGCCGTGAGCTTGGCCATCTGGCTCCAGCCGGAGACGCCCTTCTCGAAGAGGTAGGCCGATCCGGAGCCGAGTCCGCAGTCGTCGTCGCCAAAGGCCCCGACCACGGCCGTTGTGCCGCTGACCGAAACGGAGAGGCCGAAAGAGTCCGCCGCCGCCCCGTCGGAGGCCGTGAGCTTGGCAACCTGGCCCCAGGCTGAGCCATTGTCCTCGAAAACGTAAGC
>DATKVD010000157.1:0-7835 GCA_035530235.1 Planctomycetota bacterium | reverse complement strand
ACATCCAGCTTGCGGGGGACCCGTTCTGGTACGTCACGCGGGTGGGCGCCGGGACGGGCCCCGTGCCGCCGGGCGTCCGCGTGGACGAGGACGAATGGACGGAAGGGCGTCTCAAGCTCGTCCGCCGGACCTTCCACACGCCGGCAGGGACGGTGACGGACGTGACGCGATTTCCGCCTCCCGGGGACGCCGACTTCGGCGTCGCGCCGAACCCCTCACGCATCGAATTCCTCGTCAAGGGCCGCAACGATTTCAACGCCGTCAGGCACCTCCTGCCGCCGCCCAAGGACGCCTGCGACTTCTCCGCCTGCCGAGACACCGAAGCGCGTCTCGGCGACAACGGACTCCTCCTTGTCCAGATCCTCTCGCCCGTCTGTCACCGTGCGGGGCACGCGTGCTCGATGGAAGACCTGATGGTGTGGTATCACACCGACCGTGGGTTCTTCGACGCAGTGTTCGCGTTCTTCCGCGACCAGATGCTCGAGGAGGCGAGGCGGGTGATGGAGGCGGGGTTCCGGTACGTCTTCGCGAACTACTACTACGACAGCCTGTCGGTGGGGTGGTCGCCGACGATCTGGCGGGAGGTGTTTCAGCCGGCGCTCGCGGAGCTGTGCGAACTCGTGCACTCCTTCGGCGGGATGGTCAACCTCTACGACGACGGGAAGTGTTCGGGCATCCTCGAGATGGTCGCCGACGCGGGCGTGGACGTCATCCAGACGTTGACGCCGCCGCCGGTGGGGGACATCGACCTCGCGGACGCGAAGCGGCGCATCGGGGACCGCGTCTGCCTGATGGGATACGTGGACCTCCTTTACGTCCTGAAGATGGGGACGCCGGAACTCGTCGAGCGGACGGTGAAGGAGGCCATCGAGACCGCCGCCCCCGGCGGCGGGTTCATCCTCGGCACCTCCGACTCCATCCGCGAGGGGACGCCCGAGGCGAACGTCCGGGCCTACTTCGACGCTGCCCTCCGATACGGCTCCGGGGGCCTTTGATCCCCGCGCCGTGACCCTGGTCCACGCGAATTTCCACGCACCTCGACGACCTGTCTGGTATACTTGCCGCCCGGAGCGGCACGGATGGGGTCTCGAATTGTCCGGGAGAACGCGATGAGCGCAAGAAGATGCGCCATGACCGTGGCACTGGTGGCGGCGTTGGCGGCTCAGGGGGAATTTGCCTTCGGCGACGCCGCGGACGACGCCCTCGGGAAGATCGGGGTTCGGAAGGGCATCTGCGTGGTCCTGGGCCTCCCCCGGGGCGACGGCGCCGCGTTCGTGACGGCCCTGGCGAAGGAAGACGGACCTCTGGTCTACGTCCAGTTGTCCGACGCCGGCGAGGTGAGCCGCCTTCAGAGGTCGGTCGAGGCGACGGGGCTTCTGGGCCGACGCGTGTTCGTGTCGAAGGGCGCCCCCGAACGCGTGCACCTTGGCGACAATCTCGCCGACGGGGTGCTGGTCTACTCGGGCGGGAACGTCCGTGATGCGGAACTCCTGCGGGTCCTGCGTCCGGGCGGCAAGGCGCTCGTCGGCGCGCGGACCATCGTCAAGCCTGCGCCCGCGGGCACCGACCCGTGGAGCCATCCCTACCACGACCCGAGCAACAACCCGCAGTCGACGGACCGCGTGGCACGGGCGCCCTACATGACCCAGTATCTGGCCCGGCCCGTTTTCGGGTGCACGCCCACGGTGACGGTGGCCGCCGGGGGGCGCGTGTTCCGTGCCTACGGTCACATCGCGTTCACGACTTACCAGAACGAGGTCCTGGAGACGCTGTACGCGACCAGCGCCTGCAACGGGACGCTGCTGTGGAAGCGCAAGCTCACGCCCGGGTTCCAGATTCACCGGAACACGATGATCGCGACGCCGGAGGCGCTCTATCTGGCCGACGACACCTCGTGCAAGCTCATCGACCCCGAGACCGGCGAGGTGATCGGCGAGATTGTGCCGCCGGTGGACCTAGCGGGCGGGACCGTGTGGAAGTGGATGGGACTCGAGGGCGGTCGACTCTATGCGCTGATGGGCGGCGAGGAGGTGAAGGCCCCGCGTCGTCCGGGCCGGTCGCCCGGGTTCGGCGGCTGGCCCTGGGGAATGTGGCCGGGCTACGACTACAAGGACCGCGAGCGCGCGTGGGGCTTCGGCCGGGCGTTTCTGGCCATGGACGCGAAGACCGGAAAGGTGCTCTGGACTCACCGCGAGACCGAACTCGTGGACAGCCGCGCGGTCTGCATGAGCGGCGGCAGGATCTACTTCCACAGTCCGGGCAAGGCCCTCGGGTGTCTCAATGCGGGGGACGGGAAGGTGCTGTGGCGGACCGACGACACCGAGCTGCTCCAGGCCATCGGCCCGCACGACCGGGCGCAGAACCCCCGTACCGGGTTCACCACCAGCGTCTACATGAAGTGCAACGACCGGTATCTCCTCTTCGCGGGGCCTCAGCAGTCGCGGCTCGTCGCGGTCTCGACGACCGACGGGAAGCTCCTGTGGCAGACGAAGGACGGAAACCGTCAACTGGTGCTTCGCGAGGACGCGCTCTACGCCGCCGGATTTCCCGGCGTGAAGATCGATTACGCCACCGGAGAGGTCCTCGCACAGTTCCGCGGCCGTCACAACTGCACCCGCGCGACCGGCTCCATCGACAGCATCTTCTACCGCGGGCCCAACGGCACCACGCGCATCATCCCCGCGACGAACGCCGAGGAGCACATCGCCCCCATGCGCCCGCCGTGCCAGGACGGCGTCGTCATCGCCGACGGACTCCTTCACTGGGGACCGTGGATCTGCGGCTGCAGGAACTCCCTGTGGGGACACATCTGCCTGGGGCCGGGGGGGGGGTTTGACTTTGCGCGGAAGGCCGACGAACGCCGGCAGCTGGAGGTCGTCGCCGACGATGTCACGAAGGTCGAGCCGCTCGAGGCCGCGGCGGGCGACTGGCCCGCATTCCGGCGCGACAGCCGGTGCAACTCGACGACCGCGACGGTGCTGCCCGGGGCGCCGCGTCAGCTGTGGACGTGGAAGCCCGACCGGACGACCACGGCCACCGCCCCCGTGACCGCGGGCGGACGCGTCTTCATCGCCGACACCGACGGCGTCGTGCGCGCGCTGAACGCCGGCGACGGCAAGCCCGTCTGGAAGGCCTACACCGAGGGAGCGGTCTATTATCCACCCGCGATCTGGAACGGCCGGGCGTACGTCGGCTCCAACGACGGACACGTTTACGCGTTCGAAGCGGCGACGGGTCGGCTCTTGTGGCGCTTCCGCGTCGCACCCGTCGAGCGCAGGATTCCCGTCTTCGGGAGCCTCATTGCGACGTGGCCCGTGGCCGGAGGCGTCGCCGTGGAGGACGGCGTGGTGTATGCCGCGGCGGGCATCGCGCACTTCGACGGGACGCACGTCTGTGCGCTCGACGCCGTCACGGGCAAGATGAAGTGGCACAACAACGACTCCGGCGTGCTGCACGCCGGACTCCGCAACGGCATTGGTCTCATGGGGAACGTTCGACTGGCGGAGGGTCGGCTCGAGTTCCCCGGCGGCAACGCCTATCCGACGGCGTCGTTCGATGCGACGACCGGGACGTGCGTGACCAGGCCGGGCGACGCCCGGGGGCACACGCGCGACCTCTTCCACCCGAGGGACGCGTGGGACCTCCAGACCAGTCTCGTCACCGACGTGACGCTCCGGGCGCCTTCCGGGACCGTCGCGATCGCCCAGCCGAAGGCCGAGGGACGACGTCAACCCCCGCGGAAACTCTCATTCACCCCCACGGCGGCGTCGGAGGAGGCGGGATTCGAGAAGTGGGAGATGACGGCGCCGGCTTCCTGCCGCGGACTCGTGTGCTTTGCCGATGCACTGATGATCGTCACAACGCGGGGTGAGCAGTCGACGCTCGCCGCGCGACGACTGAAAGACGGGGAAGTCCTCTGGTCCCGGGACGTCCCGGCTCAGGTCGTGGTGTGGGGCGTCGCGGTCGACGCCGCCGGTCGCATCTTCGTCTCCTGCGAGGACGGCCGCGTGCTCTGCTTCGCCCCTGGCCGGGACTAGCCGCACCGAAGCCGCCGCGGGCACATGCCTCTTGACTTCCGCAAGCCCCGCGTGCACAATCCCGCGGTGTGCCCACAGACCCATACGGAGGTCCTCCATGACGGCCCACAGAATGCCCAAAGAGCGGAAACCCAGGAAGGCGAAGTCGAACGAGGTGCTCCTGGTGGCGTCGGGGGACCTGCGACTGAGCGCCAACCGTGAATGCTGGCCCGCACAGGAACAGATGGAACGGGAGCTGGCCGAGGCGGCGGCCGCGTGCGGGTGCCGGCTCGTCCGTGCGCATCCTTTCAAGCAGGACGAGGGCCACGGATTCATCGCCTCGCAGGCCGAGGGGATGCGCGTCTTCTCACGGCTCGACCCCGACGCCAGGCTCATCGTCGCCGAGGCCGTCTGGCAGTATTCGCACCACGTGCTTGCGGGGCTCACCACCCACCGCGGGCCCATCTGCACCATCGCCAACTGGTCGGGACAGTGGCCGGGACTGGTGGGGATGCTCAACCTCAACGGCTCACTCACCAAGGCGGGCGTCAAGTACTCGACGCTCTGGAGCGAGGATTTCTCGTCGGACGATTTCCGCAAGAAGCTCGCGCGCTGGCTGAAGACCGGCCGCGTGACCCACCGCACCGACCACGTGACGCCGCTGGGTCGGGTGAAGGTCCCGGCAAGGGTGCGTCGGCTCGGACAGGCCCTTGCCGAAGAACTCCAGCGCGAGAAGGCCATCATGGGCATCTTCGACGAGGGGTGCATGGGGATGTTCAACGCGATCATCCCGGACCACCTGCTGCATCCGACGGGGGTATTCAAGGAGCGGCTGTCGCAGTCGGCCCTCTACTATGCGACGACGCAGGTGCCGAGCCGTGAGGCACGTGCGGCCTTCCGATGGCTCCGACGTCAGGGGATGCGTTTCGAACTCGGGTGGGACGAGACGACCGAACTGACCCGTCAGCAGGTGCTGACGCAGTGCAGGATGTACGTCGCGGCGACGCGCCTGGCCGACGAATTCGGCTGCGAGTGCATCGGGATCCAGTACCAGCAGGGACTCAAGGACCTCCTGCCCGCGAGCGACCTGGTGGAAGGGCTCCTGAACGACTCGGTCCGTCCGCCGGTGAGGAGCGCCGACGGAAAGCGCGTCCTCTTCGACGGACGTCCCGTGCTTCACTTCAACGAGGTGGACGAGTGTGCCGGGCTCGATGCGATCATGACCTTCCGCGTGCACCGTGCGCTGGGTCAGCCCGTCGAGAACACCCTGCACGACCTCCGCTGGGGCGACTGGGACCGCTCCGGAACCACGAGCGAATACGTCTGGGTGCTCGAGATCTCGGGCGCCATTCCGCCGTCGCATCTTCCGAACGGATACAGGGACGCCGTCAGCGAACGTCAGCCGCCGATGTATTTCCGTCTGGGCGGCGGCACCATCAAGGGCGTCTCGAAGCCCGGCGAGGTCGTCTGGAGCCGGATCTACGTCGAGTCGAACCGGCTGAAGATGGACCTCGGACGCGGGGAATCGATCGCACTTCCGCTGGAGGAGAGTCAGAGCCGCTGGAACGCGACGACCCCGCAGTGGCCCATGATGCACCTGGTGACCTACGGCGTCTCGCGCGACCAGATGATGGCCAGGCACAAGGCGAACCACATCCAGGTGGCCTACGGTCTGAGCGCGAAGGGGGCCGACGCGGCGACGCTCGCCAAGGCGTCGATGGCCGAAGCGCTCGGGATGCAGGTCAACCTCTGCGGGACACGCAAAGAGGGAAAAAGGTGGTAGCCGCTGGCTTCTTCCTGTAGTGCGTCCCCCTTGTGGGGCGCTGGACTGTAGATGCTGCCGGGCCACAAGGGGCCCGGACTACACCATTCCTTGGAGACGCCATGAGCAAGCTCCGCTGGGGGATTATCGGAACGGGGAACATCGCGCACAAGTTCGCAACGGGACTGGGGGCGTGTGAGGATGCGGAACTCGTCGCGGTCGGGTCGCGAAAACAGCAGACCGCCGACAAGTTCGGCGATGAGTTCAGCGTCGCGCACCGACACGCATCGTATGAGGCCCTCGCAAACGACCCGGACGTCGACGTGGTCTACGTCTCGACGCCGCATTCGTTCCACCACGACAACACCCTCCTGTGTCTCGGTGCGGGAAAGCACGTCCTGTGCGAGAAGCCCTTCGCCATCAACGCCCCGCAGGCGGCCGGGATGATCGCGGTCGCGCGGAAGAAGAAGCTTTTCCTGATGGACGCGATGTGGTCACGGTTTCAGCCGGCGGAGGTGAGGATGCGGGAGTTGATCGCCGACGGCGCGATCGGCGAGGTGCGAATGATCCATTCCGATTTCGGCTTCCGCACCGGCGGCGTCGACCCGAAGGCGCGTCTCTTCAATCCCGAACTCGGCGGCGGGGCGCTTCTGGACGTCGGGGTCTATAATGTCGGCCTCGCCTCCATGCTCTTCGGGCCGCCGACCCAAGTCAAGGCCCTGGCACAACTTGGGGAAACCGGCGTCGATGAGCAGGCCGCCGTCATCCTGGCGCACCAGGGCGGACGCCTCGCAATATCCTCGACCGCTATCCGCACCCGCACCATGCACGAGGCCGTCATCATCGGCACCGACGGATGGATCCGCATCGACCCGCCCTGGTGGCGCACCCACGGACTCACGCTCGAGGTCCACGGCACCGAGCCCAGGCACATCGACACCCCGATGACGTCGAACGGCTACAACTACGAGGCGGAAGAAGTGATGCGCTGCATCCGAGAGGGGAAACTCGAGAGCGACGTCATGCCGCTCGACGAGACCCTCTCGATCATGAAAACACTGGACGCCATCCGTGCCCAGTGGGGACTGAAGTACCCGATGGAGTGACGTGCCGCGACAAGAAGACAACGGAAGGAAGGAGTCACGATGGAGTACGGAAAGGTTCCGGGAGTGGACAAGCCGGTGTCGCGTCTGGTTCAGGGCGGGGTGATGCTGAAGACGTCGGACTACGCGCGGTGCGCGGCGCTGCTGGACGCGGCCTTCGAGCTGGGGTGCACGGCGTTCGACACGGCGCACGGTTACGGCGGCGGCGAAAGCGAACGCACGCTCGGGCGGTGGATCGCCGAGCGCGACATCCGTGACAAGGTGGTCATCGTGGACAAGGGGGCACACCCCGCCGGCGGACGCAACCGGGTCACCCCGCTCGACATCACCCAGGACCTCATCGAGTCCCTCGACCGCCTGGGCACCGACTACATCGATCTGTATCTCCTTCACCGTGACGACCCCTCGATGCCGGTCGGTCCGATCGTCGACGTGTTGAACGAGCACAGGGGTGCGGGGCGGATCGGTGCGTTCGGCGGGTCCAACTGGACACATCAGCGCATCGCCGAAGCCAACGCATACGCCGCCGGGAAGGGGCTCACGCCCTTCGCCGCGTCCAGCCCGAACTTCAGTCTCGCCGTCCAGCGGAAGGCCCCCTGGGCCGACTGCATCAGCATCGCCGGTCCGGACGGGGAAGCCGCCCGCACGTGGTACGCCGAAGAGAAGCTCGCGGTCTTTTCCTGGTCGAGCCTGGGCGGGGGGTTCTTCTCGGGACGGTTCACCCGGGACAACCTCGACAGCTTCACCGAGGGCCTGCCCAAGCTCTGCGTCGACTGCTACTGCACCGAGGAGAACTTCTGCCGGCTTGATCGTGTCCGCGAGCTCGCCGACGAGAAGGGACTCACCATCCCGCAGGTCGCGCTTGCGTGGGTCATGAACCAGCCGCTGAACATCTTCGCGCTCGTCGGGTGCGCCACCGGCGAGGAGTTCAAGGTGAACGTCGCCGCCCTCGAC